>DUPT01000013.1 GCA_012838225.1 Tissierellia bacterium
CGGTATCTCGGGTGGGTTGGCCCTGCTGATGAGTGTGGCCCAAAACACCATCGGTAACTATGGCGAAAAGCAGGTCGTGATCAATGGCGAAAAGGAAGTCACGATGGATGGCGGCGATACGCTGCTGGCCGGACTGATCGATAATGAGGTCTTCTTGCCCTCCGCCTGTGGCGGCAAGGGCACCTGCGGCTATTGTAAGTGTAAGGTCGTCTCAGGCGGGGGACCGCTCCTGCCGACCGAGACCGGCTTTGTCACACCCGAAGAAGCCGCCCAGGGCATTCGACTCTCCTGTCAGCTCAAGGTCAAAGAGGACATTCGGATCGAGATCCCGGAAGAATACCTTGACCTCAAGCAGTGGGAGACGGTGGTGCGTAAGATCGAAGATGTCACACCGACCATCAAGCGCGTCTATCTAAAGCTGCCCGAAGGCGAAGAAATCAATTTCAAGCCGGGTCAATACGTTCAGATCCTGGCACCGGAATATCAAGGCAATGACGAAGAGGTCTACCGGGCCTATTCGATCTCCTCGGCACCGTCGAAAAAGGATGAGATCGAGCTGCTGATCGGCTATATCCCCGAGGGGATCGCTACGACCTATGTCCACCAGCACCTCCAAGAAGGTGATACGCTCAATATCATCGGCCCGTTTGGTCACTTCTTCTATCAGGACACCGATAAACCGATGATCTTTGTCGGCAGCGGGACGGGGATCGCCCCCAACCTGAGCATCCTGCGCTATATGCAGGAGAATGACATCCAGCGAGAGGGGATCTTTATCTCAGCCGGCCGGAAGGTAGAGGATCTGCCGATGAAGGAAGAGATCGATGCCATTGCCGCCGATCTGCCCAATATCAAGATGCTTTGGAGCGTGACCGGAGCCGAGCCCGGCACATGGGACGGCCCGACCGAATGGGTGACCGATGGCCTGAGAAAAGCCCTCGATGACGGCGCCGATAAAGAAGCCTACCTGTGCGGTTCACCCGTGACCATCGAGCAGATTGTTGAGATCCTAAAAGAAAAGGGTATGTCTGAAGAGGAAATCTTCTACGACAAATTCGAATAAAAGAGAGGCACCATGAATAAAAAATTCAAGAAAAACAAAAACCGCCAACGGGCGTTCAATCAGTACGATCCTGAGCGTCATCCCGAGCCCAAGATCCAGGAAGTCAAAGCGGAAGAGCTCAAGGAAGCACCGCAGTATTTCCCGGGTGAGCTCGAAGAGATCGAACGTCAGGCTCGCCGTGAGGCCCGAGTGGTTGACGTGCCGGAGGTCCCGCTGGATCCGACCGTGCCGACGCCGCCGGTGGTCCCGACACCCGATCCGAATGAAGTCCCGACCGACCCGATCAATCCGGTCGATCCGGTCGAGGAGCCGGTCGAAGAAGCACCTTTCGATCTGCCGGTCGAAGACGAGCCGCCGATCGAGGAACCGACCGATCCGGTCCCGATCGAAGAGCCGGTCGATGAAGACCGGGCACCAATCGAAGATCCGGTCGATCCCGAAGTCCTACAATAGTCTAAAAAAGGCCCGAGTGATCGGGTCTTTTTTCATCTCCGGCCATCTTAAATCCGATCTTTCTGGTTTCGTTTGGCCGGCGGATGGCTTATACTATGATTAGACACCTATGGACCCACCGGAGGCTCGCTTGCGCTATCTGCTACTGCTGGTTCTATGTCTGCTTCTAGTAGGTTGTCAGGCCCTGCCGACACCCGAGCAGCCCGAAACCGACCAGGTCGAAACAACTGAATCCGACAGTGAAACCGCCCCCTACCGGGCCTTTTTCCAGCAGCTGATCGATCAACCGATGAGTCAATTGATGACGCCCTTTTTTATCGATTATAAGGACCTGCCGGGCGCCTTTGTCGTTTCGGCCGCCTTGGTCGATCTGACGGGCGATGAGATCCCGGAGGTGCTGGTGGCCTATTCATCCGATGTCCCCGGCGCCGATGCCCTGACCTATACGCAGATCTATCGGCTCCAGGCTGAACAGATCGTACCGTGGGGGCAAAAGATCCCGCTGACGATCGAATTCTTCGGCCTAAATCAACTGGTCGGCACGAGCCAAAAGAGTGTCGGCAAACAGACCGATCGGATCTATCAGCAGTACCAGGTCCAGCCCGAGGTAGCCCGGGTGGCTGAAGAGACCATCCGAGTCATCACCGAGACCAAGCGACCAACCAGCCTCGAGGGCTTCGATCAATCGGTGTCGCTAGCTAAAACGATGGCCAGCGGCTCGACCGAAGGCGATCTGCTTGTCATGGATCAGGCCGAACGTGAGCCGCCCTTTATCATCTTTCATACGAAGACGTATGATCACGACCGGCTCAGCCGACTGGCCGAGCGCTTCGATATGCATTTTGTCGACTGGAGACGGCTTGACAGCCGCTTTCTAGCCGATCTCGATCAACTCTATGCCAATGTCACTTGGGCGGCCGATCGCCACCAGGAGAGCTCGCATAATGAGATCGATCTGATGGTGGCAGCGATCGAGCGTGAGATGCAAGGCGGCAGTGTCAGAAGCTTCAGCCGCGGGGAGAATACCTTCTATTATGTTCCTGAGCTTGAGATGAGAGGCATGCGTCAGTTTCGTCTGATCAAGGCCATCATTGATGATACCGAGGTCTACCTCGATCAACAGCTGCCGTTTTTTCTAAGAGATGACATCGGGGAATACTATCCCGATGATGCATCGGCTCGGGACAAATTCTTGAGTCTTCGCCAAAAGCTCCGCTCGGAGGTATCGCGTCAGCTGTTTCGACGCTTCCTCTTGCTGGACAGCTATGACCGGGCGGTGCCGCTAAGCGGCTATGAATTCGTACCTGAGACGACACCCTAGGAGGATTTTAATGAAAGTTGATTTGATCCAACAAGACGCCGTGACGCTACTGATCAAGCGGGCCACACAGGCCGATGATTATTTTCCTATTGTGAGGAGGTAGGCTGTGATGTCTGGGAGGAGCTAAGGACGATCGGGACGGGTGAGCCGCTGGCTTTGTGGCTGCCGGATCAAATGATCACACCCGGCACCTCACGCTATGTCCAGGGCATCAGCTGGCCCGGCGATCGAGTGATCCCGGACGGCTATGAGCTGATCGAGCTGCCGTCAGCCACCTACCTGCAGTTTCAGGGGGAGCCCTTTGATGAGGCCGACTATGGCTCAGCCATCGAAGAGCTTCGTGAAAAGATCGAGCAGTATGATCCATCGGCCGATGGCTACGCCTTCGATCAGACGCTTCCTCGGATCCAGTGGGAGCCGATCGGGCGGCGGGGCTATCGCGAGTGGGTCGGGGTGAGCTCGTTGTAGATCGCCATAAACCAAACAAAACGAAGCGGTCAACCTTTAAACAGGCTGACCGCTTCGACTCGTTGGCTGAGCCTAGTCGTCTGATTGGTGTTCTTTTATCAGCTCGACGAAATTATTCATGACCTTGGCCGTCATGCCCCAGATGATCTCGCCTCCCAGCTCAAAGAATAAGGTCTGAGAGGTCAGGGTGCGAAACGGATAGTCCTGGATGGGAAAATCCTCATCGGCTGTGACATGCTGCTTGGTATAGTGGATCCTGGGCGGATGATCGATAAAGTCCTGCAGCAAGACGGTGAAGACCCGGGCGACCTCATCGGGATTTCGGGACAAGGGACCGCTCTTCAATCGAGCCACCCAAGGCGAGAGCACCAGATCGAACGGGGTGACATAATAGTCGAGCGGGCCGATCAGCTCGATCTGATCGGGTGTGATCAACAGCTCCTCACAGGCCTCACGGATGGCGGCCTCGGCGGGTGTCTCGCCGGGCTCGATGGCCCCGCCGGGAAAAGAGATCTCGCCCGGTTGGGTCTTTAGATGATGGGCCCGTTCTTCAAACACCACCGCCGGCCCTCGATCGGTCTCTACCAGAAGGATCAGGACCGAGGCCAAAAAGATATTTCGAGAAAAGGTCTGCCTCCGACCTCTTAAAAAATTCCAGTTCATAGCTACCTCGTTAAGACTATACCCTTTTTTTCGACCGGCTTGGGTATATATTCCTTGAAGGAGACCAACTATGGGATATTTCTATGATACAACTGAAAAGATTCTGATCGAACAATATGTCAGTGAACACATGGGCGAGATCAAGTCAAAGATCACTGAGGAGGCCGTGTTTGAAGCCGGGATCGATCTACTCATCGCCGAGCCGACTCCCGAGCGGCCGTTTCGCTCGCTTGTCACCTGCGGTATGGGTGCGATCCCGTTGGAATTGCCGCAGTATCTGAGTATGCACCGGATCAACCGGGCGGAGCTGGTGTTACACCTCTCGCCTGAGTGGCAGCTGAAGAGCCGATTGGATTGGCCGATCCGACTGATGCATTGGCTGAGCCGGCTGCCGCTCGATGATGCCTCACTCATCCGTGATCTGGCGATCTTTGAGCTGGACGCTTTTTTGGAGCATGATAATCCCTACCGGGCGGTGATGCTCCACTACTGCAATGAGTGCCATCTGCTCGATCCGTTCGTCCGTTTGCCCCGCAAGGACCGGGTGATCTTTATGGAACTGATCCCGCTGCTTCCGGCCGAGCTCGACTATATCGAGGCCCATTCGGCCGAGGAATTTCTTCGCGACGTCCATCGGTTCTTGCCACTGGCGGCCGATCAGACAAGACAGCCGGTGACTAAGCAGCTATCGGGTGAATGATTTGTTATACTGTTAGGTGGAGGAATACATGCTAAGACGTTTTGCTAGTTACTATAAACCACATAAGAAATTGTTTTTTCTGGACCTGTTGGCGGCCCTGATCGTCTCGGCCGTCGATCTGATCTATCCGTTGTTTACTCAGACCATCATCAACGATCTCATCCCCAATGCCGAGATCCGGCGGATGGTGGTGATCGCCTTGATCCTGCTCGGTCTGTATTTCATCCGAGCCAGTGCCAACTACTTTATGTTGACCTATGGTCATCTGGTGGGCGGACGGATCGAATACGGCATGCGGCGTGATCTGTTCAGTCATCTTCAGACGCTCGATGTCAGCTTCTTCGATCGCAACAAGACCGGGCAGCTGATGAGCCGGTTGATGAGTGATCTCAATGAGATCTCGGAGCTGGCTCACCACGGGCCGGAGGATATCTTTATCTCGAGCGTGATGCTTCTGGGAAGCTTTATCATCCTGCTTCGGATCAATGTGCCGCTGACATTGATCACCTTCGGACTGGTGTCACTGCTGCTGGTGGTGACGATGCTGACCAGAAAGAATATGCGATCGGCGTCGCTGAATGTTCGAAAGGTCAATGCCGAGATGAATGCCCGGATCGAGAATGCGCTCTCGGGTGTTCGTTTGACCAAGAGCTTTGTCAATGAGCAGTTTGAGGAAGAGCTGTTTGATGAGGTCAATACGACCCATCTCGGTAAGCGCTTCCAGTTCTTTAAGGCCATGGGCTGGTTCCATGCCGGCACCAATCTGATCGTCGATGTGATGAGTCTGGTGATCCTGGTGCTGGGCGGCTATTTTGTCTACCTGGGCCAGATCAATGTCGGTGATATGGTGGCCTATATTTTGTACTCGACCTATTTCATCGCTCCGATCCGCCGGTTGATCAATTTTACGCAACAATTCCTGACCGGGATGACCGGCTTTGAGCGGATGGTGGAGATCCTGGAGGTGCGCCCGGAGATCGATGATCGGCCGGGAGCGATCGACCTGAGTGAGGTCGAGGGCTTGATCGAATTCGATCAGGTGACCTTCCAGTATCAACGAGACGGTGAGGATATATTGCAGAACTTTTCGCTTCGGATCGAGCCCGGTCGCTCGGTCGCCCTGGTCGGTCCCTCCGGCGTCGGAAAGACGACCATCTCTCGGCTGATCCCGCGCTTCTATGATGTCGCTTCGGGGGCGGTCAAGATCGATGGGATCGATATTCGGGATCTGAGCATTCGGTCCATTCGCCGAAATGTCGGCATGGTCGATCAGGACGTGTTTATGTTCTACGGCTCGATCAAGGACAATATCCTGTATGGCCGGCTCGATGCCAGTGATGAAGAGGTGATCGCGGCGGCAAAAAAAGCCAATATCCATGACTTTATCATGGAGCAGACCGATGGCTATAATACCATCGTCGGCGAGCGGGGCGTCCGGCTGAGCGGCGGACAAAAGCAGCGACTGGCGATCGCCCGGGTCTTTTTGAAGGATCCGAAGATCTTGGTCCTCGATGAAGCGACCAGCTCACTCGATAATGAAAACGAAAAGATCATTCAAGCCGCACTGACCGAGCTGGCCAAGGGTCGGACCACCTTGACGATCGCTCACCGGCTATCGACCATCGTAGCGGCCGATGAGATCGTGGTGCTGGGGGATGAAGGCATACTCGAGCGAGGGCCCCACAGTGAGCTGTTGGCTAGGGACGGACTGTATGCCAGACTCTACCGGGCTCAGTTTGCCGATCTGACGGAAGAGGAATTAAGGGGGGAAGACAGTGCAACAAGCTGATCATCAAAAAATCGAACAAGCCGTTCGTATGATCCTGGAAGCGATCGGAGAGGATCCCGAGCGCGACGGTCTGAAGGATACGCCGAGCCGGGTGGCCCGGATGTATGGCGAGATCTTTTCCGGACTGCATAAGGATCCGGCGGAAAACCTCAAGGTGACCTTTGCGACCGAGGGCCATGACGAGCTGGTGCTGGTCAAGGATATCCCGTTCAACAGCTTCTGTGAGCACCATCTGGTGCCGTTTTATGGCGTGGCTCATATCGGCTATATCCCATCGGGTGGGCGAGTGGTCGGTCTCTCGAAGCTCGTTCGCACGCTGCAGGATATCTCGGCTCGGCCGCAGCTCCAAGAGCGCATCACGACCGAGGTGGCTCGGACGATCATGCAGGAGCTAAAGCCTCAGGGCGTGATCGTCGTGATCGAGGCCGAGCATATGTGCATGTCGATCCGGGGCGTTCGAAAGCCGGGCTCAAAGACCGTCACCTCGGCGGTCCGAGGAAGCTTTCGCAGTGATGAGAGAAGCCGGATCGAGGCGATGGAGCTGATCCGTTCATGAAGATCATGGGGATCTTGAATGTGACGCCGGATTCTTTTTCCGATGGCTCACAGCACAATACACCGGACTTGGCCCTCGCATTTGCGAGGCAGATGGTGGCTGATGGGGCTGATATCATCGATTTGGGCGGGGAGTCGACCCGTCCCGGCCATCGGCCGATCAGTGATCAAGCCGAGATCGATCGGATCGTGCCGGTGCTTCAGGCACTGGAGGGGATCTCGGTCCCGATCAGTATCGATACGTATAAGGTCCGGGTCGCCCGGGCGGCCATCGAACACGGTGCCACCATCCTAAACGATATCTGGGGCTTTCAGAAGCAGCCCGATATGGCCAAGCTGGCCGCCGAGCATCAGCTCCTCAGCATATTGATGCATAATCAGACGACGTGTGACTATCATGAGGATCTGCTGCAGGCCATGCAACGCTTCTTTGATCGCAGTATCGAGCTGGCACTCTCCGCCGGTCTAAAAGAAGAGAGGATCGTTCTCGATCCCGGCATCGGCTTTGGTAAGACCTGGCAGCATAACTGGCAGGTGCTTCGGCGACTGGATGAAATCATCGACTGGGGCTATCCGGTGCTGCTTGGCACCTCGCGCAAGGGGATGTATGGCGCTCTGTTAGGCAATCAGGTGAGTGAGCGGCTGGCGGCGACGCTGGCCACCAGTGTCTACGCGTTTGAGCGCGGTGTGGCGTATCTGAGGGTCCACGATGTCAAGGCCCATGATGATGCCAGAAAGGTATGGCAGAGGATCAATGACGAAACTCTTGATTGAAGATCTCGAGGTCTACGGCTATCACGGGGTGTATGATTTTGAGAAGACGAAGGGCCAGCCCTTTGTCCTAAACTGTCAGGTGAAGCTGAAGGACCAAGGCGATATCGCGGATGATCTGGCCGACACCATCAGCTATGTCGATGTGCTCGATACCCTTGTCGAAGGCTTTAGCCAGACTGCCTATGATCTGGTCGAGTATGCCGCTCAGGAGATCTGCCGACAGATTCTAGCGCTCGATGACAGGATCGAGGAGGTCTGTCTGCGGATCATGAAGACCGATCCGCCGGTCGAGGCCAGGCTCTCGGGCTTGGGCGTTGAAGTATGCCGCTCGTCTATTTGAGTCTGGGCTCGAATCTGGGGGAGCGCTGTGACTATTTGCGCCGGGCCATTACAATGCTTGATGAGCATTATGCGATCGTAGCCATCAGCTCGGTCTATGAGACGGCCGCCTGGGGCAAGACGGATCAGCCGGACTTTTTAAATCTGGTGTTGGCACTGGAGACGCCAGTCGATCCCATTACGCTGCTGGATACGATCCAAGCGATCGAGACCGAGCTGGGGCGAGTAAGGCGTGAGCGATGGGGCGAGCGAACGATCGATATCGATATCCTGTTCTTTGGCGATCAGGTGATCGATCAGGCTCGACTGAGCGTACCGCATCCGAGGCTGTGGGAGCGGGCGTTTGTGCTAAAGCCGCTTTATGAGATCGCCCCGACACTGTCCTTTAGGGGACGAAGCATCCAGCAGGCCTTAGCCGATCTTCCGGGACAAGATGTGAGATACTATGCCGAAACTGCGACTGATTGTTAGAGAGATCTACTATACCTTGGACGACTATGGCCGTAACCGCGGCGGAGTTCATGGTGCCCAGATCGCCTTTTATATGATGCTCTCGATCTTTCCGCTGTTGACGTCGCTGGTGGCGATCCTCAGTCTGTTCAAGATCGATCTCTACAATCTGATGGTCAATAATGCTCAGGTCTTTCCGCTTGAGACCTCTCGCTTTATCATGGATTATATTCTCAATGTCAAGACCTCGAATAATATCTTGATCCTGACGTATTCTGTCATCATGGCGCTGTGGAGTTCCTCCAAAGCCATGTTTGCGATCCAGTTTGCGCTTGATAAGATCTATAATGTCACGCTTAGAAAGCACTATCTGCTGATGAAGCTTCTAAGTGTGCTCTACAATTTTTTCTTTGTCCTGTTTTTGATCCTGATCATCATTGCGCCCTCCTTGATCCAGATCGGGATCGAGCTGTTTGAGCGCTATCTGTGGCCGCTGCAGGGACTTCGGAATATTCTGGTCATCATTCGCTACCTGGTGCAGGTGGTGGTGATGTTTGGTATCATCTGTCTGATCTTTATGCGTCTGCCGACAAGAAAGATGCGGTTTGGCCGGATCTGGCCCGGGGCGCTATTTACCACCCTGTCCTGGATCGTTGCCTCGCAATTATTTACATATTTTATGGCCAACTTCTCCCGCATCAACGCCATCTACGGCGCCCTCAATGTCTTTATCCTGCTGAGTCTGTGGTTCAATATCAATGCGACGCTGCTGTTGATCGGGGCTCACCTCAATCGGCGGATCCAGTTTCGGCGTGAGTTTGGCAGCCCCTTGTTTCAGCTCCAGAACCAGCCGGACTCGCTCTTACCGGCCGATCACCTCGAGGAGCAGAATGATCATTCATCCGAGACGTGATTTTTGCCCGAATATAGGGTAAGATGGGCTTCAGGAGGAAGAATCAATGTCACGTAATTACCAATATGAAGTCATGGAAGAAATCAAAAAGCGCTGGTCACCGCGGGCGTTTGACCCGAATAAACCGCTGGTCGATGAGGATATCTATCCCTTGATCGAAGCCGCCAATCTGGCACCCTCGGCCTTCAATTCGCAACCGCGTCGGTTTATCGTAGCGGCTGATCCCGAAAAAAGACAGAAGGTATTCGATGCCTTATTTGAGGGCAATCAACTCTGGACCAAGCTCGTCCCGGCCTTCATCGTCATCCTGGTAAAAGCCGAGGACGACGAGGGCAGAAAGTCACGTTGGACGGAGTTTGACACCGGTACCAGCTTTGGACTGCTTAGCCTGGAGGCGGTTCGGCGAGGCCTTCATACGCACGCCATGGCCGGCTTCTCACCGGATAAGATCAAACAAAACTTTGAGCTAGCCGACGGACTCGAGCCGATCGCAGTGGTAGCTGTCGGCTATTATGGCGATAAACGAGATCTGCCTGAGAAGTACCAGGCGATGGAACAGCCCAACAGTCGGTTGGCGCTGTCGGATATCATTGTTGAATAGAGCTTTTCTGGATTGAGTGATTAGACCGACTTTTAGGAGGGGTAAGAGAGAAATAACCCTGAAAGGAGTAGACGCAAATGAAAAAGATTGCTTTATTGATCGAAAACATGTTTGATGAACAAGAACTGATCTATCCCTATCACCGGCTAAGAGAAGACTATGAGGTCGTCTTGGTCGGTTCGGAAGGGGAGAAGGAATACGAAAGCAAGTCCGGCTACAAGCATAAGAGTGATATCGCAGCCGAGGATGCCAAGGCAGAGGATTTTGACGGCCTGTATATCCCGGGCGGCTTCTCACCGGATTATATGAGGCGTAACAAGGCAACCGTGGAGTTCGTTAAGGCAATGGACGAAAAGACCAAGCCGATCGCCGCCATCTGTCACGCCCCATGGGTCTTGGCCTCAGCCATCGACCTTGAGGGAAAGGATATCACATCCTATCCTTCGATCCAGGACGATTTGAAGAATGCCGGCGCCAACTGGCTCGACCAAGAGGTCGTAGTGACCGACCATCTGGTGACCTCACGCAGTCCTAAGGATCTGCCGGTCCACTTAAAAGAGTTTATCCGGCTGATCGAAGACTAAGCCAAAACCTAGTGCCACCTCGACAGGTGGCTTTTTTATTAGGTAGATCACAGGCTGGACTATCGATCAGTTTTTTATTATTTTTGTAACGTAGGTTACGGATGTTAGAATGGAGTTCGAGTATAATGAAAACAGAAATCCACTTTTTACTGCAGTCAAAAAGGAGTTTTTATGAAAGTCCACTTGAAAAACAATGTCTATTGGTTGGGCAAGATCGACTGGGAATTGCAATCATTCCACGGCGATGATTATTCGATCAACAACGGTTCGTCTCAAAATGCCTACCTGATCCGTGAGGAAAAGACCATCCTGATCGATACGGTCTGGTCACCTCATAAGAATGAGTTCATGGACAACCTGGAGGCCGAGATCTCACTCGATGAGCTCGATGCCATTATCGTCCAACACGGTGAAGTCGATCATTCGGGCTCATTGGTGGAGCTGATGAAGAAGCGGCCGGATCTGCCGATCTATTGTACCGCCAATGGCGTCAAAAGTCTGAGCGGACAATTCCATCATCCGGAGTGGGATTATCGCGTCGTCAAGACCGGCGATACACTCGATGTCGGTAATGGCAAGTCCTTGGTCTTTGTCGAGATGCCGATGCTTCATTGGCCGGACTCCATGGCCAGCTTTTTGACAGAAGATAATATCCTGTTCTCGAATGATGCCTTCGGACAACACTTTGCGGTGGCCGAGCTGTTCAATGATAAGGCCGATCAGTGTCTGTTGTGGGAAGAAGCGATTAAATACTATGCCAATATCCTGACGCCCTTTGCTGCGATCGCCAAGCGAAAGCTCCAGGAGGTCATCGGCCTGAATCTGCCGATCGAGATGATCGCGCCGAGCCACGGTGTCATTTGGCGGGATAATCCGCTGCAGATCGTAGAGAAATATGTCGAGTGGAGCGATAACTATCAGGAAGATCAGATCACGATCGTTTATGATACGATGTGGGACGGTACGAAGAAGCTGGCCCATCAATTGGCGGCTGAGCTGAGACAAGCAGCGCCAAATACGGTCGTCAAGATCTTTAATGCCGCCCATAATGACAAGAACGATATCATGACCGAGGTGTTTAAATCACGGGCCATTGCGGTCGGATCGCCGACCGTCGGCAATGATATCCTTTCGAGTGTGGCCGGTTGGTTGTATTTTCTAAAAGAGCTCAAGATGAAGCAAAAAAAGGCAGCCGTCTTTGGCTGCTACGGCTGGAGCGGTGAGGGCAATAAGGTATTGCGCGGACTGTTGGAGCAAGCCGGTTTTGAGGTCGTTGAGCCGGAGGTCCGGATCAACTGGAATCCTCGGCCGGAGCAGCTGGAGGAGATGAAGACCATTGCCGAGGCCTTGGCCTAGAGAAAAAGTGAGGAGAACCGATCGGTTCTCCTTTTTTAACGATTGTATTCGTCCAGTTCTTCGTCTGAGGGAATATCCTTATAGCCCTGCTCATTCGACTTTTTATTGATATAGTCGACGGCTTCGCGGTTCCGGGCATAGCCGGCCTGATAGGTGTTGACATCGCCGGCCCGGTCCATCGGGTTTTGTTGGATCGGCTCCCTTTCGTAGTCGGCTTCGGTTTTGTCGCCGTAGATGCGGTTGGACAGTTCCTCTTGAGACGGTCCCTTGGCTTCATCGACCTGATCCTTATACGTCTTGCCATAATCAGCCACCGGCTGATCGACATCGTAGCATTTGTCGGAATCGGTCAGCGTGGTACAATCTTTTTTCTTGTCTTCCATGGTTCGTCCTTTCTCGTGGTTGCTTGATTCTTACCCGACTGGGCCGGTCGGGTAACGAGTCGGCGGGTCGATTATTGGAATTTTTCCATTAGGTATTGGTTAGGCCCGGCAATCAGGTAGAATAGGGGGGAGGTGATTTATGAAACTGATGTTAATGGCCGACCTGCATTTGGGAAAAAAAGTCAATGAGTTTTCCATGCTGGAGGATCAGGCCTATCTATTGGATCAAGTCATCGGGCTGATCGATGAGCATCGGCCGGATGGACTGATCATTGCCGGGGATGTCTACGATAAGTCCTCGCCCTCGGCCGAGGCGGTCCGGTTGTTAGACGTGTTTATTCGGCGGATCAAGCAGCGCGATATCTGTCTGTTCATGATCGCCGGCAATCACGACTCGGCGGATCGATTGTCGTTTGGGGCGAGTATTTTTTCGGATTCTGATATCTATATCGCCGAAGCGTTTCGCCGGCCGATCGAACCGATCGAGTGGCAGGCCGGCGGTGTGATGGCCCACATCTACCTGCTGCCGTTTATCAAGCCGATCCAGGTGAGAGCGGTCTGGCCTGAATCGGATGTATCAGGCTATGATGAGGCCTTGAAATACGTTTTGGGGCAGATCGAGCTGGCTCCGAACCGCTTCAATCTGCTGGTGGCCCATCAATTCATCAGCGGGGCCAAGACCTTTGATTCCGATGATATTTTGATCGGCGGGATCGATCAGGTGAGTGCGGCCCATTTTGAGTCATTTGATTATACCGTCCTAGGCCATCTGCACGGACCTCAGACGGTGGGCTCCGAACATATCCGCTATCCCGGTTCGCCCTTAAAGTATTCCTTCAGTGAAGCGGCCCATCAAAAGTCGATCCCCTTGATCGAGATCGATCCGGATCATCGGATCGAGACGACGCTTCTTGGGCTGAAGCCGCTACGGGATATGCGAATCATCCGAGGGCCGTTTCAGTTGATCACTGACCCCAAACACTACCGGGCGGCCGATCAGCACGACTATGTTCAGATCACGCTGACCGATGAATTGGAGGTGGCTGATGCCATCGCCCGGCTGCGGGCGATCTACCCGAATCTGATGAAGCTGAGCTATGACAACAAACGGACGCAGGGCTCGGACGGTTACCGGGTGGCCGAAGCGATCCACCACCGATCGCCCTTGGAGCTATTCGAGGACTTCTACCAAAGCCAAAACAATCATCAGCCGATGAGCGACGAGCAAAAGGATTATGTCGAAGCCTTGCTGCGTGAGATGGAGGAGGATCGATGAAGCCGATTTTTTTAAGGATGAGCGCCTTTGGTCCCTATGCCGGGACCGAAGAACTCGATTTCAGCCGGCTCGAGGAGCAGGGGATCTTTTTGATCACCGGAGATACCGGGGCCGGCAAGACCACTATTTTCGATGCCATCATGTTTGCCTTGTATGCTCAGGCCAGTGGGGCCCACCGAGAGGTCAAGAGCTTTCGCTCCCAGTACGCTTCACCGGAGACCAAGACCGAGGTCGAGCTGACCTTCGGCTTTAAAGGCAAGACCTATCGCATCCGGCGTAATCCCGAGTATACTCGGCCCAAGCTTCGAGGCGAGGGAGAGACCACTCAGCCGGCCGATGCCGCCCTCTTTGAAGAGGATGAGCTGATCACGACCGGCGTGACGGCTGTCACCCGAGCGGTCGAGGAGCTCTTAGGGATCTCGGCCGAGCAGTACGCTATGATGGCCATGATCGCTCAGGGGGAATTTCTAAAGCTACTACTGGCTAGGACCGAGGACCGAAAAGATATCTTCCGCCAGATCTTTGACACCGAGGCCTTCTTAGCCTTTCAGAACCGGATCAGAGACGACTATCACCGGCTCAACCGCAGCTTCCAGGACATCAAAAAAGAGCTCTACCGCTGCGGCAGGTCCCTGATCGCTCATGACTCGTCGCCGCTAAGCGAGCAGATCGAAGCGATGAGTGAGGCTGAGCCGGGCGATATCACGGTGCTGGCCGAGCGGCTGCAAGCTCAAAATGAGTCCGATACGGCCCAAGAAACCGATCTCAGACAACGGACTAAAAAACTACAAACGGCCCTCGATGAGCTCAACCGCATCAAGGGATTGGCTGAGAAGCAAGCCGAGAATCGGCGAAGTCTGACGACAATCACGGCCGAGCTCACCCGGCTCGAAGAGGAGCTGCCCGGAGCCGAACTAGCCGCCGACGAAGCGGCCAAGCAAGCCCCCCGCCGCGATCAGTTGATCGAGCTCATCGCCAAGGACCGAGAACGCTTGCCGGTGTATGATGCGTTGGATGAAGCAAAAAAAGTCCTGAGTTCTTTGGCAGAGGAGCAGGCCGAACAGTCGAAGCGTTTGGCAAGTGATCAACAAAAAGGGCAGAAGCTAAAGCAAAGGATCGACCAGACGAAGCTGGCACTAGTCGGACGAAGTGATCTGACAAAGACCGAAGCCAAACTTGAGGCCACCCGGCGTGAGCTTGAGGATCGAGCCGACAGGCTCAGAGCCATCACGCAAAAACACGAGCAGTTGGAGGCTTTGGAGGAACAGGTGGCCGCTCACCAGGACAAATATGCTCAGGCAGCGGCAATCTGGCAAAAGGAGGCCGACAAGGCGACCGGGATGGAGCGAGCCTTCTACGATGCCCAGGCCGGCCTATTGGCCTCTCGTTTAAAAGGCGGTGAAGCTTGTCCGGTCTGCGGCTCGCTCGATCACCCCGCACCGGCCGGCTTATCACTCGAGGCTCCGTCTGAGGCAGCCCTCGATCGAGCCAGAGCGGCCCGTGACAAGGCGCAGCAAACGATGCAGCAGGCCTCCCTGGCCGTAACCGAGCATCAAACAAGATCAGCCGCTTTGCTTGAGCAGACCAAAGAAGAGGAGCGCTTTTTTGTGACAGACGATGGCGTCTTCGATCACGCAGCTCTCCAAACCGCTCAAGCCGAGGCCGAGCAGGCCTTGGCTAGGGCCCTGGCCGAGCATCAAGAAAAAATGACGGACCTGCTGGCGCTGGAGAAGCGTCTGCCGAAGGACGAAGCCGCCTCTCAGTCACTGAGTGATGCCATCCACCAAACGAGTCTACACTTGGCCTCTCTAAGCCAATCGATCATCGATCAGACGAAGCGGGTCGAGGAGACTGCTCGAGAGCTGGGCGATCGGAGTCGGGCCGAGCTTCAACAGAGCATCGACGACAAGCTAGCCGAAGCCGACCGGATCGCTCGGCGGATCGAAGAGACGTCAAAAGCACTGGCTGATCGACGATCCCACCAAAAGGTCCTGCTGGCCAAGCAGCAAACACTTGAAGAGCAGTTGGCCGGTGCCAAGGAGATCGATCTTGGGGCCCTGAAGACCGAATCAGAGGATCTGATGGCGCAGCGCACAAGCCTTGAGAAGCAGCTTGAGACGCTTCGAAATCGGTTGTTTTCCAATCAGAAGAGCCTGGTAGAGCTCGAGGCCAGTATCGCCGACTATCACCAGACAGGCGAGCATTTGAGCTGGCTCAAGAATCTGTCGGATACGGCCACCGGTCAGTTGGCCAATAAGCCCAAGATCCAGTTCGAGACCTACCTGCAGATGGCTTATTTTGAAGAGATCATCTATCGGGCCAATCAGCGTCTGGTCGCAATGACCAATGATCAGTATGAATTGATCCGCCAGCAGGGCGGTGGTGCCCGCTCCCAGATGGGGCTCGATCTCGATGTGATCGATCATTATAATGGCACCCGGCGAAGTGTTCGCACACTCTCGGGCGGAGAATCCTTCAAGGCGTCACTGGCTTTGGCCCTGGGCTTGAGTGATGTCATCCAGTCCTTTGCCGGCGGCGTCCAGCTTGATTCGATGTTTATCGATGAGGGCTTTGGTTCACTCGATGAGGAATCGCTTCAGGCGGCCATCCGGACGCTGGCCGAGTTATCGCTTGGCAATCGCCTGGTCGGCATCATCTCACACGTGCGTGAGCTAAAGGAGCAGATCGATGCCAAGGTGGTGATCACCAAGGATCGCACCGGTTCGTCCATTCGACTCGAAACCATATGACCGCCCGATCAGGGCGGTTTTTTCAAGAAAAAACCACCCTGAAGGGCAGGGTGGAAATGGTAGAGATAACGTGGTCGATGCGATTATTCGATCGCGATCGTCTTTTTGGTTTCGAGTTTTGGCTTCTTGGGAACGATGATCTCGAGAATCCCGTCACTGAGCTTGGCACTCAGGCCGTCCTCATCGACTTCGCCTAGGGCAACTCGACGAGTCATGGAGCTGAGGGTCCGCTCACGGTGAACGTAGTTTTCGGTATCTTCTTCCTTGGTTTCTTCTTTTTTGACGCTGATGGTCAACAGACCTTTTTCAACATCGAGACTGATCTCGTCACGGCTGTAGCCGGGAACTTCGGCTTCGATGACATATTGGTTATCCTGATCCTTGATGTCCATCTTGAAATTGCTGGTGGACAAACGATTGTTCATCGAGTCGTTGAAGAAATCATCGATCATGTTGGCGAATCGGTCATATCGTCTGGCAGTCAGATCATTTCGCCGACTGCTAAAGGGTACTAAGCTTGTCATATATACCTCCTTGGAACTGTTAGCACTCAATGTGCTTTAGTGCTAATAATATTATAGGGACATTCCTTTGATTTGTCAAGGGCTGTTTTAGAAAAAAAATCATCGGTATATATACAATGAGCCCATTCCCCCCGGCTCATCGACCCAAAGGAGAGAGCATGCATCCTTATGTGGCATTTTTTAATGAAGACGTACCGCTCAGACAGCTGAAGGACAGCTTGGAAAATGACGGTTTTGAGAATATCGACATCCTGCATTTTGCCGGCGGATTGGTGTTTGATACCGAGAACTACGGCGACGAGGCCGCGACGAAGCTCGAACACATCCTGGAAGAAGAATTTGACGAGGACGGCTTTGTCATCGTTCGATCGAGGGTCAGGCTGAGCCGCTTATTGCAGGAGAATCCGCTGCTGGATGAATGTCAGGAATACCGGACACGCTTTTTATTATTTGAGCGCCCGCTGATCGACAGTCGTAAGCAGGCGGCCTTGGCTTGGGCCGAGCCCCATCCCAGCTTTCGACTGCGCTTTGGTCGAGAAGGGGGCTATCTTTGCTTTAAAGGAGAGACTGACCGACTAAAGCGAGGTCTGAGTCAGATCGAGGAGAAACTAAGACAACCCGCCCTGGCCGTGACAGAAGACATGGTGGAACGGGCAATAGAGGTGGTAGGCGAACATGAAGCAAGACTTGAAGCGTCACTTTGATACTTGGGAGGATTTTGAGAACTATCAGCCAACGATCTGGCAGGATCCCGAGATCGCTGAACTGGTCGAACGGGTGAATGATCGGTTTGAGATGCTGCTTAGAAATGCGGTCACCGTCCGCCATGAGATCCGGACCGGCATCCGCCAATCGGATGAGAAGATCCTGGTGACGATCTATGAATGGATCAACCGCTTCATGGCCCGAACGCATCGCTACGAGCCGATCGAGGGCGTAACGATCGGGGATCAAACCGGCACGATCCAACTTCACCTATACGAACAGACGATGGAATTCATCCCCGATGCTCTTGGCCCCGGGAGTTTGATATGAAAAAAACGTTGATCTTTGGACTTCTCATTGGTCTGATCCTTAGTGGCTGTCAGGCCCCGGCGATGCCGATGAGTGAGTCCCCGGTCGAGCCGGTCACGGTGAAGGCTGAGACACCGGCGGTCGTGAAAGAGAGCGTCCCGGTCGAGACGATCGAAGCCATGGCGGCTGAGCCTGAGACAGAGACCGCCGAACCGGAAACGACCGAGCCGGTCATGCCTGAGACTGATGAGAGTGAGCGAGAGCTGAGCTTGGCTGATTATTTTCCGGCGCTGGAGAACAGTCGCCGTACCTTTAAAGGCGTCGGGATCGAATACGCCAGCTACTCGGTCCGAACAGAATATACCGACGGCGATCGCTACCAGTTCCACAACAATAACGGCGGTACCGAGACGGTCAATGTCTTTGAGGTGAGTGAGAGCGAGGTTCGGCTGGTATTCACCGAGTCGGAGAACTACAGTCGGCTCGATCGCTTGGCTCACGCCACTCCCAATCAGGAGCGGATCCTGCTCCAGGCACCGCTGGTGGCCGGGCATAGCTGGGAGGATCCGATCCTCGGTGTGTCGACCATCCTCCGACTGGATGAACCGATCGTTATCCTCGGCACCGAACTGGTCCGGGCCTTGGTGGTCGAAAGTGAGGAGATGATCAATTACTATGCTCCGGGCTACGGGCTGGTCAAGACCGTCTATCCCGAGCACGATATCTCCTCGACGCTCGATCAGATCGAGTATGACCTGGCCTATCCGGAGCGGATCGATCTGGTCCATCTGGATGAGTCGGGCCGGCCGATGGGTACGACCGTCACCTTTGATATCAAGACCAATGATCCACTGGAGGCTAGGCTGTCGGAAGCACTCCGCCGACCAAGCCCCGAGGGACTGGGTCTGCCGGCGGGCTTTGAGATCAACCGGATCGACAAGGAGCCGTTCTCGCCGGCCGTATCGGTCGACCTTGGCGCCGGTATCTATGATATCGCGCCGGAAGAGGAACCCGACCGGCTGCGGGAGTTGGCGCTGACACTATCGGGTTATTTCTCGGCGAGCGATGTCTATTTCTCAGTCGAGGGGGGTGACTATGATAGTGGGACACTCCGGCTTGATCGGACGGAGCCGTTTGAAGGCTGATCGGGTAAGAAATGAATGAAGGAAGGAAGCCCTGCGCGGGCTTCCTTTTTAAGTGATATAAGTGGGCCGTCTGGTCTGTTCGGGCCGGGACTGCTGTAGATGATAGTAGAGATTGGAGCTGATGATATCGAACCGGAGGGCGCGCATGATCTTGGGGTCACCTCGGTAGCGGGCCAGGGTAGGGATGAAGTTTTCCGGATTCTGCCGCTTGATCTGCTTTAGGAGCTCACGTCCCCGGTCGTTAAAGGCCAGTGGCCGAAAATAGACCACCTGTTGGAGCTCGGCTTGGTCTTTTTTGGTATAGCCCATCAGCGTGTGGCCGAGGAGGCGTTTTAGCCGAGCCAGACCAAAGCGAGGCGTCCGGGTGGCCTCGATCAGCTCAGAAAGGCTGTGGCGGTTGAGAGCGGCAAACTTCAGGGCGTGTTCGATGCCTTCTTGCATGCCGTGGATATCAGACAGCTCGGCGGTGATCAGGCGTGAGAAGATCATATCACTGAGGTCCTCCCAAAAGATCGGCTGGGAGATCCGGCTCAGCCGGCCGTCGCGGTGGGCTCGGCGGATGGCACTGGCCGAGGGGTAGGCCGGCCGGAGCGATTCGTCGTGATAGTCGCCTAAGCGAGTGATCTGAAGGGGCTCGATCGGGCTGTCGTGCTTGATCAGCGCTCTGAGATACTGGATGGCCAGGATATCGTTTGGCCGGCGGGATGCTCCGCCTAAGCGGGTCTCGACCGCCCGGGCATAGGACAGGCCCTGGCTCATGAGCTGTTTGATCTCGGCGGCGTGATCGGGCTCGAGCAGTCGCTTAGCGCTATGTTTTAGCGCATCCAGGTCGGCTGTTTCACTGCCAAAGCTTAGGACATCGACCACCCCGCTGTCGTTCAGGATCCGGATGGCACCCTCGGCAAAATACTCGGCTGAGTTTTGAGCATAGATATAGGGCAGCTCGAGCACCAGGTCGGCGCCCATTCGGATGGCCTGCTCGGCTCGACTGAATTTGTCCTCGATGGCCGGCTCGCCTCGCTGGACGAAATTACCGCTCATCAGGATCAGACTGTGGCTGGCACCGCCTTGGCGAAGGCTTTGTTCAAGGTGGTAGCGGTGGCCCTCGTGCAACGGATTGTATTCGGCGATGATGGCCAGCGTCTTCATTTGGTTAGCTCCATCCACGGGTGAAAATAGTCACGCGATTCCGTGAGGATGATCTGGTTTTTTTGCCAGATGGCCAGAGCGGCCGGGTTATCCCGGGGCACATTGGCGGTGATATAGTGGAAGCCCTTGCCGGCGGCGACCTTTTTAAACAGTCGGAGCGCCCGGGTGGCAAAGCCCAGATTCCACTGATCACTTCGGATCCAATAGCCGACGGTGGCCGTGGTGTCCGACAGCGGCAGATAGCTGAGCACCCCCAGGACCATCTTTTGTTCGATGATGGCATAGACCCGACCGTCGTGCTTTTTTTCCCACTGACGGGTGGTCCAATAGTATTCATCCGGCGTGATATCGGGCAGCTCCGCTTGGTCGCCCATCTGCCGGTTGAGGACTTCATCATTCGACAGAATGTCGGCCAGCGCAGCGGCGGATTCATGATTGATCGTTACAAGCTTCACGGCTACCTCCTGAGATTATTATAGCATTTGATGTTAGAATATTTTGTAGCTTGATAGATTTTGTTTAAGGGGTATACTAGTACAAACATGACGAAGGAAGGTAGGCAATGGATAAGAAAAAGATCCTGCAAATATTCGTTCCGGTCCTGATCATCGCGGTCATCGCCGGATTGTATATCCAAAAGAATTTCTTAGGCCAAGGTGAAGCCGAGCTCTCGGGCACCTCGATGCCGATGTCGAGTGAGTATGATCTCGATGGCTGGCTGGCTGAAGGCAAGCCCGTTCTGATCGAATTCGGGACCGAGTCCTGTCCGTTTTGTGCAGAGATGGCCGTGCGCCTTCAGGCAATGCATGAAAAATACGGTGACCGGATCACGATCAAGAATATCGATCTGAATCAGGTCCCGGAGGCAGCCAATGATTTCCCGCTCAGCTTTGTCCCGGCTCAGTTTATGTTTGATGCCTCGGGCAAGCCGTTTGTCCCGACCGAGGATACCGCTGTCAAGCTACAGCGACACTTCCTGCGCGGCACGACCGATCACGTGTTGACCGGCCATGTCGGAGCGATCCCGGATGATCCGTTTGAGCAATTGATCCTTGAGATGATCGATGATTAATCTCGACAGTATCGTTGATCTGATCGCCAATGAAACCTCCCTGCTGGTGCCTTTGTTTGCCTTGCTGGGCGGTATTTTGGCGTCGACTCTGCCGTGCTCCTTAGCCGGCATCCCCCTCGTCATCACCTATGTCGGGGGCGCCGGGGCCAAGGAGCCAAAGACGGCGTTGAAGCTGTCACTGCTGTTTGCCCTCGGCTCAGCCGTCGTGTTCACCGGTCTAGGCTTGACGGCGGCGGCGATGGGCCGATTCCTCGGTACCACCAGTACGATCTGGAATATCATCCTGGCGATCGTGTTCATCTTGATGTCGCTACAGCTGTTTGGCATCTTTGAATTCGTTCCCTCGATCAATCTATTGGCTAAGAACAAACGACGCGGCATGCTGGGGGCGTTTATCACCGGGATGCTGGCCGGAGTGTTCAGCTCTCCCTGTGCCACCCCGATCCTGGTGGCGCTGTTGGCGGTCGTTGCCCGAGGCGGTTCGTTGGCCTGGGCCGGTCTGCTGTTCTTTATGTATTCGGTCGGTCACTCCATTTTGGTCGTGATCGCCGGGACTTCGTTTGGTCTGGTCGATAAGCTGTCGGCCTCCGGCAGATATCAGACGGTGACAAAGGTCCTGCAGTATATCTTTGGAGCGATCCTGCTGGGCTTTGGACTCTACCTGTTATATATCGAAATGTAGCGGATGACGGCCGGAAGCGGTCGTCTTTTTTTGTCGATGAGCCATTTTTCAAACCGACTGGCCGGTTTGTCCCTTGTTAGGAACTGAAAAGTTCGTTATAATTAAAACGTAGAAGAACGGGAGGAAAAAAATGAAAATATTTGTCATCAACTGCGGCAGCTCGTCGCTCAAATTCCAACTCTTGGATATGCAGACCGAAGAGTTGATCACCTCGGGTCTGGTCGAGCGGATCGGGATCGAGGGTTCGTGTTACTTAATCAATGACGGTCAGGAAAAGCACCGAGTGTTTACCGACCTGCCCGACCACGCCGTGGCACTCCAACATGTGCTCGATGCGCTGGTCGATCCGAAATTCGGATTTATTTCTTCGCTCGATGAGATCTCGGCCGTCGGCCACCGGGTGGTTCATGGCGCCGAGGCCTACGCCTCCAGTGTTCTGATTGATGACGATGTGATGAATGAGCTGGAGAAATGTACCGAGCTGGCTCCGCTGCACAATCCGGCCAATATCATCGGGATCGAAGCCATTCAAAAGCTGATGCCAGGTACGCCCAATGTCGGCGTGTTCGATACTGCCTTCCATCAGACGATGGAGCCGGCCGCCTATATCTATGCGCTGCCGTACGAAATGTATACTAAGCACGGCGTGCGCCGCTACGGCTTCCACGGCACCTCGCATAAGTATGTCTCCGAGCGCGTGTCAGCCATCCTCGGCCGCGATGATCTCAAGGTCGTCACCTGCCACCTCGGTAATGGTGCTTCAGTCACGGCAATCGATAGCGGAAAATCAGTTGAAACGTCGATGGGTTTCACACCGCTCGAGGGTCTCGTGATGGGGACCCGCTCCGGTCAGATCGATCCGGCGATCATCAGCTTCCTGATGGATAAAGAGAATATGACGATCGATGAGCTCAACAATATGCTCAATAAGAAATCCGGTATCCTCGGTGTCTCGGGGGTCTCCAGCGACTTCCGCGATGTCGAAGCGGCCGCCGATGAAGGGCATGAGCGCTCGCAGCTGGCCCTCGATGTCTTCCATCGCCGCGTCAAACGCTATATCGCCTCCTACGCCGCCGTCATGGGCGGACTCGATGCCATCGTCTTTACCGGTGGACTGGGTGAGAATTCCGGCCGCAGCCGTAAACTCATCTGTGAGGGTATGGAGTTTATGGGGGTGGAGATCGATGACGAGCGAAACGACACCCGCGGGAAGGAAGTCGAGATCTCGCCCGAGGGAGCCAAGGTCAAGATCTATGTCATCCCGACCAATGAGGAGTTGGCGATTGCCCGCGATACGCTGGCATTGACCAAAGACTTAGTATAAGCATCAGCCGCCTCCGGGCGGTTTTTTTATGACCCACACCTTAGACAAAGGAGGATCCGTGCAAGCACTCGTTCAAGCGATCAAACAAGCCAACTCCCTGATAGCCTTCACCGGGGCCGGGATGGATACCGAAAGCCGGCTGCCTGATTTTCGGGGGCCGGAGGGTCTGTGGAGAAATCACGATCCCAGGACGCTGGCCAGTACCCAAGCCTTGGCCGGCAATTATCCACTGTTTCAGCAGTTCTATGCCGATCGGATAAAGGCGCTCCATGAGGCCGAGCCTCATGTCGGTCATACGATCCTGGCGGACTGGGAGAAGTCCGGTCGCCTTCAAGCCATCATCACCCAAAATGTCTCGGGCCTCCACGCCGCCGCCGGCTCAAAAAATGTCATAGAGCTCCACGGCAGTATCCGGCGGATCCATTGTTCGCTCTGCGGCAAAGCAGCCGGGGAGGAGGCGTTTTTAGCCAAGCAGGCCTGCTCGTGTGGCGGCCGGCTTCGCCCCGGGGTGACACTGTTTGGTGAGAGCCTGCCCCAAGCGGCCTTTCAGCGGGCTGATGAAGCCCTATCCCGAGCCGATCTGATCCTGATCCTGGGGACATCGCTCGAGGTCTTTCCGGCCGCCCAGCTGCCCTTTATCTATCCGATGCTACGGGCCTATGTCGATCTGGCGGCAAAACCTGACCCTCGGATCGATCACAGCTATGCTCAACCGATCGGACCGTTTCTAGACCGGCTCGACCGCGCCTTGACGGCGGATTAGGCGACAGGTTGTTGTTGACAAAGGCTAAGCCGCAAAGTATAATTGTAACGTTATCACGAGGAGTATCATGAAAGAACAACTGAGAGATTTAGCTCGCGGGGTGATCACCCAGATCGAGCTGAATGAACGATTGATGGTTGAAACACCATTTGACAACCGGGTACCGGTTGAAGTAACAGGCGCTCTCACCCGCGAGGGTAAGCAGATCCTGCTTCGCTTCCTGGCCCGAGCGGTCGAAGACCAGTCCTGCAGTCGCTGTCTCGGAGATACCAAATTTCTTTATGAAATCCCGTATGAAGAAGTGGTCGAGATCGAACAGATCGAGACCTTTGATCTGAGCGAAGTCCTACGCCAGGAGCTTCAGTTGGCCGCACCGATGCGGGTGCTGTGTGACGAAGACTGTCAGGGATTATGTCCGCACTGCGGCATCAATCTCAACGAAGCGACTTGTGATTGTGAGACGGAACAGATCGATCCCAGACTTAGCGCTCTCAAGCGACTGTTAGACGAATAGGAGGTGAAATCATGGCTGTACCGAAAAGAAAATCTTCCAAAGCTCGCCGCGACAAACGCCGCGCCAGCACCACCAAAATCGATGCCCCGAACCTGATCGATTGCCCCAATTGTCAGGCAAAGACGGTTCCTCATCGGGTATGTCCGGCTTGTGGTTTTTATAAAGGCAAGGAAGTTATCGCAGTAGACTAGACCAATGACGGCAGGTGGACCTGCCGTTTTTTCGTGCCAAAAAGACAGCGGCCGCCTGGGGAGGCGACCGCCGGTATTGATTGATCAGTTGCTTTTATTAGGTTCGCAGATTGCGAAAATAGTCTTTGGTTAGGCTGATGACGGTGCCGCTAAGCAGGATGACACCGATGATATTGGGCAGGATCATCAGACCGTTTAGGGTATCGGCCACATCCCACAGCAGTTCAAGCCCACCGATCGAACCGATGATGATCGCCGGGATCCAGATGACCCGGTAGGGGATGATGGCGCCCTTGCCGAACAAGAACTCAGCACAGCGCTCGCCGTAGTAGGACCAGCCCAGGATGGTCGAGAAAGCAAACAGCATGATCCCGATCGATACGATATAGCCACCGCCCGGGATCGCTTCGTTGAAGGCCTGGGTGGTCAAGGCTGCGCCACTGACGCCGCTGTCCCACAGACCCGACACCATGATGGCCATGGCCGTCAGCGTACAGATGATGATGGTATCGACAAAGACTTCAAACACGCCCCATAGGCCTTGACGAACGGGAGAATCGGTCGTAGCTGCCGCATGAGCGATCGGGGCCGAACCGAGACCGGCTTCATTCGAAAAGACACCGCGCGAGACCCCGCGGCGCATCGCGATCGAGATGGTCGCTCCGGCAAAACCACCGGTGGCTGCCGCCGGCGTAAAGGCGTGACGGAAGATCAGACCAAAGGCCTCGGGCAGGTGTGCGCCGTTAAGGATGATGATAAAGAGCGCCCCCAGGATATAGATGGCCGCCATAAACGGTACCAGTTTTTCAGTCACGGCACCGATCCGCTTGATGCCACCCAGGATGACCAGGGCCGTCAGGATAGCCAGAGCGATCCCGGTCCAAAGCGGGGGAACATTGACCGCTTCCTCCAGGGCGGCCGCAACCGAGTTTGATTGCACCATATTGCCGATCCCAAAGGCGGCGAGCCCGCCAAAGATCGAGAACAAGACCGCCAGGAACTTGCCCAGTCCCTTCGAGCGGATGCCATTACGCAGATAGTACATCGGGCCGCCGACAAATCGGCCGTCAGCCGTTTGTTCGCGGTACTTGATCGACAGGACGACCTCGGCAAATTTGGTCGTCATACCAAAGATGGCTGAGATCCACATCCAAAAGACGGCGCCCGGCCCACCCAAGGCAATCGCGGTCGCCACACCGGCGACATTACCGGTACCGACCGTTGCCGCCAAGGCGGTCGAGACCGCTTGGAAGGGCGTGATCTCACCCTCGCCGCGAACTTCCTTGTCGAACATCTTGAACAGGGTGTTTTTCATCACATAGCCGATTTTTAGGATAGCGAAAAAATTAGTCCGTAATGTGAGATAAACCCCCGCGCCGACCAATAGCGCCAGCATGACAGGGCCCCAAACGAAATCGTTTAATGCGGTGTGAAAATCAAGCAGTATGTCCATTATTCCTCCTTTGTATACTACAAGTGATGAGCCAATCAATACGTCTATATTTTATCATTATTCCGGCCATAAACAACAGGATCAGGCAGTCTTCATGAACGGAGCTTAACAAATCAGCCTGGCAGACAAAGAACCGGCCTTCAGTCGGGGGTGGTTTCTTCCTATATTAATTGTCTGCAATAAGATGTTATCGAAATAACCGATGGAGTTACAAAAATATAAAGGAATACAGGAGAAACGACCGGCAACACCGGTCGCTTCTCCTGTATTGATTCGCTCAATGAGAAATAAGGCAAAGGAAGAATAAAAGAATATGAGGTTTAGAGACACTCACTTGTCTGGTTGCTTTATATTAACAATAATTGACTGAAAATGCAAGGCTATTTCGGGAAATATATAATATAGGTAGAATTTCGAAATCAGTTGGCCTCCTCAACCGCTATCGATCGCTTGATTGAAGGTGACTCTATTCGCTTTATAATAGTCGAGAATGCTATTTTATCGCTGAAAAGTGATGAAATTTGAGGAAAAAAGAGTATAATGACTATAATACACGTATGAGGTGGAATTATGAAATTGTGTAGCTACTGCCAACGCGAACTGGAAGATCATCAACAAATCTGTCCCTATTGCGGCGAGCAACAAGAAGTCGCACCGATCCGTTATCAGCGGACTGAATACACGGAAGAATCCTATAGTGAGCCCAGGTCGGCCCGGGCGTCTCAAGTGGCCAGCGGGATCGGTCTGTCGGTCCTCGGCTATTTCAGCTATCTGCAGAATAAGTGGTCGGGCCGCAATGTCATGGCGACCTCGGCTGCCTTTAGCTGGCTGACGATCGTGCTCTACAGTCTGTTTACCGGTCTGTTGGCCAATATCATCAGCCGGGGCGATTTTCTCAGCTTCCTTAAAAACAGCCTGATCGTCTTGGTGTTTTTGGTCTTATCGGCTTTGATCAGCTTTGTCATCTCAAAGCTATTGGAAAGGGATCGATCCTTTATCCTGGACTATCTGTATGAATTTGCCAACTTTTTTATCCTGCCGATGCTGCTGAGCCTGATCGGTGTCATCGTCGGCCTGGTCAAGGCCCACAATGTCGCCCAGATCATTCTGTTTACCAGCCTGTTCTTTGTCTTTACCGCCATGATCACCAAGCTGACCAAATCCTACGACCTGAATGAGCCGAATCACTATCCGGGTCTGTTGATCCTGAGCACGTTATTCGTCGGTTTCTTCCTGATCCTGACCCGCTTAGTCTTCTAGTATGGAAAAGAAAAAAGACTATCTGCTGATCTATATCGTCATCATCGGGGTGGTCGCAGTCTTTGGCTGGATACTGCTCCGGCCGACGCCGGTCGTCTACTATGGTGAAGTCCGATCGATCGATCGGACGGAGGAATCGATCCGGTTGGTCTTTGGACCGGCCGATTCGCCCTATCCGGAGCGAGACGTCGCCATCCGTCGGCCCAAGGAGGGACTGGTCGGTCCCAAGGGAATCGAGCTTCAGATCAGACAAGCCCCCGACGGCACCCGGCTACAATACGTCGACCTGGAGGCATTGTTTCATGACTTGGCACCGGGCGATGGGGTCGGCTTCAGCTACCGGGATAAAACTGAAACAGAGCTTAAGCTGATCCTGTTTACCACGCCAACCAATTAGAAGCTGACGGCTTCTTTTTGTTTTTGGCCTAAGTTTGATATACTGGTGATAGTTTGTAACCACAAGGAGTCTGTATGAAACTAGGAATCGATGCCATGGGAGGCGATCACGCGCCTTCGGAAATCGTTCAGGGTGCGATCGAAGCCGCCCGATTGATCGATGCTCAACTGGTCCTTTATGGCCAAGCCGAGCAGATCCTGCCGCTGATAGGCGATCGACCGATCCTGGTCGTTGATTGTCGGGAAGTCATCCAAAATGATGAGATGCCGGTGCCGGTGATCCGTTCCAAGACGGATTCGTCCATGGTGCGCGGGCTGATGGATCTAAAGGAGGGCAAGATCGATGGCTTTTTATCAGCCGGTTCGACCGGTGCCCTGCTGGCCGGCGGACTGCTCCGGGTCGGTCGGATCAAGGGGATCGAACGGCCGGCACTGACAACGGTCTATCCGATGAATGATCGGATGGGACTGTTGGTCGATGCCGGGGCCAATGCCGACTGTAAGCCGGCCCACCTGAGAGACTTTGCCCTGATGAGCAGTATCTATGTCGAAAAGGTCTATGGAATCGACAATCCCAAGGTCGGACTGGTCAATATCGGTGAAGAGCCGGGCAAGGGCAATGAATTGGTCAAAAACACCTTTCCGCTGATGGAAAAAGCCCCGATCAACTTTGTCGGCTCGATCGAAGGCCGTGATATCCCGTCGGGGAAGGTCGATATCGTCGTCACCGACGGCTTTACCGGCAATGTCATCCTGAAATTATCCGAGGGTCTGGCCAAGACCATGGGCCAGTGGGTCAAGGAGATGTTTCTTAAAAATGCCATCACCAAGCTGAGCAGCCTGTTCTTTAAGCAAGGCTTTCGTGAGTTCAAGGCTCGCTTGGACTATACCGAATACGGCGGAGCTGCTCTCCTGGGCGTCAATGGTGCCTTAGTTAAGGCCCACGGCTCAAGCAATGCCAAGGCGATCAAAAACGCCGTCCTGTATATGGAAAAATATGCCGCCAGCGGTGTGATCGCTGAGATCAAGCAAGCCCTCGATAGCCTGTTAGCGGAGGAAGCCGATGAGCGAGCAAATCCTGAATAGTCTGCGGACGTATTTTGGCCTGCGAGAAGACGAGCTGACAGCCGAAACGTCCTTTCGCCGTGATCTTGCCTGGGATGATATCGATCTGTTCGAAGTCTTTTTTGGCATCGAGCAGCAATACGATGTCGAGATCCCGGATGAGGCCGCCGACCAAATCGATACGATCAACCAATTAGTCGATTGGCTCCAAGCCAGCCGGTAGCTGTCTATGACAGCTATTTTTTTGTGAAAGTTAAACCCTAAGATGACAATATATAAATATATGAAGAAACTCATGGTTTTATGAATCCAAGGAGTATAATAGAGCTCGTGAGGTGATTATGGAAAAAACTCAATTGATTCAACTGATGGATACGGCGATCTCACTCGATCAGGAACTTCAGGACTGGATGGCCGATAAAGAGGCGGAGCTGGCCAAAGCCGGCCGGTCGCTGGAGGAGGCCTTGCCGAAGGAGTATGCTCAGCGCCGGGCTGATTTCGAGAAGTCATATCAGGCCTTGGCGAGCCGCGCCAGACAGGATATTGACCGTGAGCTGGAGCGGATCGAGGCTGAAAAGAACGAACAGCTCAGGGCCAACGAGCAGGCCTTTGAAGCCCATAAGGAGCAGATGATCACGGCCGTGCTCGATCGGATCCGAGGTGATGAGCTTGGGTAGAGTCCAGCGCCATGCGGCTGTCGTCTCGAAGGTCCAGGCTCTGCGAGGCAAGCTCCTCAAGCCGGTTGATTATGCCAAGGCTTTGCAGACCGATGATCTGATCGGTCTTCTTCGGCAGTGGTATCCTGATCTGCCGGCATCCGGCGGTATCTACGAATTGGAGATGGCCTTCATGCGAAAATTCCAAGAGGAGATCGAGCCGATCTATCTCTACTATACCTTTGCCTATCGTGAGGTGCTAAAGCGTATCTTTATGCGCTTTGAGATCGAGCGGGTCAAACGGGCTCTGCGCTACCTGACGACCCATGATGAATCGCCTCATCCGCCGATCCTTTTAAGCCATATCCTCGAGCATGTCGACGAGGAGCTGTTTCAAAAGGCCGAGACGTATCAGCAGCTGGCCGATGCGATGAAGTATCCGCCCTATCGCAAGATCGTCCTCAGCATGAAGGCGATGGATGAGGACCGATTGTTCCACGCCGAGATGTCACTCGATAAGGAGTATTTTCGGGGCTTGGTCGATATCCGGGATAAGCTCGATCCGATCGATCGTGAGATCCTGTTAGAAGCCGTCGGGGTCCATGTCGATATGCTCAATCTCAACTGGATCCACCGGGCGAAGGCGACCTTTGCGATCACGCCCGAAGAAATCTTTAACTATACCTTGTCTCGCGGCAAGCGGATCGGGATCAAGCAGCAGCGAGCCCTGAGCTATCTGAGCCTAAAGGAGCTCGATGATTGGATCGCTCACTCAGCCTACCACACAGTCTTTGATGGCAATCCGCTCGGGCAGGAAGCCCGGATCGAGGGCTATCTCTATCGGACGCTTCGGGCCTTGGAAAAGGCTCATCCGATGAGTCTGGCTCCGCTGATCAGCTATCTGCATGAGGTGGAATACCAGATGCGTGATCTTGATATGATCGTCGAGGCCAGGGACTATCAGGTCGATATATACCATGAATTGTTAGGAAAGCAGGTGGGTGCATGGCGATAGAAAAAATGAAGATGCTTAACATCGTCTTGCCAAAACAAGATGTCTATCCGGTGTTACGCCAGGTCAGTCTCAAAGAACGCGTCGAGATGATCGATGCCCAGCGGGCGATCGATGAGACGTCCTTTCTTTTGACGGCCACGGTCGAAAATGCCGAGGTGATCCAAGAATTGGCCGAGGTCGGGGCCTATACCATGCCGACCGATGCCGATCGGCTATCAGATCAGCTGGCCGCCATCCTGGTCGGCACCAACTGGAAGCCGACGCTTGATGTGACGAGTCTGGATAAGACCTATGACTACACGGAGCTTGAGCAGCAGCTGACCAGCTATAATCTGCGTCTGGCGGCCATCGAGCAGGAACGACAGGCCCTCAGGCCTTATGCCATCTTGGCGGAGCTGGGGATGGACATGCCGCTCGATCGGATGGCGCAGATGGAGTATCTGACGTATCGGGTGGGACTGATCCACCCGGCATCCTATCAGAGGCTGCGGCTCAATGCCGAGAATATCTCGGCCATGTTTTTGAGGCTGGGGACGTATCGTCGCCAAGAGGTCTGTCTGTTCGTCTATCCGAAGATCCTCGAGACGGAGACCGAGCGGATCCTGCTGAGCGTCCAGTTCGATGAGATCGTATTCGATCCGATGTTCTATGCCATCGATGCCGGCACGACCCCGACCAGGTTGAGAGCACTGAGGGCAGAGGCGGAGGAGATCAGTCGCCGCAAGGAGAGTCTGCTCGATCTGCATAAAGAGGCCATCGATGGCCTGTTCACCAAAGCCAAGCTCGATAAGCAGTTGGAGGAGGTGGCCGCGATGATCGGTCAGTCGGAAAACTTCGCCTACTTATCGATGTGGGTGCCGGCGGATCGGGTCGAGCCGATCACTCAGATGATCCGGTCGATGTCCGAGGCCATCATCGGTGCCTATGGCAGCGCCGAGGCCCGAAGCATCGAGCATGCGCCGACTTCACTGAAGAACAATCGCCTGTTTCGGCCGTTTGAGAGCTTGGTGCTGATGTATGATGTGCCCAACTATCACGAGCTCGATCCGACGCCGTTTTTTGCCATCGCCTATACGGTCTTGTTTGGCGCGATGTTTGGCGACCTCGGTCAGGGGCTGATCATTCTGCTGGCTGGTCTTCTCATGGTCCATAAGTGGCAGATGGCCTTTGGCGGATTGCTGGTGAGACTGGGGGCGGCCTCGATGATCTTCGGCTTCTTCTATGACTCGCTGTTTGGCTTTGAACACGTCATCAGCGCCATCGTCGGCTGGCCGATCTTCTTCTATCCGTTTGAAAACACCAACCTGGTCTTGATCGCGGCCATCATGGTCGGGTTGTTTCTGCTGATCGTCGGTTATGGCTATGGCATCATCAATAAGTATAAGCTGGGTGATATCGACGGGATGCTGTTGGGCAAGACCGGTCTGGCCGGCCTGATCTTGTTTTTATCCCTGCTGCTTAGCCTCCTGCCGATGGTGGTCGATGTCTCGGTCCCGAGTTTTATCACCTGGCCGGTCGTGATCATCTCGGCTCTTTTGATCGTACTCAAAGAACCGATCGGCAATGCCCTTCGAAAAGAGGATCGCCTGTTCGATCAGGGCTTGGGCGAGTTTTTGACCGAGCAATTGTTTGAGCTGATCGAAACCTTTCTAAGCATGTTCTCGAATGGGCTGTCGTTTATTCGAGTCGGGGCATTCACTCTGAGTCATGTCGGTCTGTTCGTGGCTTTTCATACCCTGGCCGATATGATCGGCGGAGCCCAAGGGGCTGTCTCAATGGCAATCGTCGGCAATCTCCTGATCATCGTGCTCGAGGGGCTGGTCGTGTTCATCCAGGGTCTTCGACTGATGTATTATGAGCTGTTCAGTAAGTATTTCGTCGGCCAGGGGCGCCGATTCAAAGCCCTGAAATTGGAGGAAAAATGAGTATTGTAATTCTGGCTAGCCTAGCGGTGCTGGCCACCATCACCACCGGCATCTATCTTCTAAGACGTGACACCTATCCTCGGCCATGGATGAAGCACGCCCTGCGGATCAATCTCGCCCTGGGGGCGCTCCTGCTGTTGGCTTTTTCGGTCCAGCTGGTATCGGGTGTCAGCTTCGCTCAAGCCGAAACGACGCCGGCGGCGGTCAACGGCCTCGGTCTGATCGCGGCGGCACTGTCGACCGGTATGGCGACCATCGGGGCCGGGCTGGCCGTATCAGCGGTCGGCTCGAGTGCCATCGGGGCCATCAGTGAGGACCCCTCAAACCTCGGTCGGACCTTGATCTTTGTCGGACTCTCGGAAGGGATCTCGATCTTTGGGCTGATCATCTCGATCCTGATCCTGGGAAAAATCTAGATGAAACCCTATCTGATCGCCGCTCGGCGCGAGGTCGTTTCGAGCTTTCGGCTGATGGGCATTCGGGGCGAGTGGCTGCCCGAGGGCGGCTATGAGCGCTTTTTGGAACTCTATCAGACGGGCGAGTATGGGCTGTTCTTTTTAGGGGAGGCCATCATCAAGGGCCATGAAGCCGATATCAGCCGAAAAAAAGTCCGTGGCCAAAAAATGATCCTGGTGATCCCTGAACAAGGCGGCGATCTCTTATCGTCCGTTCGGGGACAGATCGAGCAGGGTCTGGGAATGAAGGTATAAATGCTTCAGGTAGAAGATAAGATTCCGTTTTTTCGACGGATCATGGAAAATGAATTGAAGTTTCAGCTCGATTGGCTGACCCGGGCTCAAACAGCCGAGCTGGCCGAGAGGCAAGAGCAGTTGGAGAAACAGTTGGTCGATGAAACCACCGCCCGGAGTGAGCGCCAAAAGGAGTTGATCACTCAGGATCGAAGGAATCGGCTGTCTCAGGCCGAAGCCCTTCGCAAGCACGCCCTATTGGCTCAGCGTGAGGCTTTAATGGCGGAGCTTCGGCGGGAGCTGAGTGTCCATCTAAGAGACTGGCTAAGAAGTGATGACTTCCTGGATAAGCTCCGGTCGATCCGCTTCCAACGCGTCGATGGCCCGGATGAGATGAAGCCGCGCTTCCTCGAGCGGTTTTCAGTGAGCTATCGATCAAAGGCCATCGATGGCTTCGTTCTCTACGATGATGAGGAGGCGACCCGCCTCGATTTGACGCTGCCGCGCTGGTTGGAGCGCTATGAACGCTCTTTGGCCGAGGTGTTTCAAGAAAGGGTCGGTGGGCTATGATCGGCCGGATCAGTTCGATCAATGGACCGGTCGTCGGTTGTGTCGACACCACCGGCTTTCGGCTGCGAGAGATGGTCCTGGTCGGTCATAAGCGGCTGATCGGTGAGATCATTGAAATCAAGTCTCAGGGAGCGACGCTTCAGGTCTATGAAGAGACGGAAGGACTGCAATTGGATGAGCCGGTCTATCCGACCGGTAAGCCGCTGCATGTCCGCTTGGCCCCGGGGATCCTGGGTCATATCTATGACGGCATCCAGCGGCCGCTCGATGTCATCAAGCAACAGGCCGGTGATTTCTTAAGTGAGGGGATCGGTCTGATGTCGATCGATGAAACGACGGTGTGGTCGCCTGATTTTATCGTTCAAGAAGGAGATCAGGTCTCGCCCGGTCAGATCTATGCCACCCTCCAGGAGACCCGACTGATCGAGCACCGTCTGATGATCCCGCCCGGGGTCAGCGGTCGCATCAAAGCGATCCATCGCGCCCCGGCGACGATCACCGAGGAGATCATGGTCATAGAAACCGAATCGGGCGATCGGTCGATCACGATGGAGCTCATCTGGCCGGTCCGTCAGCCCAGACCGCTGAAGGAACGTCTGGCCATCTCCCAGCCGCTCCAGACCGGTCAGCGGGTGATCGATATGTTCTTTCCGATCGGTAAGGGCGGGACGGCCGCCATCCCGGGTGGCTTTGGGACCGGCAAGACGATCACTCAGCACCAGATTGCTAAGTGGAGCGATGCCGACATCATCGTCTATATCGGCTGCGGTGAACGCGGCAATGAAATGACCGATGTCCTGGAGCAGTTTCGGGAGCTGGAGGACCCTCAAAGTGCCCACAAGCTGATCGAGCGGACGATTTTGATCGCCAATACCTCGAATATGCCGGTGGCCGCCCGTGAGGCCAGTATCTATACCGGCATCACCTTGGCCGAGTACTACCGCGATATGGGCTATCATGTGGCCATCATGGCCGATTCTACCAGCCGCTGGGCCGAAGCCCTCCGAGAGATCTCGGGCCGACTCGAGGAGATCCCGGCCGAGGAGGGCTATCCGGCCTACCTGGTATCTCGCCTGGCCGAGTTCTATGAGCGAGCCGGCTATGGCTTGACCTATTCCGGGAAAGAAGCCTCGGTCACGATCATCGGGGCCGTCTCGCCCGCCGGCGGTGATTTTTCCGAGCCGGTGACCGAGAACACCCGGCGCTATATCAATGCCTTTTTAGCGCTCGATCGCAAGCTGGCGTATTCGCGTCACTATCCGGCGATCGATTGGATGACGAGCTACTCCGGCTATGCCGGCCTGCTTGAGCGGTGGTATGAAGAGCGGCTGGGAGAAAACATCGCACCGCTTAGACAGCGGATGCTGGCGCTCCTGCACGAGGAGAGCAGTCTGCGTGAGATCGTTCAGCTGGTAGGAGAAGATGTCCTGCCGGATTCACAGCGGCTGACACTGGCAGTCGCCCGATTGCTTCGCATCGGCTATCTGCAGCAAAACGCCTTTCACCCGGTGGATGTCTATGTACCGCTGGAGAAGCAACTCTTGATGCTTCAGCGGATCGATCAGTTCCACCGCCGGGCCCAAGCGGCGCTGGCTGCCGGGGTGCCGGTCGATCAGGCGACAGATCCCAAGCTGATGGAGGAGCTGACCAAGATGAAATACGATATCCCCAACGACAACCTGAGGGCATTCACAGACCTCGCCCAGCGGATCGATCAGACCTTTGATCAACTGGAGCGCTCTTATCGGAGGCTGCATGAAAGAGTATAGAGGTATCCAATCGGCTCGGGGTCCGCTGGTCTTTTTGGAGCCAAAAACAGGCGTCCAAAACGGCGAGATCGTCGAGCTAAGAGATGAGACCGGACTTCGACGGGCCCGGGTGATCAGGCTGGAGCCGGACCATCTGGTGGCCCAGGTATTTGAAGGCACCTCCGGGATCGAGCGAGATGATGTCTATGTCCGCTATACCGGCGATCATTTCAAGCTCGAGCTGAGTCCGGACATCCTGGGCCGGACCTTTAGCGGTGTCGGTCAGCCGATCGATATGGACGGCAGCTTCTTTGGCGAGGTCCGACGAGACATCAACGGCCGTCCGATCAATCCGATGAGCCGAGAATATCCCCGAAACTATATCCATACCGGGATCTCGGCCATCGATAGCCTGATGACGCTGATCCGGGGGCAGAAGCTGCCAATCTTTTCGGGAGCGGGGCTGCCTCACCGGGAGATCGCGGCGCAGATCGTGGCCCAGGCCCGGCTAAAAGATCAGACCGAAAGCTTTGCCGTGGTGTTTGGGGCGATCGGGATCACCCAAGACGACGCCTTCTTCTTTATGAATTATTTTAATGAAAACCAGGTGTCGGATCATTTGGTCAGCTATTTCAACTATGCCCAGGATCCGGTCAGTGAGCGGGTCATGACCCCGCGGTGTGCGTTGTGTGCCGCCGAGTATCTGGCGTTTGATCTGGGGATGAATGTCCTGGTGGTCCTGCTCGATATCACCAGCTATTGTGAAGGCCTGCGTGAGATCTCGTCTTCCCGCGAGGAAGTCCCCAGCCGCAAGGGCTTTCCCGGCTATCTGTACTCCGATCTGGCATCGCTGTATGAGCGGGCCGGCATCTTGGCCGATCGACCGGGCTCGATCACGCTGCTGCCTATCCTGACGATGCCGGGCGATGATATCACTCATCCGATCCCGGATTTGACCGGCTATATCACCGAGGGTCAGATCGTGCTGTCTCGCTCGCTCCACCGAGCCGGCATCTATCCGCCGATCGATGTCCTGCCGTCGCTCTCGCGGCTGATGAAGGATGGGATCGGGGAGGGTTATACCCGGGAGGATCATGCCGATCTGTCCAATCAGCTCTTTAGCGCCTATGCCAAGGTCGGGGATGCCAGAAACCTGGCACAGGTCATCGGGCGAGATGATCTCTCGCCGATCGATCAGACCTATCTTGATTTCGGGGACGCCTTTGAGCAGCGGTTTTTATCACAGTCGGCCACCGAGAGCCGCTCCCTGGACAAGAGCTTTGCCATCGGTTGGGAGATCCTCAAGATCTTGCCGCTATCAGAAATGGATCGTCTCTCGCCCGAGCGGATCCGGCGATTCCTAGAGCGCTGATATGACCGATTTCACCCCGACCAAAACCAATCTCGACCGAGCCAAGCATTTTTTGGTCTTTGCTCACAGCTCACACGCCCTGCTTGATCGCAAACGAAAGGTCCTGATCCAGGAGATGATGGAGCGGGTATCACGGGCTCAGGACATGGCCCGGGAGCTCCAAGCCCGACTCGATGAGGTCTATCAGCTGATCATCCATGCCAATATCGTCTATGGCTCGCTGGCGGTCGAGGAGCTGGCCCGAACGGTCGATCCGCTCGAGACGATCGAACAGCTGAGCAGCTCCGTGATGGGCGTAAGCCTGCCTCGGCTGCTGGTCGAGGACTATCAGCTCGAAGCCAGCTACGGGATGTATCGCGGCGGTGTCAGTCTCGATCATGCCATGGAGAAGATGGTCGGCCTAAGACGCCTATTGTTTCAGTTTGCGGAGATGGAGACGGCCATCTCTCGGCTGGCCTATGAGATCGACCGGACCGCCAAGCGGGTCAATTCGATCGAAAAGATCCAGATCCCACGCTATGAAGCGCTGGTCAAGACGATCGAGGAGGCGCTCGAGGAAAAGGACCGGGAGGATCTGTTCCGGTTGAAGATCGTCAAAAAGAAGTTAAAATAAGTCGGGGCGACCCGACTTAGATTCTGCGAAAAAAGGGCCGGATCCGTTGTATAATGAAGAAAAGATTAAGGAGAAGGTATGCGACTGAGTGAAGCGCTCTATATCGATCTGCAGACGCCCAGACTACAGGATGCCTCGGGGATCATCGATTATCTAAACCGGGTCGGTGGAGAGAGCGACAATCTGCTGTTTGGCAAGGACGAGTTCAGCCTGAGCCTCGAGCAGGAGGAGGCTTGGATCCGGCGGATGAATGAGGCTCCGACCTCGGCGGCGGTGCTGGCGATCGCCGAAGGGGAGATCATCGGGCTGGCAGCCTTGACGTCGAGTCCTCAGCCGAGGATCGCTCACCACGGCGAGATCGCGCTGTCAGTCTGTCAGGACTATTGGAATCAAGGGGTCGGTCGGGAGCTGATGAAATACCTGATCCGATTTGCCAAAAACAATGGCGTCACCGAGATCATCCACCTGGGGGTTCGATCGGACAATCAAGCCGCCCTGAAGCTATATCGTGAGCTGGGCTTTTATGAGATCGGGCGCTTTCCCCGCTTTTTTAAGATCGGGCCAGACTATTTCGATGAGATCCTCATGAATCTGGAACTATAAAGAGAAAAAAGGAGGAGGCCGTGCCGGAATCATCCAACAGACCAAACTATTCGCTGCTGATACTGTCTTTGATCGGCTTGTTTCTCCTTGGCCTGATCATTGCTCTGGCCCGAGATATTCCGAGGGTTTCTTCCACCTTTTTATGGCTGCTGGCGGCTGTCCTGGTCGCGACCGGGATCTACGGTTCTTTGGCCGGAGAACATCGGACCCAGCATCAAAAAGCTGATATTGTTATCCTTTTGGTTTGGTATGGCCTAGCGGTCGTCGGTCTGATCCTTGACCTATCGGGTCGGGGCCTGTCGAGACGCTTGCTCCCGGGTACCCGGATCAGTTCCATGACCGGTTTGCTTATACTCCAGGCGATCCAACCGAGCGTCTCTGAGCTAAAGATCTACTACAAACGAAAAAAAGACCAAGCCAAAGTCATCTGATACCACGAGGCAGCCCTAGGGCTGCCTCAAGTCTTTACCTTGATCGATTGGAGACCGCTTTGCATGATCAGACGCCGAAGCGTCGGCTGATAGAGAAAGGGCACCTTTAGGAGCTTGCCAAAGAGCTTGAGCTTCAGCCGGCGATAGCTTGGCATGTCGGGGAAGTGGCGGGCCAGCTCGCGAGCCGAGATCAGGGCGTAGCTGATGCCCTCGAGCGAGCTCGGAGAGATCCAGCCGGCCGCCTCACCGATCAGGTAGGCGCCGTGTTTTCCGGTCACGATATCGGCCACCCGTTCCGGCCGAAGCACCAGACAGGCCTCTCGCTTGATCGGTCGATCGAGCACAAAGCCATAGTCTCGGAGTTTTTTCTTTTGACGATCGAAGCGCTCTCGGGCACCGGCTTGGGGATAGGCTCCGCCGAATATAAAGCAGTCGTCCTTATACATCGCCCAGCTGTAGCAATCACTCACCTCGGGATCAAAGATCGAGGCGTAGAACGGATGGCTCGCTTGATGAGGATACCACTCCTGGATCGAGAGATAGGTCCGCATTTTGTGGGTCGGATAAAGCGAGCGTCTGACCAGGGAATTGGCGCCATCGGCCCCGACGATATAGCGGGCCGAGGCGGTGACGGTTTGGCCGCTTCGAGTGCGGTAGTGGATGATATAGTTGCCGTCTTGCCAATCGATCCGGATGACGCGTGAGTCCATGGATCTGTCGATCCGATCGGGCATCTGAGCGATGCACCACATATCAAAGGCGTGGCGGTCGAGATTGACATAGGCCCGTTGATAGTGTCGCTCGAGCTTCGAGGAGAAATCGATCGTATGGACACTAAAGATCTGCGGGTCGACTAACAGATCCTTGGTGATGTGAAAGCCCATCTCAGCAATCGTCTTTTGAGCGTCCGGAGCCAATAAGCCGCCGCAGGGCTTACGGTATTGGTCGGCCTCGCCCTTGGCATCGATGGCGAGGATATGGTATTTGTCGGGCACGAGCCGGGCAAAGGTCGCCCCGGCCGGGCCCAGTCCGATGATAATGATGTCGTAGTGTTCCATAGAGCCTATTATAACAAAACGACCCGCCTGGTGGCGGGCCGTGACGGTTATTTATTGGATGGTTGAGGTTTGGTCAGTAGCAGGGTCTCTTTTAGCCGTTCTTCGATCTGGGTCAGCTCCTGCTGGGCGGCTTGACGTTTTTCGCGGCCTTCGGTGTGGATGCGAAGCGTTTCTTCGATCGTTTCAATCAGGTCCTGATTGACCTTCTTGAGGGTCTCGACATCGACGATGCTGCGCTCGGATTCACGGGCGACCTCGATCGAGGAGGTCTTGAGCTGCTCGGCATTCTTTAGGAGCAGTTCGTTGGTGGTGTCGGTGACCTGCTTTTGCATCTTCAAGACATTTTCCTGCTTGTGCAGGCCGAGGGCGATCACGATCTGGCTCTTCCACAGCGGGATGGTGTTTAGCATGGCGGTCTGGATCTTATCGACCAGTTGCTTGTCATTGTTTTGGATCAGCTTGATCTGCGGGGCCGTTTGGATGGCCAGCGTTTTTGAGATCTCAAGATCATGCACCTTTTTTTCAAAGCGGTTGACCGTGTCTTCAAAGTCAGCCACCAATTGGGCGCTCATCGGTTCGCCGCTGCTGGCGGCTTCCTGACGCAGGCGCGGGATGGTCTCTTCACGCATTTCTGCCAGCTTCTCCTGGCCGGCGATGATATAGAGTTGGAGCTGATTGAAATAGTCAAGGTTGTTGGCGTAGAGCGAATCGAGATTGGAGATATCGGTCAACATCTGCAATCGGGCGACATCGAGCTCGGCTTCGATCTTATCGATCTGTTGATCGAGGTCTTCGTAGCGGGCCAAGAAGGTGCCCATCTTATCATTGGCTTTTCGGAGAAACGGGATATTGTCGAGCCAGGATGATTTCTCGCCGGCTTGCTCAAGCTCGAGCGAGCGGACCTTGACCATGAGATCGGTCATGATATCGCCGACATAGCCGGCATCCTTTGATTTGACTTGGCTCAGGATCGTCTCGGAGAATTGTGACAGGTTCTTTTGGGCATCGACACCGTATTCGGTGGCCAGCTTATTGTCCATCAGATCGATCTGATCCTTGATCCGGTCGATCTCTTGGCGCTGCTCGGGGGTGATCTCGGCCAGCTGGTGTTCGATCTTGGCGATTTCGTGCTCGGCATCCTCGATCGGCTCTTCGAAGGCCGGTTTGTTTTTCTGTAGTGTCTCGAGTGTGATTTCTGACATGGTTTCCTCCCATTCATTGTTGGTTCATCTCTACCAATACCCAAAAAAGCCAGGGCTAGATGCTTCAAACAGAAAAAACAGTGAGGCATTGCTGTGTTACAATATAGGCCAGGGAGGCCGCATGAGAACCAAGCATGATCTTGCCCAACCGGCACTGGTAAAAGAAGCCTTGACAACCAAGGGGTATGCCTATGAACAACAGCTCGATTATGACAATCAGCGGCTGGAGTTTTTGGGGGATGCCGTGATGGAGCTGATCGTATCGGACCATCTGTTTTCTCAAACAGAGCTGAGCGAAGGCCAACTGACGAGGCTTCGGTCCTCGGCGGTCGATGAAGCCAGTTTCTCGAAGCTGGCTCTGCGCTTTAAGCTCGATCAGGACCTGAGGCTGGCCACCGGTCAGCGCTTGACCCCATCGCTCCTAGCCGATGCCTTTGAGGCCTTTATCGGGGCCTACTACCTGGCCAACGGCTTCGAGGCGACAAAGGCCTTTGTCGTTGAATCGATCATGCCCCTGATCGACTTGAGCGGGGAGCGCGATCCCAAGAGCCGGCTCCAGGAGATGCTTCAGGCTAAAGGGATCACCGATATTAAATATCACACCCTGGCTCAGACGGGGCCGGATCATGATTGCCGGTTTGAGGTGGCACTCCATATCGCAGGCACCGAGGTATCCCGCGGCCGCGGACGCTCCAAAAAGGAGGCACAAAAGGCGGCGGCAGCCGACTATTTGAATGTATTATGACCTATGCCAATATCCCGATCTTTGTAGCTCATATGGGCTGTCCCTATCAGTGTGTCTATTGCAATCAGCACACCATCACCGGCAGCGACGCCGAGCCGAGTGAAGCGATGGTCCGACAAACAATCGAAGACGCCCTGGAGACGATGGGGCAAAAAGATGAGGTGGAGATCGCTTTTTTTGGCGGCAGCTTCACCTTGCTTCCCAGAGACCTCCAGGCCCGCTATCTGTCGATTGCGACCGAATACGTCCAAGCTAATCAGCTGGCCGGCATCAGGCTATCGACTCGCCCCGACGGGATCGACCGGCCCATCATCGACTTTCTAAGTGACTATCCGGTCCGGACGATCGAGCTCGGTGTCCAGTCGATGGATGAACACGTCTTGAAGGCCTCGGGTCGAGGCCATGATATCATCTCGGTCCTTCGAGCGGTCAATCAGATCAAGCGCTATGGCTTTCGCCTCGGTCTTCAGATGATGCTCGGGCTGCCCGAGGATTCGTACGATAAATCGATCTATACGGCCGAGAAGCTGGCCACGATGAAGCCGGATTTTGTCCGGGTCTATCCCACCTTGGTCCTGGCCGATACGCCGCTTGAGGCGATGCATCGGCGGGGAACGTATCAGGCCTGGGAGCTTGAAGAAGCCATCGAGGCGGCTGCCGGCGTGACCAGCATCTTCATGCGTCACGCGATCCCGATCGTTCGGATGGGCCTGTATTCCAATGAGGCCGACTTTTCTAAAAAGGTCATCGCCGGACCGTATCATCCGGCCTTTCGGGAGCTGGTCATGAGCCGAATGATCAGAAAGCGGATCGAGCGCTCGATGGATCTGGGTGAGAAAACGCTGATGATCGCGGTGCCGGCGCAGGACGTCTCGGCGACCATCGGACATAAGCGGGAGAATGCCAAATACTTCCACCGGCAATACGGTATCAAAGACTATCAGGTGGTGGCCGATGAGACGCTCGAACGCCACACCTATCGCTATAAAGACAAGGTATATCGACTGTACTAGAAGGAATCACATGAACTTAAAACGAATCGAACTGCGCGGCTTCAAATCGTTTGCCGATCGGACGGCGATCGACTTTTTAGACGGCGTCACCTGTATCGTCGGCCCCAACGGCTGCGGCAAAAGCAATATCATCGACTCGATCCGCTGGGTGCTGGGCGAACAGCGCACCGGAGCGCTCAGGGCTCGCCGGATGGAGGACGTGATCTTTAGCGGTACTCAGCACCGTGATCCCCTGAACTACGCCGAGGTCAACCTGATCTTCGATAATGCCGAGGGCTTTTTCGATCAGGGACTAAAGGAGATGAGTCTCAAACGCGTCCTGCATCGCAGCGGCGAGAGCAATTATTATATCAATGGACAAGTCGTCCGCCTAAAAGACGTCCGGGAGCTTTTGATGGACTCCGGCATCGGCGTCAGCGGCTATTCCCTCATTTCACAGGGCGATATCGAGGATATCCTACGCGATAACAAATTCAATCGACGAAAGATCTTTGAAGAGGCCTCGGGGATCTCGCTCTTCAACCATAAGAAAGAAGAAGCTCAGCGCCGACTCCTTAAAGTCAAGGATCATTTGCTGCGCCTGCAAGATATCTTCGGTGAGATCGATGCCCGCTTGGAGCCGCTAAAGGAAGCAGCCGACAAGGCCAGGCAATACATCCGCCTGCGAGACGAACTCAAACGCCTCGAGATCCACTTCGGACTGATCGATTATGATCGCTATAAAGCCGAGCTCTTGACGCTCGAGCGTGAGATCAAGCGGCTCCGATCGGATCTGGAGGAAGTGTCTCGCCTGCGAAGCGAGCGGCTGGAGCTGAAGTCCGAGCTCGAGGAGCAGCTGGCACTCCTGGAAAGCGAGCGAGAGCTTCTAAGAGATACGATTCGACTGGAAGTCGAGGTCCGAGATGAGCTGGCGGTGCTGGTCCGAGTCAATGAAGAAAAGATCCGTCAGACCGATCGGAGGCTGAGTGAGCTTGATCAGACGAGGCTACGCCACGAAGAAACGATCCTGGCTCGTCAGCAGGAAGCCGACGGCCTGTCAGACCAGCTGAAGATCGCTCAAACCACCCATCAAGAAACGGCCGAGGCCTTGGCCTCGCTGGAGGCAGAAATCAGTGCCCTGCGCCGAGAGCTCCATCTCTCCGGCAAATCGAAAGAGGAGCTGAGCGAGCTGATCGGCGAGCTCCGCTTAGAGCAGGAGCGCATCAAGAGCAGCCTGTCGATGCTGGAGGAGCAGCAGGCCGAACGCCTCAGTTCACGCCAGAGCATGGCTCATGAAGCCAAGCTCCTAAAGATCGATCGGCGCAAGCAAGAGGATGACGGCTTGGCCTTTGAAGAAGAACTGGCCGAGGCCCAGACCGGTCTGGCCGGTCTCGATGGCGACATCCATCAGATCAGGCATCTCAGGCGTCAGATCGAGGAGCAGGTCGAAACGATCAACGAAGAACTGCGTGAGCTCGATGTCGAGCGGCGACTGAGTGAGGATAGGATCCGACTGCTCGATACCCTGGCCGACTCGGCCCAGCAGGCGATCTCTCAGAGTCTGATGGAGCAAAACATCGACCTCAAGGGTCAACTGATCGAACACCTCAAGATCAAGAAGGGCTATGAGAAGGCCATCGAAGCCTCGCTCGGACGAGCCTTCTATGATCAGCTACTGAGGGATGTCGATCAGGTGGCTTCGGTCATGGACTATCTCAGAGGGAAGGATCTGCCCCAGATGGGCTTTCTGGTCCCCAGTCTGATCCGGGATAAACAGATCGAGGTGCCCGGTGATGCCGGCGTCCTCGGGATCGCCAGTGATTTTGTCACCGGAGCCGGCGAGGGCTTTGCCGCCATCCAAAAGCTACTGCAGAACACCATCGTCACCCGGGATATGGCGACGGCGCTGAACCTTGAGACCACGGCCACGATCGTGACGCTGGCGGGAGAATCGATCAAGCCCAGCGGCGCCGTCACCTCGGCTAAGAGTGAATCGCGCGCCCTAAATCTGCTCGAGGAGAGAGACCGACTGGCGGATGTGGTGGCGCGGATCGCCGACAAAACAGCCAAGCTCGAGCCTCTCCAGCAGGCGCTCGATGCCGATGAGGCCGATCAGGCCGATCGACTGAGAGCGCTCGAAGACGAGCGTCAGACGATCCTTGAACGGATCGAACGGATCCGACAACAAAAGACCGAGTCCGAGCAGGCCGGTGCTATGCTTCTCTTTCAGGAGCGACAGCTCCAAGAGAGCATGAGCGTGGCCGATAGTCAACTGGCTGACTTTGCCAAGCGCCGAGAGGCTATCCTTGGCCGGTTGAAGGATATCACCGCCCAGGAGAAGCAGGCCCTAGCGGAGCAGCAGCCGGTGGCAGAATCGGGCCAAAAGGCCCGCTATGATGAGCTGCTCGATCAGCAGCTGAAGCTTCGCCTAAAGCAAGCCCGATCGGAGGAGGAGACAAGCCAGGTCCGCTCGCGAGCCGACGAGGCGAAAGCCCGTCTGGAGGGCGAGCAGGCCAGCCTGAGTAGACTCCAACAGCAGTACACCGCCCTGCAAAATGAGCGGCAGGATCAGCAGCAAGAAGCCGACCGGCTCCAAGAAGAGCTATCAGCCAAAAAAATGGCGCTGAGTGAGCTCGATGCTCGGGCGGCCGGCTATCAGGAGCAGATCGGACGGATCCGTCAATCGATCAGAGACTTGGATGAGCTGATTTTGACTCAAGACGATGCCAATCAGTCCAAGCGCGACGCCCTGACGCAAAAAGAGATCCAGTTCACCCGAAATGAAGAGCGCCAAAACGCCATCAGCGACGATCTGTGGGAGAAGTATGAGCTGTCGATCCTGCAGCTGAGAGATTTTGTCAAGGACGATGACATCACGCAAAGCCGAAGTGCCATGAAAAAGCTCCGGCTGTCGATGATCGCTCTCGAGCCGGTCCATCTGGGTGCCATCGAAGAATACGCCGAGCTGAGCGAGCGACACGGCTTTTTGGATAAGCAGATGGGTGATCTTCGGGCGTCGGAGAAGGATATCCAGCATACCATCCGGACGCTTGAGGCCCGGATGAAGGAGGATTTTCGTCAGACCTTCGATCGCATCCGAGACAATTATCAGCAAATATTCACCGAACTCTTCCAGGGCGGCCACGGCGACATCCAGCTCGATGAGCCCGACAATATCCTGGAGAGCGATATCATCATCCTGGCCTCACCGCCGGGCAAGAAGCTGCAGCATATGAATCTATTGAGCGGGGGTGAGAAGGCCCTGACGGCGATCGCCCTGCTGTTTTCAGTCCTGAAGGCCAAGCCCGCCCCGTTCTATGTCCTCGACGAGATCGAGGCGGCCCTCGATGATATCAATATCCAGCGCTTCGGGCGCTTCCTGGAGGAGTTCTCCAAGGGCTCTCAGTTCATCCTGATCACCCACCGCAAGGGCACCATGGAATTTGCCAAGGCCCTCTACGGGGTATCGATGGAGGAGAAGGGCATATCAAAAACAGTTAGTTTGGAGTTAGTATCATGAGTTTATTTGATCGGTTTCGTAAGAGTTTAACCAAGACCCGGGAGAATGTCCTCGGTCAGTTCGATCGGCTGTTTGGCAACTATGATGTCATCAATGAGGATTTTCTCGAGGAGCTTGAGGAGATCCTGATCCTGTCGGATGTCGGCTTTGAGACGACCGAAGAGGTGATGGCCAAGCTAAAAGAGAGCATCAATCTCAACCGGATCGACAAGCCCGAGTACGTTCGACCGCTGCTTGAGCATATCCTGATCACGCTGATCGATACGCCCCAAGAGGAGCATTTCGATCCGGATAATCCGCCCAAGGTCATCCTGATCATCGGGGTAAATGGCGCCGGTAAGACGACCAGTATCGGAAAGCTGGCCCATCTGTTAAAACAAAACGGCAAGAAGGTCATCCTGGCGGCCGGCGATACCTTCCGGGCTGCGGCCATCGAACAGCTCCAGGTCTGGGCGGATCGGGCCGGCGTCGATATCATCAAGCAGGAGGCCGGGAGTGATCCGGCCAGTGTCATCTATGACGGCATCCAAGCCGCCCGGGCCCGAAAGGCCGATGTCCTGATCTGTGATAGTGCCGGTCGGCTGCACAATAAGAAAAACCTGATGGAGGAGCTCGGAAAGATCGTCCGCATCATTAAACGAGAGTATGACGAGGCCGATATCCGCACCCTGCTGGTGCTGGATTCCACCACCGGTCAAAACGCTGTCAATCAGGCGGTCCTGTTCAAAGAATATGCCGATATGGATGGACTCATCCTGACAAAGCTCGATGGTTCTTCCAAGGGAGGCTTTGTCTTCAATATCAAAAAGGAACTCGATATCCCGGTGCTGTTTATCACCCTGGGAGAAAAGCTCGAAGACATCGCGCCCTTTGACGGGGAGAGCTTTGTCCGGGGGATCTTTGAAAAATAGACGCTACGGCGTCTTTTCTCATAGGAGATGACTGGGCGATCGTTTTCCTCGACCATGACCACCCGGTCGAAACCGCCATCAACTACCAGCGTCGACTCCAAACGAACGAAGGGAGAAAAGCATGATCCGACAACTCAAACGCTTGATCGATCAGGCCGAGACGGTCGTCTTTTTTGGCGGCGCCGGTGTCTCGACCGAGAGCGGTGTGCCGGATTTTCGAAGTTCTCAAGGGCTGTATCGGCAGTATCAGGGAGCTGAGAAGTTTCTGTCGCCTCGCTTTCTTAAAAAGGATCCGGTCACCTTCTATACTTTCTATCGGAAGCACTTTCTATCAGACAAAGAACTGACACCGAATCAGGCCCATATCGGTCTGGCTGAGCTCGAGGCGAGGGGGAAGCTGGCGGCCATCATCACTCAAAATGTCGATCGGCTGCACCAAAAGGCCGGCTCCAAGACCGTCTATGAGCTGCACGGCCGAGCCGATACCTTCACTTGTCGGAGCTGTGGGAAGGTCTATACCAAGGATCAGATCCGGCAGATGGATCATGTGCCGTATTGCAGCTGTGGTGAGATCCTTCGCTCCGATGTCGTTTTGTTTGATGAGGGACTCGAGCCTAAGACGCATGAGCAGGCGATCAGGGCGATCGAACAAGCGGATCTGCTGATCATCGGCGGAAGCTCGCTTCGGGTCTATCCGGCGGCCGGGCTGCTTCGCTATCAAAAGCCTGGCGGCAAGAAGGTCCTGATCAATCTCGAACCGGGCAATACCCCGGTCGAGCTTGAGATCAATCGGCCGATCGGCGAGGTCTTTGGTGAACTGATGCAATTGTATGAAATGGAGGAGAGGGAGTGATGAAACGACTGATCAGCTGCGTCACATCCGAGCTACAGGCACTGAGCGGAAAAGCTTTGATCGAGGCCATCGCCCGTTCAGAGGGGCGAGTGATGGTGAGTGAAACGATCGGCCAAATGACGCCGCTTCTTACCCATATCACCAATGCCGAGCTGGCGGCTGCCTTTGGGGCGGATCTGATCATCCTCAATCTGTTCGATCTGGATCAGCCGATGGTACAGGGTCTGCCCGAGGCTCGGCCGGGGCAAACGGTGATCGAGCAGGTGAGGCACTTGAGCGGGCGGCTCATTGGGATCAATCTGGAGCCGACTCAGCCGGCCCAACCGGGCGACCCCAATCCGTTTAGGATGACGCCGGGGCGGATCGCCTCGGCGGAGAATGCCAAAAAGGCGCTTGCTCAAGGAGCTGACTTTCTAGTGATCACCGGTAATCCCGAGACCGGCGTCGATAATCCGGCCATCCTCCAAGCACTCCAAGACATCCGCCAAGCCGTCGGTGAGGAGCTTGTCCTGATCGCCGGCAAGATGCATGGCTCGGGCGTGCCGGCTGAGACTGCCCAGGATATCATCACGAAGCAGGCGGTACTCGACTTTGTCGCGGCCGGAGCGGATGTCATCCTGCTTCCGGCTCCGGGGACGATCCCCGGCATCACGCTAGAGAATATTCGAGACCTCGTTACAGCGGCTCATGGGGCCGGCGCTCTTACCATGACGGCCATCGGGACCTCGCAAGAAGGAGCCGATGAGGCGACGATCCGTCAGATCGCTCTGTGGTGTAAAATGACCGGCACCGACCTGCACCATATCGGCGATGCCGGCTATCTGGGGCTGGCACTGCCGGAGAATATCCTAGCCTATAGCATCGCCATTCGAGGGATCAGACACACCTATAGCCGGATGGCGGCCTCGATCAGACGCTAGCCGAAAATACGAGGAGGCTTGCGATGGATATACCGGCCATCATCGAATATATCAAATCGTTACCGGTAGAGGCGATCACGCCGGAAAAGGTGGCCGAGGAATTCCACTATCACTCGGCTTATTTATCAAAAAAGTTCTCCCAAGAAATCGGGATAGCCTTTCGCAAGTATGTCTAACACCGGCCGTCGGTGTCGCTACGAGCGTACCTTCTGGCATTACACTGACCAATATCCCTAATGGAACGTACTTTCTGCTAGCCTGTGAGCTCGACCCTCATATCACATTTTTTAGGGCCTTTTTGCTGGAGGATCACTTCCGCGGGCGAGGGGAGAAAGGGTATCGGTTCGGGGAAAATGATCATTATCAGGTGGAGATCGGGATGAGGCCGCCTCAGCCGAAGGATCCGGCCATCACCTTCAATCTGCTTAAGCTGCTGATGGATTTGATGGAAAAGAAGTAAGTCAGCATAGGTAAATATGGTACCTATTGGATATCATTATACTATCAATCACCGGAGGTGCTATGGATGAACCTGGAAGAACAAATCCACCAACTGGAAGAAGAGATCGAGAAGGCAGCTGATCAACTAAGCGAACTGAGAGCTCAAGCTGAGCCGACGCCCATAAAGGACTATGATTTCATCGCTCTTGATGGGGAAGTCGTGAGCCTGAGTGAGCTCTTTGGTGAGAGTGATCGATTGATCATCGTCTACAATATGGGCCGTCAATGCCCCTACTGTACCGTTTGAGCTGATGGCTTCAGTGATAGCTATCACCGGATCTCGCAGAAATTTCCCTTTATCGTCACCTCGAAGGAGACGATTGAGCGGCAGCAGGCAAATATTGCCGAGAGAGGCTGGCAATTCCCGATGGTTTCGTCTAAGGATAATCAGTTCTTGGAGGAGATGGGTTTCTTAAAAGACGGGAGGATGTATCCCGGACTGGCCCTCCTTTGCAAGAATGAAGCCGGCGAGATGGCTTCTCACGGTCGTCGGGGTTTTGGTCCCGGTGACAATTTCGGCCTGCTGTGGCATGTCTTCGATCTGGCCGGGGTGTGGGAGGCGGACGAATACAGTCAATAATAGTGCCAGGGAGGTTTCCCTGGCTTTTTTCTATAGTTCATGACCCTGCGGCGGATCGTCCTCTTCTGAGATTTTTCCGATCATGGGCTTGACGTCTTGTCCGGCAAAGGTGGCTCGCTTGATGGCGCTGTCTCCAAACTTTTCTCGCAGCTTGTCGATCGTGGCATCGAGGCTTCGGTCCTGCTCGATGGTATCCATCGTAAAGATATCCAGGGCGTATTGGTCATTATCGACCAGCTCACTCACCTGGACACCGACCAATCGGACCGGATAGCCGGTCCAAAAGTGTTGAAACAGTTCGATGGCCGTCTGGTAGAGGGCGGTCGTATGGTCGATCGGTGAGAGGAGCTTTCGCTGATGTGTTCGGGTCTTAAACTCTGTATCCTTGGCTTGGACCGTCACGACATGGGCCATCTTATCGATCAGGCGGAGCCGGGTGGCGACGGTTTCTGACAGGGCCAGGAGATACATTTTGATGGTGTCGAAATCACTGATGTCTTGAGGTAGGGTGGTGGAGTTACCGATGCCCTTGGCATCTCTTGGGGTGCGGGCCTCGATCGGACTCGATTCGATCCCGTGGGCATAGCGGTGGATCATGCGGCCGTAGCTTTTAAGGTGGGCCTCTAGGACCTCAGGGTCGGCCTTGGCCAGATCACCGATCGTGCGGATGCCCATACTGTGAAAGTTTTTCTCCGAGGCCGGTCCGACCATATAGAGCTCTCGGATCGGCAGCGGCCAGAGCTTGGTCGCGATCTCGGTCGGAAACAGTGTGTGGACGCGGTTGGGCTTTTGAAAATCACTCGCCAGCTTGGCCAGGAGCTTATTGACCGAGATCCCGATATTGACAGTAAAGCCCAGGCGATCCCAGATGGCCCGCTGCATATCATAGGCCGTTTGGATGGGATCCTTGACATGCGTCATATCCAGAAACGATTCATCGATCGAAAAGGGCTGGATGTCGGGTGTATATTCATCAAAGAGCGTCAGCAGTTGGCGGGAGCATTCGGCGTAGAGGGCGTGATTGGGCTGGGCGACATACAGGCTTGAGCACTTGTCAAAGGCTTCCTTAAGGGATTCGCCGGTCCGAACACCAAAGGCCTTGGCCGGTGTGCTTCGGGCCAATACGACACCCTTTCTCGTTTTGGGATCTCCGCCGATGATAGACGGGATCGTGCGCAGGTCGAGCTCATCGCCCTGTTGCAGGCGATGGGCCGCTTCCCAGCTCAGATAGGCGCTATTGACATCGACGTGAAAAATGATCCGGTTCATAGCATTATTCTAACAAACAGATGTTCTGAAATCAATCATAGCCGGTGGTTGGGGTATACATGACATAATCAGTCAGACCGACTATAATAGAAATATCAAGACACAGGAGAGAGCATGATTAAAATCTATGAGGTCATTCGGGTCATCGATCGGCAACCGATCTTTTTGGTGGAGCATCTTCATCGGATGCAGCACAGTCTGGATCACTATACGGGTGAGCATCAATTGAATCTAAAGTTTTTGAAGGATGAGATCGATCATCTGGCGGCTCATCATGAGCGGACGGATTTCAATATCCGGATCGAGTATGAGCTGGAAACGGATGCCTACGGCTTTTATACGGTCCCCGGCGTCTATCCGACCGAGGAAATGTATCAAAACGGTGTCCGACTGGTGACCTTTCCCTACGTGCGACATGATCCCAATGTCAAGGTCTATGATGCCGAGCTGCGCGATGCGATGGATGAGAGAAAACGCGAATTTGGCGCCTTCGACCTGCTCTATACCCACGATGGCATCACCAGTGAGGCCTCAAAATCAAATATCTTCTTTATCAAAGACGGCCAGCTCTACACCTCGCCTGATGAAGCGGTCCTGATGGGGATCACCCGGATGAAGACCCTGGAGTCGGCGGCGGATATTGGCATCACGGTCCATAAACGGCTCATCCCGGTGGATGAGCTGGGAACCTTTGATGGCGCTTTCTTGACCGGGACCTCCCTTCATCTCCTGCCGATCCATCGGATCGATGAGCATGACTATCAGGTGCCGCATCCGATCTGGCAGGCGGTGAGTGATCAGTTTGAGAAGAAAATCATCGATGAGGTCGATCGGTCCGATCTGTAGACAACAGCTAATGCTAAACATAGGCGATGATAGGAGGCGCCATGCTGCTTAATCGCTCGCTGAAACGGGTTTTATTATGGGTCAGTCTGGGAGTGATCATCTTCTTTTTGGTGATCGCCTTCAATCAGCTGATCGGTCTCTACCGCAATCTCTCGACCATCTCGTCCGGTCTGGCGATCGTCATCACTTCGCTGGCCGGGCTGATCGTGCTGGCACTGCTGGTGTTTCCAGTCTATGTCTTCTTTCGGTTTCCTCGTCTGGAGGAGCTGCCGGAGTCAAAAGAAGACCCGCAATATCCGGCCTATCTCGCTCGGCAGATGGCTAAGCTTAGGCGCAACAAGTATTTGCTGAGCATCGACTTCGATTTCTCGGGAGCGTCTGATGAACGGGTCGTCGAGCGAGCCTTTGATCGGCTAAAGCTTCGAGGGGATGAGATGATGCGAAGTGATGCCTCGGCCGTCTTTTTGACGACGGCGGTGTCACAAAATGGGGTGCTGGATGGTTTGACGGTCCTGGCGGCCCTGATGAAGCTGGTCTATAACCTGACGACCCTGTATGAAAATCGGCCCGATGTCCGCCGCATCGTCTATCTCTATGGTCAGATCGCCTCGGTGGTGCTGTTGGTCCGAACGATCGAGGACACCGACCTGATCGAAGAACAGATCGAGCCGCTGATGGCCTCGCTCTTAGGCGGGACGGTCATCTCGGCCATCCCGGGAGCTGTCGGGATCACAACACTGATCGTCAACTCCGTCGTGGAGGGGGCGGTCAATGCCTTATTGACTCTTCGAGTCGGAGCGATCGCTCAGCGCTACCTGAGTGAGACGGTGCAGTTCGATAAACGATTGATCCGGCGATCGGCGTCACTGGAGGCCACCCGGCAGCTGGGATCGATCCTGAGTGAGAACGCCGTCCTGGTCGTTAAGAGCTTTGTCAATGCGACCAAAGACGCGACCAAGAATGCCCTACGGATGCCCTGGAGGAGAGCATGAGTCGTTTGTTTGAAATGATCGAGGCCTGTCATCAGGCCGCCGTCATCCTGCCGGCTAGACGGAGCACGAGGGAGGTCATCGACTACCTGGTCGAGACGTATGATGCCTTTGAGATCGATGATCCGATCCGAAAGGCTCGGATAAAGTTTCACGCCCTGCCGCCCGAGGTGCTGGCGGAAAAGGGCATCCGGATGTACGATGTGATCGAGGACTTTCAGATCCTCCATCAGTTCTCGAATGACTACTATAATATCGACTTAAAGATCTTTGAGCTGCCGAGAAATCGTCATACCCGAGAGCTCTATGATCATGCCACCGGCACGATCTTGGTGCTGTTCGATCTGACGAATGAAACGATCGAATGCATCAACGGTTTATTTCTGATCGATGAGCTGATCGTCTATCGCGGGATCGAACAGCGAGACGCCGATGAGGAGAATAAGGTGTTTCGGGAATACTGCTCGAGTCTGAGAGAGCTCGGAGTACTCGATGATTATGTCGCGGTGCCGTTTGAGACCCAGGCGCAGCGGACGATCGAGTTTCTAAAGCAGACCGACTGACCGGGCAAAAGGCCCGGTTTTTTTAAGGAGATTTCTTAATGATTGATTATTCTCAAATCGGTAGACATAGGCTGCTTAATCAACCAAGTGAAACAACCATCCCGCTTGAAGCCTGGATGACTTTCCGCTCTTTTTCACCACGGAATATCTGGTGAGTGATATCGCCGTGGAGGTGGGCTTTTACGCCTATGCCTTGGGCTTGGATTTTTTAAGCCTGGCCGAGGATTATGTCATCGTCAAAAATCCCGACGGTTCGACCTTCTCTTTCAAGTATAGCGAAGAAGCTTTACCGGCGGCCATCAAGCTGCAGTGGTTCACGAAAGCACTGGATCGGGTGATCGAGGTAATAAAAGAGCGCCGGATAGAGTTTGACATGATTCATGTCTCTGATATCCAGCGCTTGATTCGCCTGCATAGTCCGGGAGGGATGACGCTTGAGATCTGGTCGGGGGATGAGTCTCAGTCCTGATTCAGCAGCGCCCGGAGCATGATATCCTGCCCGGCCTGATTGGGATGCATGCCATCGAGACAGATATAGTCTTCATACGACCGGGTGGTCAAAAAGGGCAGTCGCAGATCCAATAGCTTGAGTTTGAACTCGGCCGCCAGGTCGACGACGACCAGGTGATACATTTCCTGCCAGCGATAGATATGATGCTTATCGCCTAAAAAGCGCAGGACATTGTCCGGATTTAGTCCCTGGGTGAAAAACTGGAAGAAGCGTTTATAGTCGAGCGGGGGAAGGGTCGAGACAGTGACATTTTTGGTGCGCTCCAGGACGCGTTCGATCACTTCGCGATAGCTTTGGCGAAAGCTCTCCAGCGGTGTATTGGCCGAGTGGGGTGCATCGGGATCCTCCGATACTTCTCGCCAGTCAAAGTTGCAGTCATTGCCGCCATACATCAAAATGACCTCATCCTCCGGCGTGATATGGGGGCTGAAGCGTTCGATCACAGCTTTCCCCTTGGCGATGGTGGCGCCAAATAGGGAATGATTCTTGATCTGACGCTGGGTCATTTGACCATAGCGATCCAAAAAGTTTTCCGATAGATTGTGATAGCGCTGGCGCTCCTCATCGAAGATGACACCCTTAGTGATCGAATCACCGAAAACAAATACCGTCGACATATTTAACTCCCTAATACCATGTGATATAGTTATTAATACTATATTACATCGTTTTAGTTATGTCAACGCCGGAGTCGGCTCTAAAAAATATTTAACATGATCCGACAAAGGCCGCAATGCCAGTCTTTTGTAAGGGTTTTGTCAGAAATTGACACCGGTTTATAAATTGACGGAGCGGACGAATTAACATAAGATAAACACGGAGGAGTTAGCTATGACTCTGGAGAACATCAAACAGGATCTGGCGACGACGGAATCCGTCGCTTGGGAGTATTTGCCGGATCTTGATCTATATCTGGATCAGGTAGTGACCTATCTGAGCCGAGAACAGGTGCAGGGCTGCCCGGAGGCGGAGCTGACACCATCGATGGTCAATAATTATGTCAAAGAAGGCTTGTTGCCCAGGGCGAAGGGCAAAAAGTACAACCGGGAGCATCTGGTGTATCTGCGCATGATCAATGCCCTGAAGCAAGTCTATAATGTAAAGGAAATCAAGGAGCTGCTCGAGCATTTTTCGCTCGATAAGGAGCCTTCGACAATATATACCAGCTATCTGGCTACGCTTGAAAAGGCGCTCGCTCAAGTCGAGACGGTTCTCGATGAGGCCGATGCGTCGGATCTGGCGATGCAATTGGCTGTGCAGAGCTATGTCTATAAATTGGTTTCTTTACGTTTGCTGGAGCAATTGACATCAAACGACAAATAATTCGCCGCCGGTGAATTGGAAACCGAGGATTTATGAGAAAGCTAGTTGCCCTTGTCTTGATGATTCTTTTTCTGGTAAGCTGCTCGCCTTCGGCCGAGAAGGTCTCGGCCGATTGGACCGAGCGTCAAAATGAACTGAGGGAGTCGATCAATCGGATCGAGCTCCTCAAAGGAGAACTGCCCGGTGCCTGGTCGGGCGATCTCTTGCCCGAGGATGGGCTGGAGAAGCTGATGGCCAAGGATTCGCGGATTCAGCAGAATCATCAGCAGCGCGCAGATCTGATCAAAGAAGCTTCAAAAATCGCGGACAAATTGACAGCGCTTGACCGAGAAAAACTAAGCGAAGATCAGAATCGACTGACGGATCAGTTAGTCGAGTATTTGCGTTTGGAGAGTCTCGGACTCGATCAGGAGAGGGCCTTCTTCAACGGACTGGTGAGTGATGAGCCGGATGAGGTGCTGGGTGATTTGTTCCAGGCCGTGATCGCCAACCGTCAGCTCCAGCGCGATGTCATCGCCGGAGTGGTAGCGGTATCGACGCCGCTGCCGAACGAACCGACGGAGGAAGAAGCAGAACCGACCGAGACACCGGAGGTCGAGCTGACGCCACCACCGGTGGCAGAAACGCCGACCGAGCCAGCCCCGCCGGTGGCCGCCGGCTATCGATTAAACCAAGCCACCCAGCTGTTTGAGCCACTAAGCGAGAGTGATCCGATGGCTGTGCTGTTGACCTTTGATGATGTGCCAATGACCGAAGGAGCCAAGGAATCGATCGCCATCGCCAAGACGCTCAAAGAACAGAATATCCCGGCCATCTTTTTCGTCTTTGGCAATTATCTCCACGAAGCCATCGGTCAAGAGACGATCATTGAGCTGCATGAGATGGGCTTTGCGCTGGGAAATCACGCCCAGACACATCAGGATCTGAGTGCCATGAGCGAGGAGATGGTGCGCCAAGAGCTGCAGTTTGTGAATGATGAGATCGAGGCACTGGTGGGTGAGCGACCGAAGTTCTTTCGGCCGCCCTTTGGCATGACAAACGACACCGTCAATCGGATCGCCCGGGAGGAAGGCATGCTGCCGATGAACTGGACCTATGGCTATGACTGGGAGGAAGAGTATAAAGACGACTCGGCCGCCTTGGCACAGATCATGGTCGAGACGCCGTATCTGACCCCCGGCGCCAATCTGTTGATGCATGACCGAGCCGTTACAGCCGGTGCCATCGGACAGATCGTCGAGGGCCTGCAGGCCAAGGGCTATCACTTTATCGATCCGGCCGAGATCGATCTGACCGGCCAGGACATCATTCAAAGCCAGAGTGGAGCGGCCGATCATGAGTAAAATAACGATCAAGGACCACGGTAAATTCTATTCACGCCTGCTGCTGCTAGTCGGCTTGATCGTGCTGATCAGCCTCGGTATCACCGGCATTATCAAATTATTTCGTGATGATGAGGTACCACCGGAGGGCGAGACGCTGCTGCCGGAGGTCGAGACCACCGAGACCGAAAACCCCGAGACCGCCTCGACCGACGAAATCCCGGTCGAAGAGCCGATCCCGCTCAAGCTCTATCAGGGACCGTTCATCGATCTGGGTCTGTTGCCCGAGGGCACCATGAAGGTGCTGCCTAAGGGCTACAATTATCCCCGCAGCGGCGTCAGGGGACTGTTTATCAGCGGCTCGGCGATCGAAAACGCCGAGGTGATGACGGAGATCATGCAGATCATCGATGAGACCGATATCAACAGCCTGGTGATCGATTTTAAAGATGATAACGGCTTTATCCGGATGGCTAATGAGTCGGACAATCCGCTGATCCGGGAGATGACCAATCCGACCTATGATCAGGCGATCATCGATGAGCTTCGGGCTCGCGGCGTCTATCTGATCGCTCGGATGGTGGCCTTTCGTGATCCGGCGCTGGGGTGGAATCATCCCGAATATGCCTTCAATTATTCCTGGGGCGGCCAGCTTGCCAGTAATGATGGCCACGTATTTGTCAATCCGCTGATGGAGGAGGTCTGGGAATACAATACAGCCGCGGCGGAGCTGGCGATCGATCTGGGCTTTGATGAGATCCAGTTCGATTATGTTCGGTTTGCCGAGGGCTTTGAATTGGTCGAGCACGACCTGGTCTATGACCGGGGCAGGTTCTCCGAGATCAGTGATATGTATGAACGAAATCGTCAAGCCATCTCGGGCTTTTTGGAGTATGCCCGCCAGCGCATCCATGCCAAGGATGCCTTAGTGTCGGCCGATATATTCGGCTATGTCACCTTTAATCCGACCAATGCCATCGGTCAGGATCCGTATGAGATCGTAGAGCGGGTCGATGCCCTCTCAGCCATGATCTATCCCAGCCACTGGGGAGCCGGCTATTTCGATCTGCCGACACCGGATACCGAGCCCTATACGGTGGTCGAAGAGTATATCAAAAAAGAGCACGAGGTCATGGCGAGCGCGTCGGATCCACCGATCTCTCGGCCCTGGATCCAAGCCTTTACCGCCTACTACCTGGGTGAGGGCAATTATATCGAATACGGTCCCAAGGAGTTGGCCGACCAGATCCGGGCTCTGGCCGATAGCGGTGTCAATGAATATCTGATGTGGCACGCCGGCGGTGACTATAAGCCGTTTTATCCCGAACTCTTTCCGCCCCAGCCTGAGGATGAGACCGAGGCGGATTCGGACGGCTAACTGGCGCTCCGCCATGTCTGGAAGGGAAATCAAGCGACAAGGATTCTGAAGGAGAGGATATCGAGTTGCTCAAAGGTTTTTCGTCTCTTGCGGGCGATGGGCTTAAAATATCCTCTGGGACTATCTCTGGCGTAGCCGAAAATAACCCGGAGCCCCTCTGCGAAACGATAGAATAGAAAAACGATCTTCCGACGAATACCTTTTGCGGCATCATAGATATACCTAGCATAATGGCCCTTGCGGTGGAGCGAGAGGCTCATCCTGGCAAGTCAAGTCATTGCATAACCCAACAGTCGGTTGAGATCGTTAATGGCATGAAGGTTTCGGATACGAACCCCTTCCCAATCGAAGCGTTGCTTTTTGCAACGGAAATATTCTTGGTCAGTTTTTCAAAAAAATGAACCAAAGAACGCTTCCTTGTGTTTTAGGGCCTAAAAAGAAGGAAAACGTCACTATTATCGGTAAAAATGACGGAAAGAAAGGTTTTGGTGCTGTTGCCTTGAAAACCCGCTGATAATAGTGCGGAAACTCAAGACGGATAATGATTGACAGAGCCGATGGAAATCAGTATCATAGGACTAAGGTTCAATGACTAAGAGGAGTAGTTTGCCATCTGATCAAGCGAGGAAACGGTCGGTGAAAGTTTCTGAAAGAGGCAAATGAAGGTCGCTTATGAGAACCATCGGGTAAGCCCGTTATCGCGAAGAGAAGTAATTAGGGTGGTACCACGGTCTGACGTCCCTTGCGTCAGGCCTTTTTTATTTTTAGGAGGGCTTATGAAGGATCCCAAATACGACATATCGGAAGGTCGAAAGACCCTGTACTATCTGGGCATGGCCTTGATGGCAGTGGGCTTCTTGTTGTTCATTTCCGTCTTTTTTACCATGTGGAGCAATCCCTTCGGCGGTCCCTCGAGCATGGGCGCTGCGCCGATCGGCTTTGTCCTGATCATCCTCGGCTCGATCCTTCGGGGCATCGGTGCCAAAGGCTTGGCCGGCAGCGGGGTCGTACTCGATCCCAAGCAGGCCAGAGAAGACCTCGAGCCCTATACCCGAGCCGGCGGTGGCATGATAAAGGATGCCTTGGATGAGACCGGCCTGACACGGCCCGACAACTATGAACCTCAGGTGAAGCTTCGCTGTCGGAGCTGCCGGGCGCTAAATGATGAAGCAGCCAGATACTGTAGCCAATGCGGTGAAGAACTATAAGAAGGAATGATTATGAAAGCAATGGAAAAAACCTACTCCCCTCAGAGTTTTGAGAAGCGGATCTATCAGAAATGGCTTGATGAGGGCAATTTCAAAGCCCGTGTCAATCCCGACAAGATGCCCTTTACCATCGTCTTGCCGCCGCCCAATATCACCGGCCGGCTGCATGAGGGGCATGCCTTGAATCACACCATGCAAGACATCCTGATCCGGTATAAGCGGATGAAGGGCTTTGAGACCTTGTGGCTGCCCGGGACCGATCACGCCTCGATCGCGACCGAGGTCAAGATACTCGATCAGGTGCTAAAAGAAGAGGGCCGGACGAAGGACGAATTGACCCGAGAGGAGTTTCTCGAAAAGGCCTGGGCCTGGAAGGATAAATACGGCGGTGAGATCGTTGAGCAGATGAAGCGTTTAGGCAACAGCTGTGACTGGGACCGGGAACGCTTTACCATGGATGAGGTCTGCTCCAAGGCGGTCATCGAAGTGTTTGTTCGCCTATACGAAGAAGGTTTGATCTACAAGGGCAACCGGCTGATCAACTGGTGTCCGACCTGCGGCACCTCGTTGTCTGATGCCGAGGTCGATCACGAGGATGTCTCGGGCGCCTTCTATGATATCGCCTATCCGGTAGCCGGCTCGGATGAGCAGCTCATCATCTCGACCACTCGGCCCGAGACGATGCTGGCGGATACGGCGGTAGCCGTTCATCCGGAGGATCCGCGCTATCAGCACCTGATCGGGCAAAGGGTCCGTCTGCCGCTGATGGATCGTCTGATCCCGGTGGTGGCCGATGATTATGTTGATAGAGAGCTTGGCACCGGAGCCCTCAAGGTCACGCCGGCGCATGATCCGAACGACTATGAGATCGGACAGCGGCATGGGCTTGAGGTCATCAATATCTTTACCGAAGATGCCAAGGTCAACGAAGCCGGCGGCAGCTACGCCGGGCTGGACCGCTATGAAGCGAGAAAGCAGGTAGTCAAGGACCTGAAGGATCAAGGCTATCTGATCGGTCAAAAGGATCACCTCCACGCCGTCGGCCACTGCTACCGCTGTCATAAGGTGGTCGAGCCCAGGATCAGTGATCAGTGGTTTGTTGCCATGCAGGAATTGGCCAAGCAGGCCAAACAAAGCGTTGAACGAGGCGAGATGAGCTTTGTCCCGCCGCGCTATGTCAAGATCTATAACAATTGGTTGGATAATATCCGCGACTGGAATATCTCGCGTCAATTGTGGTGGGGTCATCGCATCCCGGCCTACTACTGTGACAGCTGTCAGTCGATTGCGGTCGCCCGTGAGATGCCCGATGTCTGTCCGGATTGCGGCGGTGAGCATTTCACTCAGGATCCCGATGTGCTCGACACTTGGTTCAGCTCGGCCCTGTGGCCGTTTAGTACCTTGGGTTGGCCGGATGAATCGCCGGATCTGAACTATTTCTATCCGACCGATGTCTTAGTCACGGGCTATGATATCATCTTCTTCTGGGTCATCCGGATGATGTTTTCGGGACTGAAATTTATGCAGGAGGCCCCGTTTCACACCACCCTCATCAATGGGATCGTACGCGACAGCATCGGTCGAAAGATCTCAAAGAGCCTCAACAACGGGACCGACCCGATCGAGGTGATCGACGAGTATGGGGCCGATGCACTGCGCTATATGCTGATCAGTGGGACGGCGACCGGCAATGACACCCGGTTCTCGCTTGAGAGAGTGGAGTCGGCTCGCAACTTTGCCAATAAGCTATGGAATGCCTCCCGCTTCGTATTGAGTTCGCTGGAAGCGGCGCCGACTGAGCTGACCGGCGAAGAAGAGCTGACACTGGCCGATCGCTGGATCCTGAGTGAACTCAATCAAGCCATCCGCGACATCTCTGAGAACCTGGAGAAGTCGGAGCTTGGCATGGCGGCCGATCGGGCGCTCGATTTTGCCTGGGGGACGTATTGCGACTGGTATATCGAATTATCGAAAAAGCGACTCTACGCCGGCGATGAACTCGTTCGAAGAGTCCTTTGGACGGTGCTCAAGGATCTGTTAAAGCTGATGCATCCGTTTATGCCCTTTATCACCGAAGAAATCTGGCAGGCCATCCCCGGTGCCGACGGCAATCTGATCGTGGCACCGTGGCCGAAAGAGCGGGCGATCGATACGACCGATCTTGACGCGATGGAGGCGATCATGAGTGCGATCGGTCGGATCAGAAACCTTCGGGCTGAGATGGATCTGCCGGTCGGTAGAAAGGGTCGACTGTATGTCTCAGGCGATAAGCGACTGGTCGAGATCATGAAGCAGCAGGCTGAAGCCTTCCAGGCGCTGGCTTCTGTCAGTGAGGTCTTGGATGAGCCGGAGTCGGTCGAGAATGCCTCGACGATCCTGGTCGATAAGGTAGAGCTGACCTTGCCGCTCGACGATCTGATCGACTATGCCAAGGAATACCAGCGGCTGGCCAAGCAAAAGGAACGGCTCGAGGGGGAGATCGAACGAGCGCAAGCCAAGCTGGCGAATGAGGGCTTTGTCTCAAAAGCGCCGGCCCAGTTGGTCGAAGGAGAACGGAACAAAGTGATCGACTACCGGGAGCAGGTGGTGGAATTAACCGAGAAGATGGCGTTGATCGAGGCGAAGAAATGAAGATCAAACGAGCCCTAAAATACCTGGAGCAAACCTATAAGCTGGGCCGAAAGCTGGGCTTGGACAATATCTATCAGCTGCTGAATGAGCTGGGACGGCCGGATGAGGCGATGAAGCTCATCCATGTCGCCGGCACCAATGGCAAAGGCTCGACCTCGTCGATGATCGCCAGCATGCTCCAGCAGGCCGGCTATCTGGCGGGCTTTTATTCCTCACCCCATCTGGTCAAATACAACGAACGCTTTCAGGTGGGTGGGGAGATGATCAGTGATGAGGATCTGGCCAAGTATATCACCAAGGTCAAATCGGCCGTTACGGCCATGGTCAAGCGAGGGCTGACCCATCCGACCGAGTTTGAGGTATTGACGGCGGTGGCCCTGGTCTGCTTCAAGGACAAAGGCTGTGACTTTGCCATCATGGAGGTGGGTCTTGGGGGGAGACTCGATGCCACCAATGCCATCGTCGATCCGGTCTGCAGTGTGATCACACCGATCGAGATCGATCACACCGCCTTTTTAGGCAACAGCCTGAGTGAGATCGCCGGCGAGAAGGCCGGCATCCTGAGAAAGGGCGTGCCGGCGGTCATCGCCCCGCAACAGACGGAGGCCAAAAAAGAGATCGAGCGGATCGCCAAACAAAAGAACACGCCGCTGATCCATGTCAAGGTGCCCAAGAAAGCGATCCAATCGGCCGATTTGACCGGCTCAGTCTTCACCTGGAACAACAAAGACTACAAGCTAAAGCAGCTGGGCAGCTATCAGGTGGAGAATGCCATGACGGCGCTGACGGTGATCGATACGCTTAGACAGACCGGTGAGATCAAGATCACCGACTACCGGATGAAGCAGGGGATCCTGCACACCAAATGGCCGGGCCGTCTGGAAAAGATCGGCACCAAGCCGGATACCTATATCGACGGCTCGCATAATCCGCATGGGGCTAAGACGTTGAAGCAGGCCTTTGGCAGCGTCTGCCGAGACAAGCGCTGCATTGGGGTGCTGGGCATGAAAGAGGATAAGGATGTCCCGGGGGTGCTCGAACAAACCGCCAAATTGTTTCAGCATATCATTGCCACCGAGCCAAACTCCGACACCAAGCACTCGGCGGCAGAGATCGCGGAGTTGATAAAGCCTTATGGCATCGAAACGTCGATCGAACCCGATCCGATCAAGGCGTTCGAACAAGCCCGGTCGATGGCCGGACATGATGATCTGATCATTGTCTATGGCTCCTTCTATCTGATCGGCGATATCCGGGAAATGGTGGTGGAATCATGAAGATCATTTTGGGCTCCGGCTCGGCCCGTCGTAAAGAGCTGCTGGGTGAGATCTATCCTGAATTCGAGATCGATGTGCCCCGGGTCGAAGAGAAGATCGATCCGCTGGGAGACCCCAGGATCGAGGCAATGAATTGTGCCATGGCCAAGGGCCTCGAGGTCGCCACGCGTCACACCGAGGGCAAGCTGATTTCTTGTGATACCATGGTCTATCTCAATCGGCTGATCGGAAAGCCCAAGGATCGTCAAGACGCCTTTGATATCATTTCACATCTTCAAGGCAGGACCCATCAGGTGATCACCGGTGTCTATGTCAGAAACCTTGAGACCGGGGAGAGCCGAGTCGACTATGAGGTATCCCTCGTCACCTTTAAGGAAAAAACACCACGAGAGATCGAGCGCTATCTCGATAAGGCCGACTACCTGGATAAGGCAGGCGCTTATGCCATCCAGGAGGAGGGTCGTGATCTGGTAGAGGAGATCATCGGAGACGTCAACAATGTGATCGGTCTACCGACAGAAAAACTGAAGCAAATGCTGGCTGCCATTTAAAGACTAGCCCTGTCGCTCATATCAAGCGACAGTTTTTTTGACCTGGATGGAACATATCGGGCCGCACCAAATCATTTCGTCATTGTCCTCTATACTGAAAACAAGGGAGGCAGGTATGAAATTAATGGATCTACCGATATCAGAACGACCGCGCGAAAAGGCACAGCGCTTTGGCATCGAGCAACTCTCAACCGCCGAGCTGATCGCGATTCTACTTCGCAGCGGCACCCGACAGGATTCGGCGTTGGCGTTGGCCAATCGTCTCTTAAGTGAGACCCAAAACGGCGTGAGTGATCTGGCACACTTTACTCTAGGGCAGTTGATGGAGCTGCCGGGGATCGGACTGGCGAAGGCGACGACGCTGTTGGCTTGTTTTGAGCTGGGGCGGCGCCAGCAGATGTTTGTGGCAGAATCAGCCAAGCGACTGACCACGCCCCAAGCCGTCGCCGATCTGGTCAAGGGGAGGCTGGCCCACTTGAGTCGCGAGGTGTTCATGGTGCTCCAGCTCAATGTCAAAAACGATGTCATCTCCGAAGAAATCGTATCCAAGGGAACGATCAATTCCTCGATCGTCCATCCGAGAGAAGTTTTTCAAAATGCCATCAAAAACGGAGCGGCCGCCATCATCGTCACGCACAATCACCCGAGTGGCGATCCCAGTCCGAGCGATGAGGATATCCAGGTGACAAAGCGGTTGGTCGAGACGGGAAAGATCATCGGCATCCCGGTGCTTGATCATGTGATCATCGGCAAACAGGAAAGTTTCAGCCTGAAGGCTCATGGAATGCTCTGATTTGCCAGGATATAGTATAATAGTGTCATGAAAAATTATGACACTATTTTACGTTCGGTTGAAAAACCGACCCGATATATCGGACAAGAAATCAATTCGGTCAATAAAGACCTATCGCAGGTCGCGATCCGCTACCTGTTTGCCTTTCCCGACCTGTATGAAGTCGGGATGAGTCACCTCGGACTGCATATCCTCTATGGCCTGCTAAACCAGGTGGAGGATGTGTTTTGTGAGCGCATCTTTGCGGTGGCGGATGACATGGAGCAATACATCCGCCAAGGTGAGACGGCGTTTGTGTCGCTGGAGTCAAGATCACCGCTTAAGGCTTTTGATTTTATCGGCTTTACGCTTCAGTATGAGCTAAGCTTTACCAATGTCCTACACATGCTTGAGCTCGGTGATATCCCGATCCGCTCCCGTGACAGGACAGAGGAGGATCCCATCATCATGGGCGGCGGTCCGGTTTGCTTCAATCCCGAGCCGATGGCCGACTTTTTCGATCTGTTCGTGATCGGAGAGGCGGAGGAATCGATCGTTGAATTGATGGAGATCTATCGTGCGGCTGAGTCAAAAGAAGACTTTTTGATCCGGGCGATGTCGGTCGCCGGGGTCTATGTGCCGAAGTTCTACCGCGACATCTGGCAGGAGGATCGGCTCATCGGCTATGAGCCGCTGCGCCCTGATGCGCCGTATCCTATCGTCAAAGCGTTTATCAAAGATCTGGCTACCGCTTATTATCCTGATCGCATGATCATTCCCTATATGGACGTGGTGCATGATCGGGGCGTGATCGAGATTTTTCGCGGCTGCACCAAGGGCTGTCGCTTCTGTCAGGCCGGTATGATCTATCGGCCGGTCCGAGAGCGAAGCAAGGAGCAGATCCAGGGGTTGGTCGAGGATATGGTCAGTCATGGCGGGTATCGCGAGTTTTCTCTGACCTC
>DUPT01000014.1 GCA_012838225.1 Tissierellia bacterium
CAAGTACACTTGTCAAGATCTATTTTATCTAATTTTTTGTTGTAGCTGCTATGAACTCAAACGACTCGTAGGTACTGATTCACCGTTCGATTCATTTCAGCCTGTTAAAATTCTTTTTTTAGATATATGGCTACAGAGGCTACATAAGATAGCCAGTCCATCTTAGGATCATACAACTTGATCCGTATCTATAAAATAAGTCGATTAAGGCCTCTCATGTCTCGGGTTAATCAAAGCGCGACAATTATTTTGGCATGTTTTAGGTTACAGAGAGCTTACTGTATCTTGACATGGAGTTAACAGCCTAATCAGAAAAAATCAGTATAATAGGGTTGCTGGCTGTAATAAGAACTTCGGAGAATGATTTCAAGGAGATATATTGTGGTCGTTTTGCTAATAAACCCGGGGTGCTCCAGATCAGCACCAAAGACGATATTAAACAAAACATCAATAATTTGATGAAACAAAATAATCCGATTTTCAGTCTGTTCCTGATTGTCGCCGTAATTCTCAGTTTTGGAGCGATTTACACCGTCTCCTCGATCAACATTCAAGAACGGATGAGAGAACTGGCGACCTTAAAGGTTCTGGGCTATTCAAAAAACAAACTATATCGATTGATTTTTGATGAAAACTATCTGATTACTTTGATAGCAATCGTTATCGCTCTGCCAATCAGTTTCTATTCATTTAGTCTGGTGGTGAATGCGCTGCGTTCGTCTGGCCAAATGATACCGAATCAGTTACCCGTACTCATCGTAATCGGAGGGATACTAATCAGTCTAGTCTTAACGACTTTAGCCAATCAGTTATTAAAACGTCCGATCAAACGGATCAATATGGCTGAAACCATCAAAGAATTTGAGTAAAGGAGAGTATGGAGTAACCGTACGAAATGAAAGATGAAATTAATAGACACAAGTATCAAAGCACCGCCAATTGAGAGCGGGGAGTTAAGCCTTTGGTTGGCGTGTGATAACTCATAAAGTCAGGAACTCAAGCTGCATGTCAACTGATACAAGAAAAACGCCTGCTGTCAGGCGTTTTTTGCGGTCGAAATCAGGTCTAGGGCGAGAGCTTCAGGCTTCGTTCTTGGAGACGCTGACCCATTCCTTGGCTTCAGAGACTCGATACAATTCCTCCGGTGTCAATTCGATGGCGGAATTGGCGGTGCCGGTGGCGGGGAAGATGGTGTCGTGCTTTTGAAGACTGGTGTCAAGGTAGACGGGGATGCCCTCATTGACCCCAAAGGGACAGACGCCACCGACTGCATGACCGATCAGCGCCTCGCAGTCCTCGGCTGAGAGCATGCGGGCTTTCATGTGAAAGCGGTCCTTGAATTTGCGATTGTCCAAGCGGGCATTGCCGCTTAGAACGATCAAAAAAGCCGTCTCGCCATCGCGATAGGATAGGGTTTTGGCGATCCGGTCTTCTTCGACGCCTAAGGCTTCGGCCGCCAGAGCGACGGTGGCGCTTGAGACATCGAATAATTGGATGCGATCGGCTACGCCGTATTTTTCTAAATGGGCTTTGGCCCGGTCTAGGGACATGGGTACACCTCCAAAAGTTGTGTTATGTCATCGATCTTGGTGACAGGCTCTTTAGCCTCACCAAAACCGTAAGTGACAAAGATAAAGGGAATCCCGGCTGCCTCAGCCGCCAGCTGATCACCTCGGGTATCGCCGATATACACGGCTTCTCTCAGCCCGTGGCGTTTCATGAGCCGTTCGATCGTGACTTCTTTTGGTGCCAGGGTATCCCCCCAGCAGAGGTGATCGATAAAATGCTCGGCCATATCCATCCGGCGAAGGAAGAGCTCGATATAGCCCTGCTGACAGTTGGATACGATATAGAGATCATGACAGCCGGCCAGTTGTTTGATGGTATCTCTTATCCCCGGGAAAAGCGTGGCTCCTTGTTCCTCGATCGCTTGATGCTCTGAATCGATCAGCTCCCGAATCAAGGCCTGATCGGGCTCGACCTCAAGCATCTCAAAGATGACATCCATCGGCAGTCCGGCCACTCGGCGGACATCCTCACCGCTTAGCGGGGGATTCCGTTTGAGTTTTCGGTTCCAGCCGTCGGCGACAGCCGGAGCGGCATCCCACAGGGTGCCGTCTAAGTCAAAAATCAGATTGGTTTTAGTCATATTCCTATCATACCTCACCGGGCGAGGCGATACAATTTTTTCGGATACGGTTTGTTTGGCCATCGATCCTTTACAAAGTGTCAAAAATGCCTATAATATTAATTATAGAGGAACATTCATGATTAATATTGTTTTAGTGGATGATGATTATTTGATTCATGAACAGTTTACCTCGATTCTGAGTGATCAGCGGTTAGATTTGTTCTTGAATGGCTCGAATTTTTTAGAAACACTCGATCAAACGACCTATGACCTGATTTTTCTCGATATCTACCTGCCGGATATGACCGGTATGGCATTGGGGCGTAGGATCCGGCAATCGCCGAATAATTCGTTCTGTCCGATCGTGTATCTGTCTCAGCACACCGATGCCGCACTGAAGCTGTTTGCGACGCAACCGGTGGATTTTTTGATCAAGCCTGTCTCGGCTGAACGCATTAGACACATCGTCGATTCGGTTCGCTTTGGCACACTTGGGCGATCGATCGAGATCAAGCAGGGGCGGCGGATGATCCGAATCATGCAGCGAGATATTATCTATATGGAGTCGATCCAGCGTTTGTTGATGATCCATACCCGCCAGCAAAGCTTTCGGACCTATCACAAGATGACCGACTTCGATCTATCGTATCCGATCGTTCGGATCCACCAGTCCTTTCAGGTGAATCTCGATTATGCCGCTCAGGTGACAAAGCATCAAATCTATTTGTTCGATCAGACGGTGCTGCCGATCTCTCGCCGTTATCAAGAGGATATCCGCCAGCTCCTGGTCCGTTTGGCTAAGCAGGTGGTAGTATGAGAAAGTCGTTGGGTGCACTGCAGGCCCGATATTGTCTGTATCACCGCTTTCGATCGCGCCGCGGAAAACCTAATCTATGGACGGATCGGTGGCGGCTGCTTCAGGAGCTGAAAGAAGAGATCGAACAACGAGAGATCTATCAGACGAAGCTGATCCGGTATATCGATCACTACGAAGAGCTTCAGCGCTTTTTGCATGATATAAAGAACCATCTGGCAGTCAATCAGGTGCTGAAGCGCTATCATGACTGGCCGGAGTTGTCTTGGGTCCAGACACTCGATATCCTGATCGAAGCGAAAAGGTGTCAGGCCCGGGCTGAGGGTGTCGATTTTGAGTTTGAGCGAGATGACTTGGTCGAAGCGTATCTGTCGGACCGTGATATCATCCGACTCTTCGGCAATCTGTTTGACAATGCGATCTCAGCGGCGGCAAAGGGGCCACCCGGCACGGTCAGCGGCCGAGTAAGCTGTATCAAAGGCGCCATGATCGTTTTGCTTGAAAACTCTTCGCCTTCGACTAGGTTAATTGAGGGCTTCCCAACCCGCCAAAACCATCCCTCCAGTGGAAAAGGGATCGTCATCATCCGATCGGTCGTCTCGAAGCACCAGGGCAGCATTGAGTATCATCAGGCCAACGGAAAAATCAGTTTGGAGATCGTTCTCTATCCGTCTATAATAAGAGACAGTAAAGGAGACGATATATGAAATGTCCCGTATTCAGACACTGTGGCGGATGCTCCTATCAGCATCACGATTATCCGGCCTATCTAAACAGTCAACAACAAAAACTCAACCAACTGCTGGGCTCGTTTGCACCGGTGAGAAACATCCTGGCGATGGCAGAGCCCTTCTATTATCGCAATAAGGTCCAGGCGGTGGTGTCGGTGACGCCAAAGGGTCAGATCATAACCGGAAACTATAAAGAACAATCCCATCAGGTGGTTTCGGTAGATCACTGCCTGATCGAAGACAGGCTGGCTCAGGAGATCATCCACAGCGTCCGAAAACTCATTCCGTCCTTTAAATGGACGGTCTATGATGAGGATTGGCAGAAGGGGATCATCCGGCACATCTTGGTCCGGACAGCGCATAAAACAGGCGAAGCGCTCCTGGTCATTGTCGTGGGCGAAAAGATAATCCCCGGCAAGGCCAATTTTGTCAAGGCGATCCGTCAGAAGCATCCGGAGATCGTCGGAGTAGTCTTCAATCTGAATGATCGAAAAACGTCACAAGTACTGGGCCCGAGGGAATTAAGTGTCTCAGGCCGAAACCATCTCTATGATGAACTGTTGGGCAAGCGATACCGTATCACAGCCGGCAGCTTCTATCAGGTGAATCCCAGACAGACAGAGGTGCTCTATCAGACAGCCATCGATCTGGCGGAGCTAAAGCCTCAGGATATTGTGATCGATGCCTACAGCGGGATCGGTACGATCGCTCTTTCATTAGCCGATCATGTGCGGCAGGTCTACGCCGTCGAATCGAATCGCGATGCAGTCAAGGATGCCATCTTCAATGCCAAGCTGAACAATATTTCGAATGTCCGATTCTATAGCGCCGATGCAACAGACTGGATCTATCAGCTGCCCTTCAACGAACCGGTGGATTGCTTGATCGTCGATCCCCCACGAGCAGGTTGTGATGAAACCTTCCTTCAGGCAGTGAAGACTCTTCAGCCCGAGCGCATGATCTATGTTTCATGTAATCCGGAAACGCTCCAACGTGATCTAAAGATCTTAAGCGATGCCTTCCGGGTAGAGGTCATCCAACCGGTCGATATGTTTCCTTGGACAGATCATGTGGAGACCATTGCGTTACTACAAAGAGAAATTTCGTAGAAATTCTGAGATTCAAGCTATTTCATGACTATTTTGCCTTCGAAGAAGATGACCAAAATAACAAGCGAAAAGTG
>DUPT01000015.1 GCA_012838225.1 Tissierellia bacterium
ATCTATGATGATGTATCGATCGAAAAGGAGCGCTCGTGAAACTTTCCATCTGTCCCACCCCGATCGGTAACCTAAGAGATATCACGCTGCGGGTGCTCGACACCTTAAAAGTGGCCGACGTGATCGCGGCCGAGGACAGCCGTCATACCAGAAAGCTTCTAACACATTTTGAGATCAAAACACCCCTGATGCGCTATGATGATCACCACTCAGAAGCCGGCTTAGACCAGGTACTCGAACGTTTAAGAGCCGGTCAACATGTCGCGCTAGTTAGTGATGCCGGCATGCCGGTGGTATCAGACCCCGGGGTGCTTCTGATCAAGCGCTGTCTGGAGGAAGGCATTGCAGTCGAGGTATTACCCGGAGCGAGTGCCTTTGTCAATGCCTGGGTCCTATCAGGCTTTCCGGGAGAGAGCTTCACCTTCTATGGCTTCTTGCCGCGTAAACAGTCGGAGCTAAGAAGTAAGCTGGCCCAGATCAAGTCGCGGAGAGAACCGTTTATTATTTATGAAGCGCCGCATCGCATCCTAAAGACCCTAACAGAGATCGAGGCCATCCTGGGCAATCGGCCTGCTGTCCTGGCGCGAGAGCTCACTAAGATGTATGAAGAAGTCCTTCGGATGGAGCTAAGTGATTTGATCCAAGAGCTTACTGATAACCCGAGAAAGGGTGAGATGGTCCTGATCGTTGATGGGGCGCCCGAGGAAGCCATCACCGGCTCGATCGAGGACGAATTAAAGGCTCTGCTAGCACTTGGCATGACAAAAAACGATGCCATCAAGGCGGTCGCTTCGTCCCGAAAAATCCCAAAACGAGAGGTCTATCAGGCAGCGATTGACCTCTAGTTGACATAATTGCTCAGTATACTAAAGGGTGAGGTAGACAGATGAAACCAAGAATACTTTTGGCCGAGGACGATGAACGTTATCGCTTCCTGGTCGGCACCTTTTTAGATAAAAATGGTTACCAGGTGGACTTTGCCCGTGATGGGGCCGAGGCCTGGACGATATTTGTCGATCAGCCGCACTATGATCTGTTGCTGCTCGATATCATGATGCCGAAAATGAGCGGTCTCGAGCTGGCCAAGCAGGTCCGGGCGGTGAGTGATGTCCCGATCATTATGCTGACGGCACTGGGGGCCGAGTCGGATGAGGTGACGGGTCTGGACTGCGGGGCGGACGATTATATCGCCAAGCCCTTTAGCTATCCGGTACTGCTGTCTCGGATATCGGCTCAGCTTCGCCGCTACCGGTTGCTCGAAGAAGAACAGCTGTCCCAAGGGGAGCTCCACGTCAATCTGACGCGCCGCAGTGTCATGATATCGGGTGATGAGATCGAGCTGACGCCCAATGAATACGACCTGCTTATTTTTCTTATGAAGCATGCCAATCAAGCCCTCAGTCGCGACCAGATCCTCGATGGCGTCTGGGGAGCCGCCTTTGGGGGTGATTGGCGCAATGTCGATACCCATGTCAAACGACTTCGGAGCAAGCTCGGTCCGTCGGGTCAGTACCTGAAGACCGTCTATGGCCATGGCTATCGCTGGGAGAAATCATGAAATCGATCCGCTCAAAGATGTTTTGGACCTTCAGCGCGGTCGTGATCGGGATCCTGGTACTGAGCGTCGGCCTAAACAGCCTGCTGTTTAAGCCGTATTCGATCGCTCAGGACAAGCAGATGTTTCGTGAGCTGGAGTCTCAGGTGAGAGAGCAGGCCCAGACCGGCGTCATCACGACCGATCTACTGAGTGATCTGTCGGCTGCTTATGGCGTTCAGCTCGATGTGGTCGATCGGATCACGGGCGATGTCATCTATTCCTCCAGTGGCATCGGACAAATGGGCGGCGGCGCTAATCGCTCCGGCCGGGGCCGGATGCAGGGCTATCGCACCTCGTATGATCAGATGGATCTTTCGAGTGATGCCGTGATGGGTTTTCGTCAGCCCAAGACCACCCGGGGCGAGGATGTGCTGATGCTGATCAGCCCGCTTGATCCGAGCACGGCACTGGTCGTCTATCGACCGGTCTCGATGATCGATCGGAGCGTCTCACAGGCCAATCGGTTTGTCTGGCTGGTGGGGCTGCTATTGCTGGCACTGGGGGGACTGATCATCTACTGGCTGGCCGGTCGTCAGGTGAAACCGATCTTGGCGCTGCATAAGCAGACCGATCGGATGGCCGAGCTCGACTTCTCCGATCGCTTTTTGCCCAGCGGCCAAGATGAGATCAATCGCCTGGGTGAGAACATCAATGCCATCAGTGATAAGCTCTCCCAGACCATTGGAACACTCGAATCCGATGTCCAAAAGCTGACGGAGGTCGATAAGGTGAGAAAGCACTTTATTGCCAGTGTGTCGCATGAATTCAAGAGTCCCCTAGGCCTTATCAAGGGCTATACCGAAGCGCTCAAATATTCGTTGGTGTCGCCCGAGGAAGAGGACAGATACTATGACACCATCATCGGGGAGACCGACCGGATGGATCAGTTGGTCCAGGATTTGATCCTTCTGATGAAGCGTGAGCTCGATCAGGACCCGATGAAGCCGGAGCCGGTGGAAGTCTGTTCGTTTTTAGAGATGGTTCTGGCTCGCCATCAGGCGATCCAACCGAATCGGCACTATCTTGTGACGTGTCAGCCGGTCACGGTTTGGGCCGATGAAGCCGGACTGACGCGGGTGATGGATAATTTTCTCCAAAACGCCTATACCTATGGAGCCGAGAATTCCCCGATCGATCTGGCGGTCGAAGAGACCAAAGACTTTATCACCCTGACGATCAGTAATGATGGCCCGAGGATCCCGGAGGATCAGCGCCAGGCCATCTGGGAGAGCTTTCATAAGATCGATCCGGCCAGACGCGACCGGGGCGAGGGGACAGGCCTGGGCCTGGCCATCAATAAAGCCATCATCGAAGCCCATGGCGGTCAGGTGGGGGTGAATAATACCGCGACCGGTGTGGCCTTTTATTTTCGGCTGCCATTATCACAGGCCGAAGGACTCTGAGCTCTAGCTCAGGGTCTTTTTCAAATATGACGCTACAATCAGAAGACAAAAACGAGGTAATGATGGCCTATAACTGGATCGATGCCAAGGACTATACGATGGATAGCCTGCTGTATTTTGATCAGTGGATACTGGACTATCTGCTGAGAGATCAGCCGGATTTCGAGGGAGACTATCAGCTGACGTTAGGCAGGGCCCTAAGTCGCTATCCTCATGTGGCAGCCTACTGTAGAAATATGTCGCCTGCCCGGGCGAGCTTTGTCGATGACGCCCTAGCGCTCGCCTCGGATGATTTGAGTGTGCTAGCGGCTCGTGAAGCCGAGACGGAGTTTCTCCAATACCATGAGACCTTTGTCGTCTATGCCTGGCCGGAGGTGATGGAGCGGGTGAACTATATCGCTGATTGGGACCGCAAATGGCTCGATGAATTGATCGATCTCAAAGAGAAGATCGTATTGGATGTCGGCGCCGGTACCGGCCGATTGGCTTTTGCCGCTGCCCGAGACGCCAAACGAGTCTATGCCAGTGAGCCGACCTATCGGTTGCGTGATTATATGCGGGCAAGGATCAAACGGGGGAACCGAACGAATATCAAGGTCGTCGATGGCTTTGTAGCGGATCTGCCGTTTGAGGATGATACGTTTGATGTCGTCCTATCAGGCCATGTGGTAGGCGATGACTATGATAAGGAGATCAGTGAAATGAAGCGGGTCAGTAAGCCCGGCGGCTGGCTGATCATTTGTAACGGCGATGATGAGTTCAAGCGCCAAGCCCCGAACGAAGAACTGATCCGGCGGGGCTTTGAAGCCCTTCGCCATGACAGCCCATCCGGTGGCATCATCTATAACTATCGGTTGCAGCTGGAGTGAATAGACAGATTGAACAATTGAATGATTTCTTTTTTATCAGCTCCTTCAATTGTGTATAAATAAACTATCACGTTTCCAGAGGAGATCCCCCATGAAAATAACCACCCTGGTCGAAAACACCTCCATCGAAGAAAATGTCGGGTCCGAGCACGGCCTAAGCCTCCATATCGAGACAAGCGATCTCCACCTGCTCTTGGACTCCGGTCAGGGGGAGTTGTTTTTCCATAACGCCAATGTCCTAGGCATCGATATCAACGAGGTCGACTATCTTGTCCTATCGCACGCCCACAGTGATCACGGCGGCGGCTTTGAGACATTTCTCGAGAGAAATGAAGCCGGCAGGATACTGGTCCGGGAGACCGCCTTCGAGAAATACTATTCGCTGCATAAGGAGGAGGATCCGTCCTATATCGGCCTTGATCAAGCGCTTTCGAGTCATGAGCGGATCGATTTGATTCCTCAGGAGCATACGATCGCTCCCGGCATCAGGCTCTTTTCTGCTGTCACACCACAAGATTCAAGGCCCTCGACGAACTATGGGCTGTTGATCGAGGTCTCGGGCGAGCTCAGGGAGGATGACTTCCATCATGAGCAGTACCTGGTGATCGAAGAGGACGATAAGACCGTCCTGATCACGGGTTGCTCGCATTACGGGATCGTCAATATCGTCCGGGCAGCTGAAGAGTTCCTCGGTCAAACGCCTGATGTCGTTCTGGGCGGCTTCCACCTGAGTAATCCCTATTGGGAGACGTCAGAGGATGAAGCGACCATCGATTCGATCGCCGAATATCTGCTAAGAACCGGGGGCCAAGTACTATACCGGTCACTGTACCGGTCAAGCGGCCTATGATCGGCTCAAGCAAACGATGGGTGAGCGGGTCGACTACCTGGCCGGCGGCAGTGTCATCGATATCTAGTAGGGCGAAGGAGAGGCGATCCTCTCCGTTTTCACCGGGGAAAGAAAAACCCCATAAGCCTAGGTGTCTGTGGTATACTAAACCGATTGTAGAATCAGAAAGTAGAAAAAATGAATTTTAATGAATTAACCAGTAACAGTGCGATCCTTCAGGCGATCGAAGACAAGGGCTATACCGAAGCGACAGATATCCAGGCCCGGGTCATCCCGATCATCCGAGACGGCAAGGACCTGATCGGTCAGTCCCAGACCGGCACCGGAAAGACGGCGGCCTTTGCCATCCCGACGATCGAAAAGATCGATCCGGAGCTGAAAAAACCACAGGTCCTGATCCTGTGTCCGACCAGGGAGCTGGCGGTCCAGGTGGCCGGAGAGTATCAGGAGTTGGCCAAACACACCCCCATCACCGCCCTGGCGGTCTATGGGGGAGACCCGATCCAAAAGCAGATCGGGTTGTTGAAGCGTGGCCCTCAGGTCGTGGTCGGGACACCGGGACGGATGATGGATCACCTGCGCCGAAAGACGATCCAGTTCGATTATCTTCATACCATTATCCTCGATGAGGCCGATGAGATGCTCAACATGGGCTTTCGAGAAGACATCGAAACGATTCTTCAAGACGTTTCAACTAAAACCCAGCGACTGCTGTTCTCGGCTACGATGCCCAAGGCCATCCTCGATATCACGCATGAGTATCTGATCGATCCGGCCAGAGTTCAGATCGAGCCGACGAGCATCACGACCGATACCGTCAAGCAGCAATATGTGGCTGTCCAGAAGCGCTACAAGCAGGATGTATTGTATCGACTGCTCGATGCCAAACAGCCTCGGCGTTGTCTGATCTTTTGCAATACCAAGAAGATGGTCGATGATATCATCGTCGGTCTGCAGGACAGAGGCTATATTGCCGAGCGGATCCACGGGGATATGAAACAGGAGATGCGGATCGCGACCCTAAGGCAGTTCAATCGGGGATCGATCCAGATCCTGGTGGCGACCGATGTCGCCGCCCGAGGACTTGATATCGAAGAGGTCGACCTAGTCATCAACTATGATATGCCTCAAAGCGATGAGTATTATGTCCACCGGATCGGCCGCAGCGGCCGGGCCGGACGGATCGGTGAGTCGATCACCATCCTGACCTATAAAGAACACAGCAAGCTCAAGGAGCTGGAGCGCTTTATCGATAAGAAGGTCGAACAGATCCAGGTGCCTTCACTAAAACGCCTCAATGAGATCAAGGTCGATAACTTTATCGAGGATATCGTGCAAAAGGTCGAGGATGAGGACTACTCGGAATACCAGCCGGTGATCGATCGTTTAAAAGACTCTGGGGCTCCGTTGGAGCTGGTCGTGGCCGCTCTGCTCAAGGACTCGCTCCAGCTGCATGATCAGATGGCCGAGCAGGATCTAAACGATCATACCTTCGGCAAGCCCAGAGGATCGTTTCGCGATCGCAAAAAAACCCCCGGCAATCGCCAGCGTCAAGCCGATGCCCGGAAGAAGGGCTACGATAAACGAAAGCGCAACACCGGCGGCCCAAAGAAAAAGGACTTTCGTGATACGCCGTTTTGGAAGAAGCAGGCGAAAAAGAAATCTAAATGAATTGCTTAAAAAGAGAGCTGTTGCAGGATTGAAAAACTGTCCCTGCACCAGCTCTTAGTTTTTGTCTGCATTATTCTGTGAATTCAATAGGAGGCAGTTTACGTGCTTTTGTTATTTGTTCAAATGCATAGCCTATTTCAATTAGTTGAGGTTCTGAGTAGGGAAGGCCAATTATTGTAAGTCCAAATGGCATGTTATCACTTTCATATCCGAGAGGAACGGTGATAGAAGGATAACCCGAAATAGGAGATGCGTCGCTGATACCTGGGCTGATGATTGCATCAAGTTGATGAGTTTCAATTATCTTAGATATTCCCTCGGGTCCTGTCTGGCGCAGTGTTTTGAACCTTTGTAAGAGATATTCAGGTTCGGTAAGGGTTCCTGATAGTTTTTGAGCATCGATCAGTATCCCTTGTCCATAGACCAAGCATTTTTCTGCATGTTTCTCATTAAAATGAATTATTTCTTCCAGTGAGCGACATTTATTCCCAGTTGCTGTCGTACTCAAGTAAGAATTCAAGCATTGTTTAAACTCATGCA
>DUPT01000016.1 GCA_012838225.1 Tissierellia bacterium
CACTTTTCAACATGGAAAAACAATGAGTGGCCTCAGGCAAATAGGGTGGTACCGCGATAACTCGCCCCTATGCCGAGGCTGTTTATTTTGGGAGGAAGAATGTATCGTAAATTGAATGATCATGGCCTTAAGGCCAATGAGGATATCCAGCGTCAGTACTGGGATGAGATCGATCTGTTAGGCCGGACCATGCATGATGACGGTTCGCGGCCGCATTTTATTTTCTATGAGGGCCCGCCGACCGCTAACGGCAAGCCCGGTCTGCACCATGTCATCTCACGGACCCTAAAAGACGCCATCTGTCGCTATAAGTATATGCAGGGCTACTATGTCCACCGCAAGGCCGGCTGGGATACCCACGGTCTACCGGTCGAGATCGAGGTCGAAAAAAAGCTCGGCCTCAGCAGCAAAAAAGACATCGAGGCCTATGGCATCGAAGAATTCAATAAAAAATGCCGCGAGAGTGTCTTCGAATACGAAGCCATCTGGCGGGACATGACCGAGCAGATGGCCTACCTGGTCGATATGGACAATCCCTATATCACTCTGGAAAATGACTATATCGAATCGGGCTGGGCCATCCTGAAGAAGGTGTTTGATGACGGTTTGATCTATGAGGGTCATAAGATCCTGCCCTATTGCAGCCGTTGCGGCACGGGGCTGGCTTCGCATGAGGTCGCTCAGGGCTATAAGATGGTCAAACAAGACACCGTGACGGTGGCCTTTAAGCGAAAGGATAAAGAGGAGTATTTCCTGGTTTGGACGACCACCCCATGGACATTGGCCTCCAATGTCGCACTGACAGTTCATCCGGAGTATACCTATGCCCGGATCAAGCAGGGCGAGCATATCTATATCATGGCCAAGGCCTTGATCGGCGATGTGATGGGTGAGGACGTCGAGATCCTGGAGGAGTTTGCCGGGAAAGAACTCGAAGGCATCGAATACGAGCAGATCATGCCGTTTGTCGAGGCCAAGGGCAAGGCGTTTATCGTGACGCTGGCCGACTATGTCACACTCGAGGACGGGACCGGTATCGTTCATACCGCTCCGGCCTTTGGGGAAGAAGACTATCATACCGGCCGAAGATACGGCCTGCCGGTGCTTCAGCCGGTCAATGAAGAAGGTAAATTTACCGCGACCCCCTGGCAGGGGCAGTTCGTGATGGACGCCGACGCGCAGATCGTCGACTGGCTTCGTCAGGAACAAAAGCTGTATAAAAAGCAGCGGATGGAGCATAATTATCCCCACTGCTGGCGCTGTCATACGCCGCTGCTCTACTACGCCAATCCCAGCTACTATATCGAGATGACGAAGCTTCGCGATCAGCTGCTGGCCAATAATGATACCGTCAACTGGTATCCTGATTTCATCGGCGAGAAGCGCTTTGGCAACTGGCTCGAGAATATCAAGGACTGGGCCATCTCACGCAATCGCTACTGGGGCACACCGCTCAATATCTGGACCTGTCAGCACTGCGGTCACAAGGAATCGATCGGCAGCATCCAAGAACTGAAGGACAAAGCGATCGAGAAATTCGATGAGATCGAGCTCCACCGACCCTATGTCGACGACATCCATCTGACGTGTCCGGATTGTTCGAATACCATGAAACGGGTCCCCTATGTGGTCGATGTCTGGTTTGACTCCGGCGCGATGCCGTTTGCTCAGATGCACTATCCCTTCGAGCACAAGGACGACTTCGATCAGTATTTCCCGGCCGATTATATCTGTGAGGGGATCGATCAGACCAGAGGCTGGTTCTATTCGCTGATGGCGGTCTCGACTCTGATGAAGGGCGTCGCTCCCTACAAAAATGTCCTGGTCAACGATATGCTGCTCGATAAAGACGGCAAGAAGATGAGTAAGCACATCGGTAATACCATCAATCCCTTCGATCTGTTCCAGGACTATGGGGCCGATAGTGTTCGGTGGTATCTCAATGTATCATCACCGGCCTGGCAGCCGACCAAATTCGATATCGGTGGACTGCGTGAGACCCTCAGCAAATACTTCGGCACCCTGAAAAACGTCTACAACCTGTTCCGACTCTATGCCAACAACGACGGCATCGATGCCACCGGCTTTTATGTGCCGCTCGAGGACCGAAGTGAGCTTGACCGCTGGGTGATCAGCCGCTTGAACCAGGTCATCACCGATGTGAGTGAGGCCTATGATCACTACGATCTGACCCTGGCGACCCGTCAAATCCAAGACTTCTTGAATGATGAGTTCTCCAACTGGTATATCCGGCGATCGCGTCGGCGCTACTGGAAGGAGGAATTCGACACCGACAAACAAAGCGTCTATAACACGACCTATGAGGTGCTGTTGGCCCTGGTCAAGCTGAGTGCGCCGATCGCGCCCTATATCACCGAGGAGATCTATCGCAGCCTGACCGGTGAGGAATCGGTCCATCTATCGGATTTCCCCAAGGCCGACCCCTCACTGATCGATCCCGAGCTCAATCGTCGAATGAAGCTGGCTCATACCATCGTGACGATGGGTCGGGCCGCTCGAGAGACCGTCGGTATCAAGGTCCGTCAGCCGCTCTCACAAGCCCTGGTCGATCAGCGCTGGGAGAGCACGCTAAGCGGCTTGGAGCCGATTATCCAAGAAGAGCTCAATATCAAACAGCTCCGCTATACCGATGATTTGACAACCTATATGAACTTCCGGCTCAAGCCTAACTTCCCGGTCCTGGGACCCATCCTGGGCAAGAACATGGGCGCCTTCCAAAAGGAACTCAAGCAGGTCGATTCCAATCAAATCGGTCTGAAGCTGAGAAACCACGAAACAGTTGAAATTGCCGGACTGGAGGTTTCGTCTAATGAGGTCGAGGTGCTGGTCGAAGCCAAAGAGAACTTCACCATCCAGACCCAGGAGGATCTATTTGTCATTTTGGATCATCAACTCGATGAGGAGTTGATCAAGGAGGGCTATGCCCGCGAGTTCGTCTCGAATGTCCAGCAGATGCGTCGGGCCAAGGACTTTGAGGTGGCCGATCATATCACCATCAAATACCAATCGACCCCGGCCTTTGAAGCCGCCATCGAAGAGCACCGCGACTTTATCATGGGTGAGCTGTTGGCGGATGAGATGGAGCCAGCCGAGCTTATGATCGAGGAGGTTCGATTGAATGATCAGCCGACCAAGATCGAGATCGAGCGGGTCGATGACTAAACTCATCGTCGATCAAGCAGCGGCCGGTAATCGGATAGATCACTATCTGGCATCGGCCCTGCCTGATTTATCCCGTTCTAGGATCCAACAACTGATCAAACAGGGGCAGGTATCGATCAAGCAGCGACCGGTCAAAAAGAGCTATCTCGTCCAAGCCGGCGATGTCATTAGGGTCGAATTGCCTCCAAAGACTGAAGAGGAGGCGCTGACGCCTCAGGCTCTGCCGCTTGATATCGTCTATGAGGATGAAGCGATCGCCATCATCAATAAAGCCCGCGGCATGGTGGTCCATCCGGCACCAGGCCATCCGAGCGATACCCTGGTCCACGGACTGCTGTATCACTTCGAGGACTTGGCCCAAGCCGAGTCTCGGCGTCCCGGCATCGTCCACCGCATGGATAAGGATACGACCGGGCTGTTGGTCGTGACCAAGACCGATGCGGCCCACCGCTACTTTCTCGACCTGTTTAAACGCCATGATATCGACCGGACCTATTGGGCGCTGGTCCATGGCCGGGTCGGCTTCTCACAGCGTACGATCGATCTGCCGATCGGGCGAAGTCCGACCAATCGGAAACGATTTGCGATCGATCCTTTGGGCCGACGAGCCGTCACCCATATCGAGACCATCGAGGTCTTCGATCAGCACAGCCTGCTGGCCTGTCGCTTAGAGACCGGTCGGACCCACCAGATCCGGGTCCATCTCCAGTCGATCCATCACCCGATCGTGGGAGACCCGGTCTATGGCCCAAGAAAAGCCGAGTATCGCAGGCACGGCCAATACCTCCATGCCAAAAGGCTGCGCTTTATCCATCCAAACGGCCAGCCGATGGTATTTGACTCCGACCTGCCGGCTGATTTTCAACAGCTGATCGATCGGCTGCGACGACAAACAAAATAGGCTTCACTTATCGGCTGAATTGGTGTATTATAAGTAAGCGAGTATCGGCTACTGTGGCTCAGATGGTAGAGCAATTGATTCGTAATCAATAGGTCGGGGGTTCGAGTCCCCCCAGTAGCTCCACAAACGGATCGAAGGGTCCGTTTTTTTATTGTTATGTTTGGTTTAAGACTTACGAAGAAACGGCCCAAGCCGCTTGATTTCTGATATATATGAATAAAAGCATGATAGGAGACAAAACTATGCTGCGAGTATTATTTCTTGGGACGAACAATGTCAGCCGGTCTCAAATGGCCGAGGCCTTTTTAAACGACCTGGGCCGGGACTCCTTTGTGGCCAGCAGCGCCGGGCTGGGGGAGGCAGACCTAACGATCCCGCCGATCGTGACGCAGGTGATGAAGGAGATCGGCTATGATCTTTCTCAGCAGTCGATCGATTCGGTCTTTGATTTCTTCAAAGACGATAGACACTTCGATATCGTGATCTCGCTGTGCGATTCAGCCGCCTCCCAAAAGTGTCCGGTCTTTCCGAGCCTGATGCTGTCTCTTCGTTGGCAGTTTCGTGATCCGCTCGACATCGAGGGAGATGAGGCTGAGCGCCTCGAGACCACCCGACAGATCCGAGATGATATCAAGCAGCGTGTTCAGGAATTCATCCACGTTTTTCAGGACAGCAATCAATAAAAAAAAGACCATCCTCTCGGATGATCAGGGATCGATTTTTTCACCGACCACATGAACCGTTGTTTGATTGGTGAAGGTGACAAAGCCCGGGGCAGCCCCTCGGGGCTTTTTTAATTGTCCGACTCTCAGATAATCGACCGCTACCTTGACGCCGGGACCGGCTTTGGAGTAGCTGGCGGCCAGCTTCGCGCCGTATTCGAGTCGGTCCTCATCGGCCTGCGACAGCGGCAGATGCATCACAACATGAGAGCCGGGGATGCCCTTGGCATGAAACCACACGAAATCGCGATTGGTCACCTGGCTGATCAGTTGTTCGTTCTGATAGGAGTTTCTTCCTATAGTATATTTTGTGTCGCGGTAGATGATCTCCTTGGGTTGCGATTTGAGCGGGGCCGATTGCTTCTTCGTTGTTTTGATCAGGCCGTGCCGGCGCATGATCGCTTCAAACTCCTCGATCTCTTGGTGTTTTGAGATCTGGTCCAGATCATACAGTAGCTGCTCTAGCAGGGCTTGGTCTTTTTTGGCCAGAGCCGTTTGGTGAGCGACAATCTTTTTGCCGCGCGTCATCTTCTGGTAGCGCTCATACAGCTTCTGGGCGTTTTGTGAGGCCGTCTTGGCCGGATCGAGTTCGATCGTGATCGGTCGTCCCTCAAAGTCAAAGCCTGAGAAGAGGGCCTGACCGGCTTCGATGGTATAGAGATTGGCATAGAGGATATCGGCCTGATTCTTAAACTGCTCGGCTTGATCGAATTCCCGGGCAGTCTCTTCGAGGCGATCGATCTTTTCGCCCACCTGCTTCAAGCGAGCCTGCAGCCGGTGGCGGTGATTGGCGATCTGAGAGGTCTTCGAGTGATCGGGCTGCTGGGCGTAGTAGCGGTTCATCGCTTCAAAGATATCCTCTGTTTCAACTAAAGAAAGTTCACCGTTGCGAAACAAGTGATAGTTGATCAGCGTATCGTTTTCGGTATAGATGGCCGGTGAATTGCTTGTCAGCAGCCAGTGACTGATTTCTGAAATGGAGCGCTCCTTGATGTCTTCGGGCAACAAACGAAGGAGTGATTTCGTAAACCCCTTATACTGCAAGGCATTCGAGAAATCGTCCTCGGACTCGAAGGGATCTTTTTTGCGGGGCGAAAAGGTCGTATAGGGCTCTCCCATGACGATCGGATGCTGCTGGGCATCAGAGAACTTCAGGGCCTGGATGATCAGTCCCGCCTGATCGACCAGGATGGCATTGGCGTGACGACCCATCATCTCAAGATAGAGTGAGAGTTCTACCGGTTCCATGATGCTGCTGAGATTGCCAAAGCGAAGCTCAAGAGTCCGGTCGAAGTCGTGCTGCTTGATATCGAGCAGCCGGGCACCGGTCAGATGCTTTCTGAGACCGGTATACAGCCCCGTGATCTGGCCATGATCGACCGGCTTATCGGCACTCAGACTGATATGGTAGGTCTGGGGACTCAGGTCGATGATCAGATGGCGGGTGGCACTGAATTTAAAGGCAAACCGATCCTTGGCCATCTGGGAGATCCGTTGGACTCGGTGTCCCTTGATACGATCGGTCAGCTCCTTGGTAATGCGTTCTATGACAAAGCTATCAAACATTTTTTTCTCCTGAAGCTATACTACCACAGACACAAAAGATTGGAAAAAAAAGTCCAGTGTGCTATACTGTGATCAATCACATATGTATTCATTACCATGGAAGCTAGTGAGAGTCTAGCACGGTCCGGCCACTGTGAGTCCTCAAGACGAGTCAGATACATGGGAATACAAACGCAAACTCACTGGGTCATGAGGATGTATCAATTCTTTTCCTTGTGAAAAGATTTTTTCTTTTAGACAACCAGGAGACACAAGGAGGAACATGTGAAAAAACTAAGTCTACTGTTGGTATTGGTGCTGCTGCTCTCAGCCTGTGCACCCGAGGGAGGCAGCGACGAGAGTGATCTGAGGATCGTCAGTCTGGCACCGAGCTTGACCGAGATTGTCTACGCCCTCGATCTAGGGGACAATCTGGTCGGTCGATCGGATTTTGACACCTATCCGGCCGAGGTCGAATCGGTCGAATCCTTTGGTTCGCTGATGGAGCCCGATGTTGAAAAAATCATCAGCCTGGCACCTGATTATGCCATCCATGTGTTTGACAATCCGGATCTGAGCTCTCAGCTTGAAGCCGCCGGGATCGAAGTGGTGCGGTTCGAGCAGGTCGAAACGGTCGAGGCGACCTATGAGCTGATCGAGCGGGTCGGGGCGTTGTTTGGCCGGGAAGACAAGGCCAAGGAAGTCAGCGCTAAAATGAAAGACGACATTGCGGCCATCAACCAAAAGGTGGCCGGAGCCGAGCCCACCTCAGTCTATTATGTGGTCGGCTTTGGGCCGGATGGTGACTTTACCGCCACCGGTGAGACCTTCATCCACGATATGATCAGACTGGCCGGAGGCGACAATATCGCCAAGGACGCGACCGGTTGGAGCTACAATCTGGAAAATCTGCTAGCGGCCGATCCGGAGATCATCATTACGTCGAATCAATGGGATATGAAGCCAACCTTTATGGCGGCTGAGAACTACGATCAGCTCACGGCCGTCAAAGAAGACCGGGTCTATGAGATCAGCCCCGATCTGTTAGATCGTCAAGGACCGCGCATCGTCGAGGGGATCGAGACGATCGCGAAGATCCTGCACCCGGATCTGTTTGAATAATGAGGTCGATAAAACCTAGGAAATACGCCGGCAGTCTGCTGATTGTCGGCCTTTTCATCATCGCTTTTGTCGCTTCTTTGTTGATCGGAAGCGAACGGATCCCCTCAGGTCAGCTGCTGGCGATGCTGGGCCTGGGTGATGAGGCGATCGAGCCGATGTACTATCAGATCCTGGTGCAGCTTCGATTGCCCCGGGCACTGGCGGCCGGTCTCATCGGGATGGCCTTGGCCAATTCCGGGGTGGTCTTTCAGACCTGCTTTCGAAATCCCTTGGCCGACCCGTATATGCTGGGCATCTCCTCGGGGGCGGCTCTGGGAGCGACGATCAGCTTTATCATCCCGGGACTCTCGAGCGGCTGGACCGGTGTGTTTGCTTTTGTCGGTGCCCTGCTGGCACTGATCTTCATCTATACCATCGGTTGGATCGATGGCAAGATGGATTCGACCGTTCTCATTTTAAGCGGGATCGCCGTCGGATCTTTCTTATCGGCGGTGGTGTCTTTGATGGTGGCGCTCAATCAAGAGCACATGGAGCAGATCATATTTTGGACGATGGGCAGCCTCAATGCCATTCGGTTTTCGCAGGTGCGGCTGGTGGTGCTGCCGGTCCTGGCCTCGGTGGTCGTCTATTTCTACTACTGGAAGGATCTGAACCTGATGGTCCTCGGTGAGGACGGGGCGATCACGACCGGCACCAATGCCCCCAGGGTGTCTAAGATCCTTTTAGTGGTGGCATCGCTCAGTACGGCTTTTGTGGTCTCGATCAGCGGCATCATCGGCTTTGTCGGGCTGGTGATCCCACATCTGGTTCGGCTGTTGGTCGGGCCCAATCACCGGCGTCTGATCCCGATCTCGGCCCTGGCCGGTGCGAGCTTTTTGATGGCGTCTGATCTGATCGCCCGCACGATCGTCTCACCGAGGCAATTGCCGATCGGGATCATCACGGCCTTTCTCGGCTCGCCATACTTTATCTACCTGATCATTCGGCTGAAACGGAGGTCCTCATGATCCAAATCGAAGATGTGGTATTTCGGTATCAGGCCGATGAGTTTCGGATCGCCGGGATTTCTCTTCGCATCCGTCAGGGGGAGCGGGTCAGTATCATCGGGCCCAATGGGTCGGGCAAGACCACGCTGATGAAGATCATGCTTGGGATCCTGCCGGCCAAGGGCGTCATCAAACTGGTTGGACAATCCATCGATGAATACACAACCAAACAGCGGGCCCAGGTGATGGCCTATATGCCGCAGTTTCAGGCGCTGAGTCATACCTTGAGTGTCCAGGAGTATGTCGAGCTGGGTCGCTATCCTCATACCGAGCGCTTCCGCGGTCTTCAGCCGATCGATCATGCCAAGGTGGAGGAGGTGATGGTGCTGACCGATATCGCCCAGTACCGTGATCGCCCGATCGAGTATCTGAGCGGGGGAGAGAGGCAGCGGGTTTTTTTGGCTAAGGCCTTGGTCCAGGAGCCAAAAGTCCTATTCCTCGATGAGCCGATCACCTTCCTCGATCTGAATCAGCAGCTAAGTATGCTCCGAATTGTCAAGGAATATTGCGAAAATAAAAATATTTCTGTCATTGCCATCATGCATGATTTGAACCTGGCGTTCAATTTTTCCCATAAAATCGCCCTTTTGTCGCAGGGGAGCCTGGCTGATTTCGGCGAGCCCAAGCAGGTTTTAACGGCTGAAAATATCGAGAAAATATTCGGTTTGAACGTGAATTTCGTTGATAATCCAAGGGATGGCAGCACTTTTATCATCCCCGATTTGACATTTTAAAAAAGTTCATCTATACTTCCCGTGCAAGGAGGTTCGGATGAAAAGAACGCTATTCCGCTACCTGCCGGGTCTACTTTTGATCGTTTTGACGATCGCCCTGGTAGCTGTAGCCGGACAAAGAAACATCGCCTTCTCCGACATCAAACTATTTGTTGACGGCGAAGAGGTGGCAGTTCATACGGATGCCGACACCGTAAAAGATGTGTTACACAACAATCAAATCATTTTGGATGCTCATGACCGGGTCAACTATGACCTCGATCAAAAAATTATAGACGGCATGAACATTGAAGTCTCCCGGGCGGTGAACGTCACCGTGATCGAAGGGGAGAGGCAATCACTTGTAAAAACACATGACAAGACAGTCGCAGACGTATTAGCTAAGTTGAATACTGTGGTCTCGGATCAGGATCTGGTAGAGCCCTCACGAGACACCGCGGTCGTCGATGGTTTGGTCATCACGATCAAGAAGATGGAGGTCCGTGAGAAAACGATCGATCGCGACCTGGCGTATCAATCGGTCACCGTCGAAGACGATCAGTTGGCCTATGGCACCGTCGAAATGGTCCGAGTCGGTGAGACCGGTCTGATCACGACCGTGATTCGCGAGAATGTGATCGATGGCCGAGTCGTCTCGACCGAGATCGTGGATCAGCAGATCGCTCAACCCGTATCGGAGATCATTGCTCATGGCACCTATGTTGAACCGGTCGTCGTATCACGCAGCGAAGAAGCACCGGTCGAACCGGCCTATGTGGCCGATGTTAGCCAACCGGTGGCAGCCGAGCCGGCCCCGGCCGAACCGGTCGCAGAGGCGCAGGGCACCGTCATGTATATGACTGCTACCGCCTATAATGATATCGGGATCACCTTCTCGGGCGTCCCGAGCGGACCCGGTAAGGTGGCCGTTGATCCCAATGTCATCCCGCTGGGAACGAGGCTTCTGATCGAGAGCGTCGATGAATGGCCAAGCTACGGTGAAGCCATTGCCGCCGATACCGGCAGCGCCGTCATCGGGAATATCATCGACCTGTTCTACTATGACTATCAGACGTGTATCAACTTCGGTCGACGCACCGTCAAGGTCACGATCCTGCCATAAAACAGCAACCTTTATCACTTTTGAGGAACAAGCTTTGCTTGTTCCTCTTGACTTTTTCCGAAAAAAGTGTACACTCAGGAAAGAAATACTTAAAGAAGGGAAAACCAAATGAAGAAATTAATTGCACTGCTAGTACTGGTTCTGATGATCACAGCCGCCTGTTCACCGGCTGCTCCGGCTGACGAACCGACCGACACTCCGGCCGATGCACCGGAGTCCGGCTATGCCGATGGTAAGTACTTTGCCATGGCCGATGAGTTCGCTGAGAACGGATGGAAAGAAACTGTTGCCCTCGAAGTCAAGGATGGCAAGATCACCGATGTCGATTGGAATGCTGTCAGTAATCAACTGGGCATCGACAAACGCACAGCCGTCGAACAAGGCAAATACCCGATGGTAGCTGCCGGCGACGCGCAAGCCGAATGGGATGAGCAAGCCGACAAGGCCGAAGCCTACCTGATCGAGGTCCAAGATCCGACCAGCATCGAACTCGATGAAGAAGGTCGCACCGATGCTATCAGCGGCGTGTCGATCCATGTCAATGGTCTGACCGAACTGGCTCAAAAAGCCCTCGACGCCGGTGTCACCACTCCCGGTCCCTATACCGATGGTACCTACCATCAAGAAGCGGCCGACTTTGGTGATAGCGGTTGGAAGGAGTTCGTTGACTTTGTCGTCATGAACGGCAATATCGTAGCGGCCAAATGGAATGCCATCAATGAAGAAGATCCTGAGCTCGATAAGATCACAGCCGTCGCCGAAGGGAAATACCCGATGGTCGCCAGCGGTGGTGCTCAAGCCGAATGGGATGTTCAAGCCAAGGCCGTCGAAGACTATCTGCTCGAAACTCAAAACCTCGACATCGAGTATTCCAATGATGAAGGCAATACCGATGCCATCAGTGGTGTCTCGATCCACGTCAATAGCTTCTACGATCTGATCAAACAAGCTTTAGGTTTATAATTTTCAAATCGCGGGGCTTTAGGTCACCTAAAGCCCCCTTTTTTTGTTAAGGTGGCCATATGAAAAAACTGGTACTGCTGGTCGGGCTGCTGCTGTTTTTGAGCGCCTGCCAGTCACCGGAAGACCAAAACAGCCAACCGTATCTGGAAAAAATCGATTATGCCCTCGGGACCGTCGTCCGGATCAAGCTCTATGATAATCAGGATCCGGCTGTGATGGATCGGATCATGGCCCGGCTCCATGAGATCGAGGAGCGGATGAGCTATACGCTGGAGGGCAGTGATATCTACCGACTCAATCACGCCGACGGCGAACCGGTCGAGCTCCATCCCGATACCTTGACCGTGCTAAAAGAAGCCATCCGGTTCAATGAGATATCGGGTGGCACCTTCGATCCGACGCTCGGTGTCTTGATCGACGCCTGGGCGATCGGGAGCGATCGGGCCAGGATCCCGTCTCAAGCCGAGATCGACCAGGGCCTCACCACCATCGGAGTCGACAAGGTCCACTTCCTGGATGGCAATCAGGTCCGGCTCGAGCCCGGGACCGAGATCGATCTCGGGGCGATCGCCAAGGGCTTTGCCGCCGATGAGGTCGCCCGGATCTGCCATGAGCACGGGGTCGAATCGGCCATCATCGATCTGGGGGGCAATGTGTTGGTGGTCGGTAGTAAATCGGGGGCTGATTTTGTCGTCGGCATCCGCGATCCGTTTGCCGGGACCAATACGCCTCTGGGGACACTCGGTGTCCAGTCGCAGACGATCGTCACCAGCGGTGACTATGAACGCTTCCTCGAGGTCGATGGCCGGCGCTATCATCATATTTTGGATTATCAGACCGGCTATCCGGTCGAGAGCGATCTGGCCAGTGTCTCGATCATCACCGATCGATCGATCGAAGCCGATGGTTATTCGACCTCGGTCTATGCGATGGGGTTACAAAAAGGCAAAGATTTTATCGAATCGAAAGAAAATCTCGAAGCCATCTTTGTAACCAAAGATAAACATGTTATAATTTCTAATGGATTGAAGAATATATTCAAGTTAACCGATACCAGCTTCACGCTGGTCGAGTGAAAGGAGCATGCATGAAACGAATTGTCGTTTTAGGCGGCGGTTACGGAGGTATCCTGACTGCAAAGAAGCTGGAAAAGCAGCTTCGCAAACGTGATGACGTTCAGATCTCGCTGATCGACAAGAACACCTATCACACCATGTTGACTGAACTGCATGAAGTGGCTTGTGAGCGTGTGCCTGAAGATGCCATCCGGATCAATCTGGAGCGGATCTTCAATCAGCGCAAGGTCGATGTCATCCACGACAAAGTAACCAAAGTCGACTATGATAATCAACAGATCATCGGTACGGTCGGTAATTATGAATACGACTACCTGGTGATCGCCTCCGGTTCCAAGCCGACCTTCTTTGGCACCCCCGGTGTCCAAGAGCATGGTTTGACCCTTTGGACTTATGAAGATGCGGTCATGATCAAGGATCATATCCGCGAGCAATTCCAAGCCGCCAGCATCGAGCTGGACCCGGCCAAACGGGCGGCGCTGTTGACCTTTGTCATTATCGGTTGCGGTTTTACCGGGATCGAAATGGTCGGCGAATTGGCCGAGTGGAAGGACCGCTTATGCCGGACCTTCTCGATCGCCGAATCAGACGTCAAGATCCACGTAGCCGATATGCTGCCCAAGGTCTTGCCGATCTTTGATGATAAGGTGAGCGATAAGGCCCACAAATATCTACTCAAGCAAAACATCGATGTCATCCTGGGCGCCAAGATCGTCGAGGTGACAGAAAATGAAGTCCGCTTTGACGGACGAGACAATATCCCGACCTATACGGCCATCTGGGCCGCCGGGATCGAGGGCTCGGACATCATGGCTTCGGCATCGCTCCAAAAGCAGGGCCGTAACCGCGTCCATACCAATAAATATCTCCAATCGCTCGACCACGACAATGTATTTGCGGTCGGTGATAATATCTTCTATATCCCCGAAGGCGAAGAGCGCCCGGTCCCGCAAATGGTCGAAAACGCCGAGCACTCGTCCGACACCGTCGCCCACAATATCCTGGCGGTGCTGAACAACCAGGAAATGGTGGAGTATAAGCCTGAGTTCCACGGCGCCATGGTCTGTATCGGTGGCCGCTACGGGGTCGCTCAGTTGGAGTTTGGCGATCGAAAGATCCACCTTTCGGGCTTCTTTGCCATGTTCGTCAAACACTTCATCAATATCGTCTACTTCCTGCAGGTGGCCGGTCTGAACAAGGTCTGGACCTATCTGCTGCATGAGATCTTCCATATCGAGGACCGTCGTTCGTTTGTCGGTGGCTTCTTCTCGAAGCGTTCGCCCAACTTCCTGCTGGTGCCGCTGCGCGTCTTCTTAGGTCTCAAATGGCTCCTGTCGGGACTCGATAAGCTGCCGCAGGTGATGTCGGATCCGAGCAATATTTTCCTGATCCCGATGTCGGAGCTGGCCGCTACCACCAGTGCCTCACCGGCCGGGGAGGCCGCCGCCGAGTGGGGGAGTGCCCTACCGGTACCGGGCTTCCTCCAATCGATCACCAATTGGTTTATGGATCTGCTGTTCTATAATGCCGATGGCAGCTTCACGGGATTGGCCTCGGTCTTCCAGACCATGATGGTGCTGGCGGAGATCGTGATCGGCATCCTGCTGATCGTTGGTCTGTTCACCTTTGTGGCCTCGGCCGTCTCTCTTGCAATGTCAGGCATGATCTATGTCTCCGGCATGGCGACCTCAGAGATGATCTGGTTCATGGTGGCCTCGGTCGCGACCCTGTTCGGCTCCGGTTCGACCTTTGGTCTTGACTACTGGGTCATCCCGTGGTTGAAGAAGCAATGGCGTAAGCTCGGCTTTGTCCAGAAGTGGTATCTGTTTACCGACCGAGTCAAGGGCTGGTAGTATGACCGTGTTTCAAAGGTATTCCGATGATCTGGATACCATTGATCAAAACTTAATCAACTATTTGAAATCAGGGGACCGTTATCTTAACGGTTCTCTTGATTATCTTAAGACTATGCGGGGGAAAATGCTCCGCCCGCTGCTATCGCTTATCGGGGCTGAGATCGCAAAAACCCAGCGTGACCTGGTGATCGCGACGTCGCTGGAGATGCTCCATATCGGGACACTGATCCACGATGATGTCATCGATGAGTCGAAGCTTCGCCGCGGGAAGGAGTCGATCCAGAGCAAGTACTCCAAGGAGTATGCGATCTATCTGGGCGACTATCTGTTCAGCTCGCTGTTCGTCTATCTCTCAGGCACCGGCATCGACAAGTCGGAGCTGGTCGGTCTGGCCAAGCTGATGCAGCAGATCTGTCTGGCGGAAATGAAGCAGTGGCATCACCGCTACAATACCGACCAGAGTGTGAGAGAGTACCTGCGGATCATCTCCGGTAAGACGGCCGCCCTGTTTTCACTGGCGCTGGGGTCCGCCGCCAAGGAGCCACCGCTTAAGCAAAAGCTCCAACGGATCGGCTATCACCTGGGGATGGCCTTTCAGATCCAGGATGATCTACTCGATTTTGAGGGCGATGAAGCGCTGGTCGGAAAGGAGCTGCAAAAGGATCTGCTGATCGGAAACTACAATCTGCCGATCCTGTTTGCACTCGAAGAAGAACCGGAGCGGATGCGTCGGCTCCTAAGCACTCAGACCGATCTCTCAAGTGAGATCCGCCAGCTCGTGATGGAGAGCGCGGCTTATGATCGCACCAGGCAGCTGCTGAACCGATACTTTGACAAGATCGATCAGGCGATCGTGTCCCTGCCGGGCAATCAGGGTCGACAGGACCTGCAGGAATTGATCGGAGTGCTTCGTTCGAGGGCCTACTGATGACATTGAAACAGTTTTTTCGTTTCGTTGAAATTAAAACTAAGGTCGCCTCACAGTTTCCACTGATCCTGGGCAGTCTGTTCAGTGCCTGGTACTATGGTCGGTTTGATTGGTTGGCCTTTGGACTGTTCTTTGTGTCGCTCCTGGTACTCGATATGTTTACCACCGGTCTGAACAATCTGTTCGATGCCAGGCATGACCGGCTGGAAAAGGACTATGCCAGAGACTATCAGAATGTCATCCTGCGCGATGAGCTGTCGCCTAAAGTCGGCGAGATCATCCTCCTGGTGCTGTTGTTGATCAGCTTGGTCACCGGGATCCTGCTGGTCGTTCGGACCGGTCCGGTGGTGCTGCTTCTGGGGATGGTGAGCTTTGGGATCGCGTTTATCTATTCCTACGGTCCGGTGCCGATCAATCACACCCCGTTTGGCGAGATCCTAAGCGGTGTGACCATGGGTGGCATCATCACCTTTCTAGCCGTTTATATCCATAACAGTCAGGCCGGCTGGATCGGGCTTCAGGGGGAGATGCTCCAGCTGAATCTGCGTGAGATCCTGCGGGTGGTTTTGGTCGGCTCCCCGTTTATCCTGTTGACGGCCAATATCATGCTGGCCAATAATATGTCCGATTTGACCGAGGACCGTCGAAACGGTCGTTACACACTGCCGCACTATATCGGCTTGGAGCAGGGGAAGCGACTGTTCAGCCTCAATTATCTGGCCTGTTATCTGATCATCTTGGGCCTGATCATCTTTGGCGTCTTGCCCTGGACGGTGCTGCTGGTCTTTGTGAGTGTCGGCCGGGTCTATGCCAATGTCCGGGCCTTTATGGCCAAGGTGGCAAAGTCTGAAACCTTTATCTTTTCGGTCAGGAACTATGTCCTGATCGCCCTGACATATTGTCTGGGCTTGGCGCTAGCATTGGTGTTTTTATGAGAAAAATGGATGGCGTGGTAGCGATCATCTTTCTATTGATGGCCGCTGCCCTGTTCGGCTACAATCTGACGCATCGGGAGGCGGGCTCCTTGGTCGAGATCGCCAAGGACGGCCAGGTCGTCCAGGTGGAGAGGCTGAGTGTGGATCAGACCATCCGCCTCGAATACGACGATCAGACCAATCTGATCGAGATCGAAGACGGTGTGGTGTCGATGATCGATGCCAATTGCCGCGATCAGTTGTGCGTCCATACCGCGCCGCTAAAGACCGTCGGTCGGGCGATCGTCTGCCTGCCGCACCGGGTGAGCGTCGTGATCAAGGGCGAGGGCGATCAGCCGGAAATGGATGCCATCAGTGAATAAGATCAAGCTGTTGCAGTTTACGACGATGGCGCTGATGATCACGATCGCGATGGTGCTGAGCTATTTTGAGCGTTTTATTCCGCTGATCAATGTCCCCGGCGTCAAGCTCGGCCTAGCCAATATCGTGACGCTCCTGGCCCTCTACCTGTTTGATTTTAAGCAGGTGTTCATCATCGTGGTGCTTCGGGTCATCTTGGTCAGTATCTTTGCCGGCTCGCCCATCTCGCTCCTCTATTCGATGAGTGGGGGACTGGTATCCCTGGTCGGTATGAAGCTCCTTCTCATGGGCGCGACCAGGCTGTTTTCTTTGGTCGGCATCTCGATCATCGGGGCATTTTTGCATAATAGTGCTCAGACGATCGTGCTGGGGCTGCTGATCAACAGCTTCTCGATCGCTCGGGTCTATTATCCGATCCTGATCGTGGCGGCGGTCGTGACCGGCTTTTTGACCGGCCTGATCGGCCGACAGTTCATGAAGCAGATCGAGTTTACTCCCCTCAAAGGCAAAAGACGTTATAACTTCTAACGTCTTTTTTTTAACCCATGTTGTATTTTATGGCAATTGGGATAAGATAGAAGTATAGAACAAGAGGAGGTCTATAGTGAAAAAAACACCCCTTTATCAAGATCACGTCGATCTTGGGGCGGAAATGGTCGATTTTGCCGGCTGGAATATGCCGATCCGCTATCGCGGACTGGTCCAAGAGCATGAAGCTGTGCGAAATCAGGCCGGACTGTTCGATGTCTCTCACATGGGTGAGGTCCGGATCAAAGGTCCTCAGGCCACCGAGTACGTCCAACACGTCTTTACCAATGATGTTGCCGGGCTCGAAGACAAACAGATCGTATATGGCTTCTTACTCAATCCCGAGGGCGGAGTGATCGAGGATCTGCTGACGTTCAAGGTAAATGACAACGAGTACTTCATGGTCGTCAATGCCGCCAATCACGATGTCGATATGGAGTGGCTGCGCTCACAGGTCGGTGACTTCGATGTCGAGGTGATCGATCAGATGGATGACTATGGTGTTTTGGCTCTGCAGGGACCCAAAGCCCAAGAGGTCCTTCAAAAGCTGGTCGAGGTCGATCTCGATGAAATCAAGCTGTTCCGGTTCAACGACGATCTGACGGTCGCAGGTGTGGCGGCGATGGTCTCACGGACCGGCTATACCGGAGAGGACGGCTTTGAGATCTTTGTCAAGCCGGAGGACACCTCAAAGGTCTGGAATGAGATCCTAAGGGTCGGAGAAGGTGTTGTCGAGCCGGCGGGTCTGGGGGCCCGAGATACCCTCCGCTTCGAAGCGGGACTGCCGCTCTATGGCAATGAACTGGCGGCGGATCGGACACCGATCGAAAGCGGCTTTGGCTTCTTTGTGTCAAAGGACGGCGACTTTATCGGCTCCGATGTCATCAAGACCGAACGAGACAACGGCTCCAACCGAAAGATCGTTGCCCTCGAGGTCCTCGACCGCGGCATTGCTCGCTCGGGTTATCCGGTCTACAATCTTGAGGGTGAGGAGATCGGTCTCATCACGACCGGCTATAAATCACCGACTGTCGGTAAGACGATCGCCAATGCACTGATCCAATCCGAGTACGCAAAACTTGGTGACGAGCTGCTCATTGGGGTACGTAATAAAAAGCTGAAAGCTGTCCAGATCAGCAAACGCTTTCTGGCGAAAAAATAACAACGCGAATCAATTATTTAGGAGGAAAAATGGCTAAAGTACTTTTCACGAACGAACATGAATATGTTCAAGTCAAAGATGGCGTGGCCTACGTCGGGATTTCGGATTACGCTCAGGAGCAACTGGGAGACATCGTTTATGTCGAACTGCCGGAAATCGATGATGAAGTCACCATCGGCGACCCGATGGGTGTTGTAGAATCCGTCAAAAGCGCATCCGATATCTTTGCCCCCGTCTCCGGGACGATCGTTGAGGTCAATGAGGCCCTGGAGGACCAACCGGAGCTGATCAATGAAGATGCGATGGAGAACTGGATCGCCGCTGTTCAAATGTCCGACGAATCAGAACTCGATGAGCTGATGGACGAAGACGAATATAAGGCCTTCCTCGAAAGCGAAGCCTAGATGACATCGCATCGCTATATTCCAAATGGCGAACAGATCACACAAGAAATGCTGAGGGAACTTGGGATTTCTTCTATCAATGAACTGTTTTCCGATATTCCGAAGAATCTTCGCTATCAGGGTAATCTGCCCATCGAGGATGCTCTGAGCGAATGGGACATGCTCCGCCATGCGAATGAACTCGGTCAAAAGAACGAGAACCTGAGTGAGAATGTCTGCTTTCTGGGCGGCGGAGTGTATGATCACTTCCGACCGCTGATCATCGATCATATCATCGGGCGCAGCGAATTCTATACCTCATATACACCGTATCAGCCCGAGATCGCCCAAGGCACGCTGCAGATGATCTTTGAGTACCAATCCCTCATCTGCCAGCTGACCGGTATGGATACCTCGAATGCTTCGATGTATGATGTGTCTAATGCCACCGCCGAGGCGGTCCTACTGGCGATCAATAATACCCGTAAAGCCAGCCGCGTGCTGGTGAGTGAAGCCATCAATCCCGAGTATATGGCCGTCATCAAGACCTACCTGCATTTTCGCGGGATCGAGGTCGTGACGCTGCCGGTGGTCGATGGCCGGACCGATCTGTCACAGCTCGATGATGAGGTCGATCCCCAGACGGCCTGTGTCGTCTTGCAGAACCCGAACTACTACGGCACACTCGAGGATGTCAAGCAGTTCGGTGCTCAGACCGAAGGCAAGGTCTTCTCGGTCCTGATCACCGATCCCATCAGCCTAGGAGTCCTCGAAAAGCCCGGTAACTACGGCATCGATATCGTCGTCGGCGACGGTCAGAGCTTGGGCAATGGCATGAACCTGGGCGGCCCGTACCTGGGCTATATGGCCGTGAGCCGTAAGCACATCCGCCGGATCCCCGGTCGGGTGGCCGGTATGACCCGTGACTCACGCGGTGAGCGGGCCTTCGTTTTGACCCTTCAAGCTCGCGAACAGCATATCCGGCGCTACAAAGCGACCAGTAATATCTGCTCCAATCAATCCCTCAATGCCCTCGTTGCCTCGATCTATCTCAATGTCATGGGACCCGAGGGTCTAAAGGAGGTCTGTCGCCAGGCCTATTCCAAGGCCACCTATCTGCGACAGGGCCTGCTTGAGACGGGACTGTTCAACGAGACCCGCGGCAATAGCTATTTCAAGGAGTTCACCCTGCAATACAAGGGCGATGCCAAGGAATTGCTCGAAGCCCTCAAGGCAGAGAACATCCTGGGCGGCATTGAGCTCGAGGACAATGAGATCCTGATTGCCGTGACGGAAAAACGGACCAAAGAAGAACTCGATCGGTACCTCGAGGTCGTAAGGAGGTTTCAATGAGCCACTATAATACGCTGATATTTGAAAAATCCACCCCGGGTCAAATCGGTTATTCATTGCCGAAGCTCGATGTTCCCGAAGCCGATCTGAGTGCACTGGGCGATCTGAGACAGGATCTCGATCTGCCGGAGGTATCGGAAAATGAGATCATGCGACACTATCTCAATCTCTCGCTCCTCAATCACTCGGTCGATACCGGCTTTTATCCCTTAGGCTCTTGTACGATGAAGTACAATCCCAAGATCAATGAGGACGTGGCTAAGATCCCGGCGCTGAGCTATCTCCATCCCAAGCAGCCGATCGATACCCTCCAGGGTTCGCTTGAGCTGATGTATGGGCTCCAGGAGATGCTGAAGGTGATTGCCGGCATGGATGCCTTCACCCTGCAACCGGCTGCCGGAGCTCAGGGTGAACTGACGGGTCTGATGCTGATCAAGGCCTATCATGAGAAAAACGGTGATTTCC
>DUPT01000017.1 GCA_012838225.1 Tissierellia bacterium
AGTCGCGGGAAATGCCGAGGTTGACATTGATCTTGGTCCGGAGCATCGAGCCGATGCCGACCGGATCCAACGACGTATGCTTCTTATTGGCGCTGATGACGACCTTGCCCTCAGCCACCAGCGGCAAAAGCTCCTCGACCGTGTAGCCTTCTTTTTCAGCCACGATCTTAAGCTCATGTGTCACGATGCCTTTTTTGGCGGCCTCCATCTGCGTGGTATAGTTTTTCACTTCGACTCCTTTTTTATATTCCACATATGATCGAGCGGTCCGCTGCCGCGGCCGAGATCGAGCCCGGCAGAGAGCGACCCGGTGATATAGTGTTTGGCCAGCCGGATCGCCTCCGGCAGTGTTCTAGCTTGCGCCAGGTAGGCTGCGATCGCACTCGATAGCGTGCAGCCGGTGCCATGGGTGTTAGGATTATCGATCCGCTCGCCATAAAACCATTGGCTCTTCTCTTGCCAGACGAGCAGGTCGTTGGCATCATTCACCTGATGTCCGCCCTTTAGAAGGACTGCGCTGTGAAAGTCCTGTGATATTTTCCCGGCTGCGCTCATCATATCCTCGGGCGACTCGATCACCATCTGAGCCAGGATCTCCGCCTCCGGGATATTGGGTGTGACGACGGTGGCCAGAGGCAGCAGCTTTTTTTGCAGGCATTCGATCGCCTCCGTCTGCAGGAACTTGGCGCCGCTGGTAGCCACCATCACCGGATCAACGACGACCGGGGCGGCTTGGTATTTTGTTAGCTTCTGAGCGATCACCTCGATCAAGCCGGCCGATGAGACCATGCCCACCTTGATGGCATCCGGCGTGATATCGGAGAAGATGCTCTCGAGCTGGCGAGCCAGAAAGTCGGGCGTCACCTCCATGATGCCTTGAACACCGGCGGTGTTTTGAGCCGTCAGGGCGGTGATGGCGCTCATGCCATAGACGCCCAGAGCGGTCATGGTCTTCAGATCGGCTTGGATGCCGGCTCCGCCGCTTGAGTCACTGCCGGCGATCGTCAATGCCGTCTTCATCGCTTGGCCGCCTGCCAGGTAGTGACGAGCTCTCTGGCCGCTCGGTAGGGATCGGCTGCCCCGGCAACCGCCGATACGACAAAAAAGCCATCGACACCGGTGGCCGCTAATTCTTTAAGGTCCGATGCCTTGACTCCGCCCCCGACCACGACCGGGACGGGACTTAGACGAGCCAGCTCACTCAGCTCATCCAGGCTCCGAGTGATCACCTGTCCGGTTGGACTGAGTCCACAGTCCGGCTTGGTGGCCGTTTCATGGAGCGGACCGGCCCCAAAATAATCGATGTCCGAGGGGTCGACGCTTTGGACATACTCGATCAGCTGATCCGTCCGGGCGGACAGCCCGATGATGGCGTCCTCACCCAGGTATTTTCGACAGACATCGACCGGGATATCGCTTTGACCGACATGGATGCCATCCACCTTGATACCTTGATCTCTGGCGGCCAAGACGACATCTAGCCGGTCATTGACGACCAGGGCTACCTTCGCTGGTCGTGTTTTAGCGATGACGCTTGAGGCTCGGCCGGTCCATTCGATCAGTTGTCTGGCCGAGGCTTCCTTCGAGCGGATCTGGATAAAGCTCATGCCGGCCCTGATCGCTTGCTCGATGATGTCTTCGACCGGTCGGCCCAGGGTATTCTCCGGTCCGATGACAAGATAGGCGGAGAGATCGAAGTCTCGTCTATTCATCCTCAGTCTCCATGGCCGCCTCTAAGCGTTCCAGCTTGGCCTCCATGGTGCCTTCATAGCCGGGACGGATGTCGGCTTTGATCGATACCATGGTGCGGATCCCTTGCTTCGTCAGGACCATCGTGGCTTCTTTGATGACATCCATCACCTCATCCCATTGGCCCTCGATCTCGGTGTACATGGCACTGGTCTTACTGGGCAGACCGGATCGGCGGATGACCCTAACAATCTGGGCCACCTCCTTCGACAGTTCATCCCCTACGCCCAGCGGTGCGATCGATACGGCAACGAGTGTATTCATTCTATTTCCTCCATTTCATACGGATTATCGGCAATGTCCTCCGGACTTGCCAGGTAGAGTTCGTCCAGAAAGTTCGTTTGAAAGCTGCCCGGCCCGTTTGATTTGGCTTCCGCCCGTTTTCCGGCCAGGTTGAAGGCGGCACTCCCCAAAAGCGCTGCCACCAAGGGTGTCGCTGCCGTGGCATAGACGGCCATCACCCCGGCCAAGGCACAGCCGGCACCGGTGATCTTCTCAAAGAAATGAGATCCGCCAAAGGAAGTGATCACCTGCTTGCCGTCGGTGATGAGATCTGTTTCACCCGAGACCGCCACGGCACCACCGCTAAAGCGAGCCAAATGGATGGCGGCTTCTTGAGCGGCTAAGACTTCATCGGTCGAATCGACTCCTCGGACCCTAGAGACCTCTGTCCCACCGGAGAGCGCCCACAATCCGGCCAGGGCAATGATCTCCGAGGCATTGCCGCGGATGATCGTGGGCTTGTAGTGCTTGAAGGTCAATAAAAGCTCCGTCCGAAGGGAGCCGATCCCGATCGCGACCGGATCCAGTACCCAGGGTTTCTTATTCTCATGGAGTGTTTTAGCAGTCAGAGGCAGGGTCTCCGCATAGACCGGTAGCAGGGTCCCGACATTGATATAGGTCGCCTGTCCGGCCCCAGCCAAAAACTCACCCTCATCGGGCAGATAGACCATGGCGGCTGAGCCGCCGGCAGCCAATTGGGCATTGGCGACCAGATTGATGGTGACGCTGTTGGTGATCGATCCGGCCAGCGGATTGATCTGCTTGACCTGCTGAACAGCCCGGATCATCTCCTGTCTGAGTGATTGTTTGGTGTACATGAATGCTCCTTTTTCGGGGCGAAAAGGAAACGCTTGAAACTTGTCAGCTTAAGAAACAAAAAACCGGCCAACAGCCGGTGAGTAAACAGAATGCTCCCTACGTCAGTATTAGCTGTCAGGTTCAAAGGGTCAGGTTTTAACCTTCTCAACTCGTTCGAGTCCCCCCGCAAATGTTTGATTGGTCACATCAGTGACGAACTAACCATAACACAACCGATTGCTCATTGCCAGTTCTAAACACTTTATTTTGAGACAACGTCCGCTTAAAAAAGGGTATTTCATAGCGGGAGGAAAAGATGATCATCAGAAATATTGCCATCGCCGGAGCCGGCACCATGGGCGCCGGTATCGGACAGATCTTGGCCCAACACGGCTATCACATCAAGCTGCTCGATCTGACGAAGACCGATCTCGACCGGGGACGCAGCACGATCCAGGCAAATATCGAGACCCTTCAGGCTCATGATATGATCACACCTGAAGCGATCGAACGGATCGATCGAAACATCAGCTATACCACCACCATCGAAGATGTAAGCGAGGTCGATCTGGTCATTGAAGCCATCGTTGAAAAACTGGCCATCAAGCAGGCCTTTTGGACAAGGGTCGAGCCTCTGGTCGGTCCTGACACCATCCTGGCATCAAATACCTCAGGGCTATCGATCGATGCCATGAGTGAGACCATTACCAAGCCTGAGCGCTTCATCGGGATGCACTTTTGGAATCCGCCCCATATCATGCCGCTGGTAGAGCTGATCAAAGGAAAGCAGACCACGGATGAAGTCGTCACCCGTCTCGAGACACTTTGTCAGCGTCTCGGAAAGGTCAGCGTCGTGGTCCAAAAGGATGTCCCGGGCTTTATCGGCAATCGGTTGCAGTTTGCGGTGCTGCGAGAAGCTCTCCACCTGCTTGAAGCCGGCATCGCCACGGCCGAAGACATCGATAAGGCCATGCGCTTTGGTCCCGGTTTTCGCTATCCTCATCTCGGACCGATCGAGACGGCCGACCTGGGCGGTCTGGATGTCTTCGCCTTGATCTCGGAGTATCTAAATCGTGAGCTGTCGGATGAGAAGGGCGTCTCAGCTCGCCTCCAAGACAAGGTCTCGCAGGGACATTTAGGCACAAAGACCGGCCGAGGCTTCTATGACTACCCGGCCGATACGCTAATAGAGGTCCTCCGTCAACGGGATGTGCGGCTGTTGGCTCAGCTTCAGCTGAGTGCCAAAGTAAATAACAAATCGTTATAGTTTTTGCTATTTGACGCCGAAGTGTTCGGTCATCTTACGCTGGACGGCCAACTCGATATTCGAATAGGTCTTCTTTTTAGGATAGACCAGCACGACATCCCAATCGAGCGGCTTGTCGAGCTGACCCTGGACGACATCGATCAGATTGTATTGGTGCTCGATCGGTTTAGGCAAAAAGGTCAGGAATTTGGAGTGACGGACCGATTCCAATAAGAAGTCCCATGACTTACTCATCAGTACGATCTTGAGCTCCATATTGAGGCTGCGAAACTTCTGTTTGACATTATGATGGATCAGATAGGTCTCATCGAAGAGCACGAAGCTTTCGCCCTTGAGATCAGTCCATTCGATGACTGCTTTATCCGCCAGGTGATGGCCCTTTGACATGAATAGGCTGAGGGAGTCGTGAAACAGCAGCACCTGCTCGAAGGTCGTCTTGGACAGATCCGTCGGCTCCAAAATAATGGCGCAATCGATCTCTTCTGTCTGAAGCATGCGACGCAGCTCAAACGCTCCCTCCTCGACGATCTCGATCCTCGCTCTGGGGTGAGCGGCGATGAGCTCGGCTAAGACATCAGTAAACAACACACTCAGGACCAACGGCGGGATCCCGATCCGGATCCTCCCCTGCATCGACATGGCAGTGTTTCGCATATTTTGCATCAGCTGATCATGCTTATCGAGCAGCTCCACCGCGTCTTGATAGACGCTCTCGCCCACCTCAGTCAGACCGATGAGGCGGCCGCGCGAGCGATTGAACAGCTCGACCTCAAACTCCGTCTCCATTCGGCGAATGCTCTGCGAGAGTGCCGGCTGTGACAGGTGGATGCGTTGGCTCGTCTCAGACAGATTGAATTTGTTTTGGACGATTTCTACCAGATAGCGTAATTGTCGGATATCCATCACTACCTCCAGAGCTATTATAGCATATTCTATAACCGCGCATTATAGGCCAATAAGTCGCTGGCCTTGGTGGAGGGCTCGATTATGTGATAAACTAAACATAGCTAAAAAAGTATCAAGCTTTAACTTCTATTCTTTTGAGGAGGTAAGATGAAACCAGTCGTAATCGTTGCCGCCAAGCGGACCCCTATCGGTTCCTTCGGTGGTGCATTCAAAGACGTCTCAGCCGTCGAACTCGGAACCGTCGTCGTCAAAGACTTACTCGAACAAACCGGTGTCAAACCGGAGCAGGTCGACGAAGTGATCTTCGGCAATGTCCTTCAAGCCGGTCTTGGCCAAAACGTTGCCCGCCAAGTGGCCATCCACTCCGGCATCCCGCAGGAAGTCTCTTCCTTTACCGTCAATAAAGTCTGCGGCTCCGGCCTCAAGGCCGTCCAACTGGCCGCCCAGGCCATCCAATGCGGCGCCGCTGATATCATCATCGCCGGTGGGACAGAGAATATGAGCCAAGCACCCTATATCATGCCCAAGGCCCGCTTTGGCGCCCGCATGGGTGA
>DUPT01000018.1 GCA_012838225.1 Tissierellia bacterium
CCCTATGTCATATTCACGATACCGGCCATGCCGATGAAGGCCATCGCCATCAGTCCGGTAATGATGATCGTGATGCCGGCGCCCTTAAGACCCTCCGGGATCGGATTGCGCGCGATCCGGGTGCGGATCCCCGCCAGCACAGTAATAGCCAACATCCAGCCCAGGCCCGAACCGATGCCAAAGGCCACCGCCTGAAGGAAATTATAGTCACGGATCACCATAAAGAGCGCAACCCCTAGGATGGCACAGTTGACGGTGATCAGCGGCAGGAAGATCCCCAGCGCATAGTAGAGATTGGGCATATAGCGGTCGATGATCATCTCGATCAGCTGCACGGAGGCGGCGATGACGATGATAAAGACGATAAAGCTGTAGATCTCAAGGCCCAGCGGAACGAGTACCAGATGATAGACGATCCAGTTGAGGGCCGTCGTGATGGCCAGGACGAAGGTCACCGCCTGACCGAGGCTCATCGAGGTCTTGACTTCATTACTGACCGCAATGAAGGAGCACATCCCGAGGAAGTTGCTCAGGATCATATTGTTGGTAAAGATCGAGGCAAACAGGATCATAAAAGGACTCAATTGGAACCTCCTTCTTCCGCACCCTTGCGGCTGTTATTGATCCAGATCAGGATACCGAGCATAAAGAACGCCCCCGGCGGCATGATCATCAGTGTCCAGGCCGTCCAGCCGGCCCCCAGGACATTGATCCCAAAGACACTGCCAAAGCCTAAGAGCTCACGCACGAAGCTGATCAACAGCAAAACGATCGTATAGCCGATGCCATTGGCCAAGCCGTCCATAAACGACAGCAGCGGCGGGTTGTTCTGAGCAAAGGCTTCCGCCCGTCCCATAATGATACAGTTGGTGATGATCAGACCGACATAGGGCCCAAGCATCTGACTCATCGGATTATAGTAGGCCTTCAACAACACATCGACCACGATGACGAGGGCGGCGATGATAAAGGTCTGAACGATCATGCGGATATGCTTTGGCACCATCGTGCGAATGGCCGAGATGATCAGCGAGCTAAACGCCGTGACCAGCGTCAAAGCGATCCCCATGATCAAAGAGTTTAGCATCAGGTTGGTGACGGCCAGTGACGAACAGATCCCTAAGATCTGACGCAGTACCGGGTTATCCGTCAGGATACCGGTCAGCATCACTTTTTTGGTCTTATGTGTTGCCATTAGTTAGCCCCCTCCATTTGTTGAACGAATTCCCGGATGGCGCGGTTGAAGATCTTTCGCATCGCATCCGAGGTCTGGGTCGCACCGGTGATGGCATCGACGTTGCCGCCTTCATTTGGCCGATAGATCAGAAAATCCTTGGTGGCATCGATCGGAAGCCCCGCAAACTGATCCTTGAACCAGTCCTCGGTGATCCGGCCGCCCAGGCCCGGTGTCTCGGAGTTTTTGACGATATCGACGCCCAGGATCTCTGACAGCTCATTATCGACCCCGATATAGCCTCGGACCTCGCCCCACAGGGCCGGCCCGACGTATTCGAAGACATAGCCTTGCTTTTGGCCATCCCGGACGATCTCATAGGTGGCCAGATCAGCGTCCTCGGCTGAGGTCCGCACCAGATGGTCCTGATAGACCTGGCGGATATTGTCCGAGGTATAGTCGATCCCGGCACTGTTTAGGACACCGGCAATCACCTGTTCCTCTTCGATTTGTTCGATAGTGGGCTTTGTCACCTGATTGAGCACTCCGAGAAGAGTGATCAGAATGACCGTCAAGACGATCATGAAGCCGGTCGAATACAGCGTACTACGCTTCTTTTGTCTGGCCACTGGCTTTCTCCTTTCGCGCTTTCTTATAACCGTTTACCGCGACATCGACGATCGGTCCAAACATATTGGCGATCAAGATGGCAAACATGACACCGCCGGGGAAGATGGCAAAGGCCCGGATGACGATCGTCATCGCCCCGGCAATAAAGCCGTAGATATACTTGCCTTCCTTGGTGCGAGCCGATGAGATCGGGTCGGTGATCATAAAGGCCCAACCGAATAAGAAGCCACCGGTCAACAGACTCTGTACCAGCGGTGGATTGGACTCGACGCCAAGGGCCGTGAACAGTAAGCTGAGTGCCACAAAGCCCGTCATCATACCGATCAGATTCTCACGAAACACCATCTTCTTATAGAGCAGGTAGCCCAGCCCGATCAGGATCAGGATCTTCGGCGCTTCACCGGCCGAACCGGCCACGGTCCCGAACAACAGATCCCGGATCGGAGCGGTCGTCTGATCGTATTGATAGTGCAGCATCGGGGTCGCTTGAGAGATCGTATCGACCACCTCCGTCGACCACCGGACAAACCCACCGGGAAAACCGGTCAGGTTCTTGGCCCATCCGGCCGTCAATTGGACCGGAAAGGACACATAGACAAACGCCCGGGCGACCAGCGCCGGATTGAAAACATTCATCCCAAAGCCGCCAAAGACCTCACGGCCGAATAGGATACCAAAGATCATCCCAACAGCGACGATCCACAACGGTGTGCTCGAGGGCAGCACCAGCGTGAACAGTGAGGCACTCACCAGCGTCGCCTCGGTCATGGGTTTTTTCGATTTTCGCTTGAACATATACTCTGTCAGATAGCCGGCCACGATACTGACCAAGAGCATGGCCAGGACCCGCCAACCGTAAGAGTAGATGGCAAAGATGAAAATCGGCGTAACCGCAAGTAATACGGCTCTCATATTGGCTTGTTTCATAAATTTAAAGCCGAATAGTTCGTACATCGATCCTCCTAGTATAAGTGCTATCCAATAGCCTTTACAGGCCCATCGGCAAATGGTAACGTATATCTGTCAGTGACAGATAGTTGACGTCAATATATATTCTATCATGCAAACGCCCGATTACATATTGAATTATTAATTTTATCAAAGGATAATATATGAAACAGAAATTTCCCGGTTTGGTTTTATGCACGCTGATCGCCCTGGTGGCGCATCAGATCGGTCGGGTCTCGCCGCTGTTTGGCGGCCCGGTCAGTGCCATCGCATTGGGGGCTTTGCTCCGTCAATTCCTGCCGCTCTCCCCGACACTCCAACCCGGTATCCGTTTTTCAGCCAAGCTCATCCTCCAGGCAGCCATCGTGCTGTTGGGCTTTGGCCTCAACTTAAGCGTGATCCTAAAGACCGGCTGGCTGTCTTTGCCGATCATCATCGCCACCATCTCGGTCGCCCTGTTGATCGCCTACCTGCTCCAGCGGCTGTGGAGCCTTCCGCCTCAGACCGCCACCCTGATCGGTGTCGGCAGCTCCATCTGCGGCGGCAGTGCCATTGCGGCGACGGCGCCGATCATTCGAGCCGACGATGAAACGGTCGCTCAAAGCATCAGCGTGATCTTTCTCTTCAATCTTTTAGCCGCCATCGTCTTTCCTGTCCTGGGTGGTCTGTTGGGCTTTGATACTACCTCGGGCCAAGCCTTCGGTCTGTTTGCCGGCACCGCCGTCAACGACACCTCATCGGTCACGGCGGCCGCCGCCGCCTGGGACAATCTGCACGGTCTGGGCAGTGCCACCCTCGATTACGCCGTCACCGTCAAACTCACCCGGACGCTGTTTATCATTCCGATCGCCGTGGGACTGAGCCTGTTGCAGGCCCGTCACGACGGCTCGGCTCATAAGAAGGCCTGGTATCGCCATGTCCCGCTGTTTCTGCTGCTGTTTCTTGGCGCTTCTCTGATCACGACCCTCCTGAGCCTGATCGGTCTGAGCTTGCCCGGAGTGGCCTTTCTAAAAGACGCCTCGAAATTCTTGATCATCATGGCCATGGCCGGGATCGGACTAAACACCCGCTTAAAGGGATTGATCCAATCAGGCCTAAAGCCGATCCTGCTAGGCCTGATCCTGTGGCTCGGTGTCTCGGTGACGAGTCTCGTCCTGCAGCGCATCCTCGGCTACTGGTAGGTGTTCGGCCTCGATCAGCCGCAGCTGTTTGCGAAGTGCCAGCAGTGCCACATCGTGTGGTCTTGTCTTAAGGGCTTCGTCAGTCGCCGCTAGGGCTTGGCGAAGCTCAGGCTCAGCGTAGATCCTGGGCTGATCGATCACCTGCTCGACAAAGGTCTGAAGCGATGGCACACCGCTTAGTGACTCCGACACCAACAGCTTCGAATAACCGACATGACAGCCCTGAGCCGAGCAGGTCTGACAGTGCAGACAGATCGCATCGAGACTCTTGGCCATCGCCTGATAGAAGCTCTTGAGCTCCTCGGCCTGACGCTTAAAGACCGTATCGGCCTGCCCTCTCAGCTTGAAGATCATGAAGATCGCCACCGCCAGATAGAGCATCAAGACCGGAATCAGCCACTGGGGCTGAAGAGTGGCCTCGGGCAGATGCTGAAGCAGCTTCGATAGCCCAAAGAACGCAAAGACACCGGCGGCTGCCAGCTTTAACGCAGTCTCCGGTATTTTATTGCCCAGGGTCCGACCGATAACGATCCCGAACAGCCCGACCAGAAGCATGCCGCTGAGCGTTCCCGCCAAAATGATCGCCGGATAAGCGGCGGTGCTCGATAGCGTGATGGCTGAAAGCTGTGTCTTATCGCCCAGTTCACCGATAAAAAAAGCCAATGCCACCGTCATGATCGGCCCGCGGACCGAGCTTTTCGCCTCCGCCTCCGTCTCCTCCAGGCGAAGGCTCCATAGCGCAAAGGCCAAAAAAGCGACCCCGGCCACCAGCTGGATCGTCGCCAGCGGGATCAGGCTCGACAAAAGATTTCCCAGAATGACGGCGATCCCGTGATTGACCAGCACACCAAAAAAGATGCCCCACAGGACCTGGCGCACCGGATAGCGGGTCGCAAACGCCATCGCCAGGATCTGCGTCTTATCGCCCATCTCGGCCAAAAAAATCAGTCCAAAGGCCTTTAGAAATTCACTCAGCATCATAAATCTTCCTTCTCATGAAAACAGCGTCATTATATCATATTTTTTCAGGCCTACGATATAGACCGGCCTCTCATCGGGTAAAGACAAGCTAAGACAAGCTACCTCTGACACCTGAAAGGAAAAAGTATGCCACGACAAATCGCCCAATACACCACCGGCCAAGCCGCCCGAAGCGCCGTCCAACGCCTACTGGAGCTGGGGGTCGATCCGGCCGACATGACACTGCTTACCCATGATGAGACGCTGCAGCAAGAACTCCAAGACCTCCGCTTAAATGATCCCACCCAGACCTTTCTGACGGATGATGAGACCGCCCTTTATGGCGACGCCCTGAGCGAGGGCAGGGTCCTGCTACTGCTCAGTGAGACCGCCGCCTCGTCCGAGGCGATCAGGCAAGCGCTGCTACCAGAGGACATCGATCCAGCGGAGAGAGTGGTCCATGACGACTACCTCAGCGCCACTCAGCGCGATCATATGGGCGGCGGAGCACCGGTCGATCCCGACGCAGTGCCCGATCCTCTCGACTACGCCCAAGCCAAACAGCGCGACCATATGCCGGCTGATGGCCATGAGTCGATCGGACTGATTGATTGGTTCAAGGAGCGCTGGCACGAGACCAAGCACGAATTCCAGGAGCGCTGGGACAAGCTGAGCGATGAGGACATCGATCAGATCGAGGGCGATCGCTCGAAGCTTCGGACGCACCTGACCCGTCACTACAATATCACCGACGACGAAGCCGAGGCCGAGCTGACGGACTTTCTGCGACAAAAAGACATCGCCGAGGGCGGCCTGGACGAGCACCTGAGACAAGCTCGGACCGAGCAGCCAACGGCTTCTCCCGACGAAGTGCCGGAGGATAGCACCAACTACTACGTCCAGCGTGATCTGAGCGATGAAGCGCATGATCGGCTGGAGCGAGACATCGAAGCCACCGAACCGATCGATAGAGACTAGTCGAAACAGCCCTAATCTAAAACTCAGCCGAGGCTGAGTTTTACTTTTTTAGGACCACAAAAAGCTGACGCTTGATCTCATGAGTGATCCCCTGCAACGACGCCCGGTAGCTATAATAACCGGTCGCCTGCAGCACCTGATTGATATAGGGCTGTGAGACGCCGAGCCGGTCGGCCAGCTCCTTTTGAGACGGCGCCCGGCGCATCTGCCAGACGATCCGGCGCTGCCGATCGGTCCAGCTCGACAGCTGATAGCTCAGCTGCGAGAACAGGAGATTGATGAGCGCCGCGTCAAAGACGGCCGATTCCAGACGGATCAAGCTCTTGGGCTGAGAGCTTCTCCGGTTGGTATGCTTCAGGCGATCAAGCGCCTGGGTGGCCAGCGTCAGATCATCCGTCCTAAGATCATCAGCCATCGCCAAACCGAGGCCAAACAAGACCGGATGCCCGTCAAGACCGGCTAGGATGCGCTCGAGGATGATCATCAGCTCATCCGCTCGGTTTAGCCGTCCGAAAAACTGATCACCGTGAATGAACTGAAGCTCTGTTACCAGCTGTGTCGGGTAGTCCCGGTTGATCTCAGCCAGCACCTGCCGGAGCTCTTTATGGGTCTTGGTATGCTCTCGGCCGGTCATTTTTCGGGGATCGACCAGATCGCCCAGGATCGCCAGCTGCATCGGGACCTAGAGAGCCCGGGAGCGATTGAGCTGCTCTTCCAGGGCGGCCTTACGCTCCTCGGTGCCGGGTTTTCCGAGCAGAGCAAACATATTGAGCTTGTACTCCTCTACCCCGGGTTGATTGAACGGGTTGACTCCTAAGAGATAGCCGCTCAGACCACAGGCCTTCATAAAGAAATACATCAGCTTGCCGATGGTCTTGGCATCGTAGCGCTCGGTCTCGAGCAGGATATTCGGCACCCCGCCCTCGACATGTGCCAGGATGGTGGCCATCATGGCCTTGCGGTTGATGAAGTGCAGATCCTTGCCCGAGAGATAGTTTAGGCCGTCGAGATCGGCCGGATCCTTCGGGATAAAGATATCGGCACTGGGTGAGCGAAAATCGATCACCGTCTCAAACAGGATCCGCTGGCCGTCTTGGATATATTGACCTAGGGAGTGCAGGTCGGTCGAATTGATGACCGAGGCCGGAAAGATTCCCTGATGATCCTTGCCCTCGCTCTCGCCGTAGAGTTGCTTTAGCCACTCGCTCAGATAATTCAGGCGAGGCTTGTACTGGGTGAAGATCTCGATCGCTTTGCCCTGCTTCAATAACAGATTTCTGGCCAGGGCGTAGCGATAGGCCTGATTGGTCTCAAGACTCTCGTCGGCGTATTCCTGCTCGCCGATCTGACAGCCGCTCAAGAAGGCGTCGAGATCGATGCCGGCCGCCGCGATCGGCAGCAGTCCGAC
>DUPT01000019.1 GCA_012838225.1 Tissierellia bacterium
CCCGCCTTGATTCCAAAGCCGAAGGTTTTCTCGTCTGTTAAATAAATCGTCTGATTTCGCTTATTATAGGCCTTCTCTTGCGTCTCTCGAGTCTTTTCTCGTTCTTTGGTGATCCGATCCCATTGTTTTTGAGGGCATCAATCATTGTCTGGAGCTGTTCACGCATCGCTTCGATTAACCGCTGGGTCTCCAGCAAGAGCTGATTCCTCTCTTTGACGATCCGATTCATTCCAATCCGCTCTGAGGGTCGCCCTTCTTTTTCCATCTTCCGGGCCACGTAGCCTTCATGAAGGGTCGGATCGATCTCAAGTCCCCGCTCTTTATGGCTTCGGTGATCGATTTGACTTTTTTTGTCCAAGTATCGGTTGCACTCGACTGCCTAGGATTCTCGCCAGCGGTTGATATTCGAGCGGTCATTCCAGTGATTGGCTTGAACGATCTCTCTCTTCCACAGTTTTTCATTTCACTTTGAAAGAGACGATCTGCCCAATCTGATTGTCTTTTTAAAAAGCCAAGAAGATCGAGGGGGTTGGTTTAGCAAGGCTATGGAGAATGAATAGACGGCTTTCCAGAAACTAAAAAATACCCCACATGGGGGTATTTTGAGGTGAGTGCAGTTCGTTACTTCCAAGAGAGTGACGGTTCTTTTTTTTCTCTACGCAATCAGCCAGATACATGTTAATCAAGATTTGATAGGGAATGCCAGATTTATCGGCCTGATCTTTAAAATAATCGATTGTTGTATCGTTGAAGCTGCCGTCGGGCGGCCTTGATTTTCGTCGGCACCTACCAGACAACCCAAGGGAGAAGACATGAAGATTACGATCGGTGATTATTTGATCAAACGACTGAAGGAAATCGGTATCCGACACATTATCGGGGTGCCGGGCGACTTCAACCTGCAATTTCTAGAGCAGGTGGGAGCGGCCGATGGCATCGAATTCGTCGGAGCCTCGAATGAACTAAACGCCGCCTATGCCGCCGATGGCTACGCCCGAGAAAACGGCATCGCCGCCCTCAGCATCACCTATGGCGTCGGTGATCTCGGCGCGATTGGCGGGGTGGCCGGCTCAGCCGCCGAGCATGTCCCGGTGATCGTGCTATCGGGGGCGCCGCCGCTCTATATCATGAAGCATAACTACCCGGTCCATCACAGTCTGGGCGAGGGCGACTTTTCCGACATGGCCCGGGCCTATCAGCAGTTCACGGTCGGACAGGGCCTGATCACTCATGAAAACGCCGCCGACGAGATCGATCGGTTGCTTCGGTTGGCTCTGCGCCACCAGATGCCCGTCAATCTCCAGATTCCCTCCAACCTAACCTACCTGTATATCGATGTCTCGGATGAACCGCTCCGACCGGTGTCTCACCAAAGCGATCAGGAGAGACTGAGAGCCGCAGTTTCAGCGATGCGACAGCTTTTCTCGGCCGCCAAACAGCCGGCCGTCCTGATCGATATGGATGTCGATCGCTTTGGCATCGAGTCTGAGCTGTTAGCGTTTATCGAAGCGACCCGGACACCGTTTGCCGCGCTATCCACCGGCAAGGCCATCCTGGATGAAAATCATCCGCTCTACCGGGGGATCTATCAGGGCGATGACTCGGAGCCAGGCGCTCAAGCACTGATCGAGCAGGCTGATTTTCTCTTGACAGTCGCTCCGCGCTTTATCGAGTGGAACTCGGGCTCGTTTAGTGCCGAGTTGCCGGAGGCGACCACCATCTACCTGGGCCGAAACCATGTCAAGATCGGCACCGAGGCGTTTGAGGCAGTCGCTCTAAAGGATGTGTTAGATCAGTTTTTGGACCGGCTGCCAAGCAAGCACCAACCACAGACCGAGCCTGAGCCGGCGGAGCCAGGCTTTGACTTGGAAGCCGACAAACCGCTGGCCCACGACAAGCTGTGGAAACAGCTACGGCCGTTCTTTCGAGCGGGGGATCTGATCTATGCCGAGACCGGCACGGCCTCACAGGCCATGGGCAGCCTGAAGCTGCCTAAGGACACCACCTATATCGCTTCACTCATCTGGGGGGCGATCGGCTTTACGCTGCCGGCTCTCTTTGGCAGTCTGTTGGCCAATCCCCAGCGGCGTCAGATCCTGTTTATCGGTGATGGCTCCTTCCAGGTGAGTGCTCAGGCGCTCTCACGTATCATCGACCGGGGACTAAACCCGATCATCTTTGTGATCAATAATGACGGCTATACCATCGAGCGCTATATCATGGGGATGGAGGAAAGCTATAATGATATCCCGGCCTGGCAGTATCACCGCTTGCCGGCGCTCCTCAGTGCCAAGAACCGGATGCTCACCTTCCATGTCACGACCCAAGGTGAGCTGGCACAGGCCCTAAAAGACATCGAGGAGATCGACCACGGCGCGCTGATCGAGCTCCACCTCCATCCACTCGATGCCCCCGAGGCATTGAAGAAATTCGGCCCCGATGTGGCGGCCTTCAACTACGGACCCAGAGGCCCTGAGAACGAACTGCCCGAAGACGAATAAAAAAAACAGCTCCCCACGCCGGGAGCTGTTAGCTTTAGACGATAGCCAGCTATTCTCGTTTCATCTTTTGATGGAGCAGGACAATGGCTAACAGGAACAGACCCGCCCCGATCCCAAGCAGGATGTAGAGGCTGTTGAAATCGATGCTGGCACCTCGCAGCATGATGGCCTGGAGCATATCCTTACCGTAGGCGGCCGGGATAGCATACGAGATATAGCGGATCGGCGGATTCAGGTAGCGCAGATCGATAAAGAAGCCACTGAAGAAAACGCTGAACAGCAGTGCGATCATGGCCAGTTGGACGGCCTCGGTGTCGGTCTTAGACACCATCGAGATGAAGAAGCCGATGCCGATCGAGGTGAATAGGACAGCCAGGTAGACATAGACGACGTGCAGCCAATCGCCGTGCATCGGAAAGCCCAGACCAAAATAGGTGGCGGCCGATAGCGCCGCTGCGATCAGGCTGCCCAGGATCATATAGGTGACGTATTTACTGAACAGGATCTCGCCTGATTTGAGCGGTGATACCCGGTAGAGCTCCATCGTGCCGGCGCCGACCTCTCGGACGATCGATAGGGCCGCCAGGGTGGTCATCATATGCTGCAGCAGCAGGACCAATACCCCCGGAGTCATAAAGTCGGTCGGCTCGATCTCGATACCGGTGACGGAGTAGTAGCGATGGGTGAAGGGCTCGGTCATGACCTCAGGTGAGATATTGGTGACCGATTCCAGATCGGACTCCCGGCCGAGCGTGAGGAGCGTCTGACGATTAATAATCTGCGTCAACTGAGTCGCGGTATAGCCCAGGTAGGTGGCCTGATTGGGGTCGAGTTGATTCTGATAGTATTCGAGCTCGACCTTTTCATCGGACTGGACCGTCTCCATGGCGTCTTCGGGAATGACCAGACCCAGATCGATCTGATCATTGGTCAACTGACGCATCATCTCGTCTTTATCGTCGGTCGTCATGACATAGTCGATCATGCTCTCGACCTGATCGATCTGAGAGACGATCTCATTGGCCAGTTCATTGTCCGGCTCCGCCACGATGATCGTCCGGGCCGGATCTTGTTGGTTGGTATAGCCCAGACCGAATAAGAGCAGAATCAGAAAAGGGCCAAGGATCAATGTCAGCACCAGCTTTGGCTGACGGAGCACCTCGACGACTTCCTTGCGAAAGAAGCTGCTTAAACGAACTAAGAATGATCCGAATGTTTTCATGAGCTGACCTCCTCGTCCGTTGGCTGGTGGCTGGCTGGTCTGTCCGGTTTTTCAAAGATCGGATGGTTCGACAAGCGATTCTTCGGCTCCTCAGTAGTACTCGGCTCGTCGATGTGAGCCGGAGCGGTATCCTCGGACGGGCTGGCTTGGTCCGGCTCGGCTTCTGCCGGAGTCATAGCCTCTTCAGACATCGTGTCATCCTCCGGCTCGGTTTCTGCGGGTTCGAGCTCGTCTGGGCTGTCCTGGTCGGCTTCTTTTGCCAGGTGGCGCTCGACCACCTCGACAAATACATCATCGAACGGCGGCTGATATTCCTGGAGCGATTCGACCGGGACCGATCGGTCCTGGAGCCAGCTCATCAGCTCCGGCAGGGCGGTGGCGGCATGGTCGACCAGGATGCGAATCGTGCCATCGTCCATCCGCCGGACATTCTTAATGATATCGAGCTCGGCCAGCTCCGCTAGCTGTGCTTCCGTAAACCGATCGATCGTCCGCAGATTCAGCTTTTCGCCGCCAAAGGCGATCCGCCGAAGCTCTTGGGGCTCACATAGCTCCAGCAGCTTCCCATCGGCCAGGACACCGACTAAGTCGCAGTAGCTGGCTTCATTGACGTATTGGGTGGTGACAAATAGGGTCTTCCCCTCGTCTCGTAGCATCTCGAAATAGTCCCAGAACTTACGCCTCAGGATCGGATCGATCCCGGCGGTCGGCTCATCCAGCAGTAAGAGCTCCGGATCATGGATCAAGGTCGAGGCCAATTGCAGCCGGCGCTGCATGCCGCCGGAGATCTTCTTGGCCAGCTTATTGCGATGCTCCTGAAGCTCGACCAGATCCAACAGCTGATCGATTTTCTTACGCCGTCGCAGGATGCCCTGACCATACATCGAGGCGGCAAAGTTCATATTGCTGGCGATCGATAGGTCGGGAAAGAGGGTGAAGTGCTGTGTCAAATAGCCGATCTTGGCCTTTTCCTTGGTGGTAAAATCGGACGGACTCTTATCGAAGACCTTGATACGGCCTTCGCTCGGGTGATAGATCCCGGTCAATAGGCGAATGGTGGTGGTCTTGCCGCTGCCGCTGGGACCGATCAAGCCGATGATTTTGCCCTTGGGCAAGGAAAAACTTAGATCCTGGGTGGCGATGAAGTCACCGAATGATTTACTGACATGATCGAACGAGATGAGTTCGGAGTGATTAGCTTCTGTCATAGCGGCCTCTTTCTGGACGTGTCGGTTGTTTAGTTTTACCCACTTGTTGGCTGAGGATGACAGGTGAATTTCAGCTCATAAACGAAAGTTCGATCGCGGTGGAACCAAACACTGCGATCCGTCCGGAAGACGTATCGGCACCAAAAAAACACCGCCCGGGGATCTCTCCCGCAGGCGGTGTTTGAAGGTAGTCTTATTCTTGGAAACGCTTGGTGTCTTGTTCGACCAGCTTGTTGAGGGTAGCTACCGGGTCCTTGACGCGAGCCAGGAAGATCATGGCTGCGATGATATAGGGCTTGTAGCTGGCTTCTTTGTAGAGCGGGTCGCGGTAGCGATCGAATACGCTTTCGGCGACTTCGCCTTCTTCACAGCTGACGCCGGTGATGTCGGCCGGCAGACAGTGCATATAGAGGGCCTTGCCGTCCTTGGTCAGCTTCATCAGCTCTTCGGTGCACTCCCAGTCCTTATGCTTGGCATTTTGTTCCAGCAGCTCTTGCTCGAGCGCATCGATGCCGGCTTGGTCGCCTTCGCCATAGAGGACGGTCCGCTTTTCCATTGCCTTGAAGGGGGCCCAGCTCTTGGGATAAACGATGTCGGCATCCTTGAAGGCTTCCTCCATCGAATTGGTCTTGGTGAACTTACCACCGGCTTCTTCGGCGTTCTTGAGAGCGACTTCTTCTACATCGCTCATGATCTCATAGCCCTCCGGATGAGCCAGGACAACATCCATGCCCATGCGGGTGAACAGGCCGACGATCCCTTGCGGAACGCTTAGCGGTTTACCATAGGAGGGGGAATAGGCCCAAGTCATCGCGACTTTTTTGCCCTTGAGGTTCTCGATGCCGCCGAATTCGTGGATGATATGGAGCATGTCCGCCATCGACTGGGTCGGGTGATCGATATCACACTGGAGGTTGACCAGGGTGGGACGTTGTTCCAGGATCCCGGCGTCATAGCCTTCCTGAACGCTTTCGGCCACTTCACGCATATAGGCATTGCCTTTGCCGATGTACATGTCATCGCGGATACCGATGACATCGGCCATGAAGGAGATCATATTGGCGGTTTCACGAACGGTCTCGCCGTGAGCGATCTGTGATTTGCCTTCATCGAGGTCCTGTACGGTCAGACCGAGCATATTACAGGCTGAGGCAAAGCTGAAACGGGTCCGGGTCGAGTTGTCTCGGAAGTTCGAGATGGCCAGACCGGTATCAAAAATCTTCGAGGAAACATTGTTCTCTCTCAGTTCACGCAGCGCATCGGCGACGGTGAAGACGGCTTCTAGTTCTTCCGGGGTGTGCTCCCATGTCAGGAAGAAGTCACGCAGATGCATGTCGGAAAAGTTGAGTTGTTCCAGTTTGTCGGTAAATTTTTTCAGATCCATTTTCATCTCCTATTTTACGTAGCTTTTGGGTAGCGCAGCATAGACGGCGGCGTTTACAACTAAGTCATCTTTCCAGGTTTTCTCATTCGGGGCGTGAGCTTGGGCTTCTGCGCCGGGTCCGAAGCCGATCACCGGGATGCCATTACGTCCCATGATCGAGACGCCATTGGTCGAGAAGGTCCACTTGTCGGTCAGCGGGCGGGCTTGACGCTCTTCAACAGTGGAAGCGGAGCCAACGCGCTTGTCGCCGTAGAGGTTCTTGTGGGCTTCGCCCAAGGCGACGGTCACCGGGTGATCCATCGGGATGACCCAGGTCGGGAAATAGCTTTCGATCGGGTAGACCAGTCCGGTATAGGACGGCTTATCATAGTCATACATCGAGACCGTCACGTCGGCGCCGTATTTTTGAACATTGGGCAGTTGACGGATTTCTTCTAAGCAGCTCTCCCAGGTCTCACCGGCTGTCATACGACGGTCCAAGGAGACCGAGCAACCATCAGCCACCGCACAGCGGCTGGGGCTGGAGAAGAAGATTTCCGAGGCCGTCACGGTACCGCGACCCAAGAAGTTGGCTTCTTCCCACTCGGGATTGTATTTTTCATCGAGCATCTTGACCAGGCCCTTGATCTCGGTGGAGTCTTCGGCATCGTTTTCGTTCAGGGCGCGAATGTCTTGCAGGATGTCGGCCATCTTGAAGATGGCATTGTCACCGCGCTCCGGAGCGGAGCCGTGGCAGGAGACGCCGCGCACGTCGACGCGGATTTCCATCCGGCCGCGTTGGCCGCGGTAGATACCGCCATCGGTCGGTTCGGTCGAAACGACAAACTCGGGACGGATACCGCCTTCACGGATAATGTATTGCCAGCACAGACCGTCACAGTCTTCTTCTTGAACGGTTCCGGCGACCAGGATCTTATAGCCCTCCGGGATCAGATCGAGGTCCTTCATGATCTTGGCGCCATAGACGCCGCTGACGATGCCGCCCAATTGGTCGGAGGCACCCCGGCCACCGATCTCTTCGTCGGTCTCATAGCCTTCATAGGGGTCGAATTCCCAGTTGGCGATCTCGCCGATGCCAACGGTATCGATGTGCGCATCATAAGCGATGATCTTGTCGCCTTCGCCCACATAGCCTAGGACATTGCCCTGAGGATCGACGACGACCTCATCAAAGCCGACCTTTTCCATTTCTTCGACGATCCGCTTGATCACGCCTTCTTCTTGAGCACTCTCGCCCGGGATCGCGATCAGATCGCGCAGGAATGCGCTCATATCAGCGCGGTAGCTTTCCGCCGTTTCTTTAATCTTGTTATAGTCCATCATTCCTCCTACAGTGTAATGCTTTTGCCCTGGCGGACGATCTCGTCATAGCGCTCAGGGTCGGTATCGCCTTCAGTGCTGACAAACAGTACGCGAGACTGTTCGTTTAAGTCCAACAGTTCTTTCAGATCTTTGAGTGCCGGGTCGGTCATGATGGCCATGAAGGCAGCAAAGCCGGCGACACCGGATTCTCCGCTGATGATTTGGCGATCACCTTTAAGAGGGGCACCCAGCAGACGCATAGCGGCCTCGGCCGTTTCGTCATCAACGACCATGAAGACATCGGTAAAGGTCCTCAGGATCTCCCAGCTGACGGAGTTTGGCTCACCGCAGGCCAGTCCGGCCATGATGGTCTTCATTTCGCCATCGACATTGGTGACTTGTTTATTCTTAGCTGATAAGTAGAGACATTCGGCTTGGTCGGCTTCGACCACGATCATCTTCGGACGATCCTCGCCGTATTTCATGGCGAAGGCACCGATCAGGCTGCCGGCAAAGCTGCCGACACCGGCTTGAGCAAAGATATGGGTCGGCGGCTGGTCGAGATCCTCCATCACCTCATCGGCGATCGTGCCGTAGCCCTGCATGATCCACGACGGGATATCCTCATAGCCTTCCCAGGCGGTATCTTGGACCATGACGCCATTGGGATCGTTTTGGGACTGCTCATAGGCCAGTCGCACGGCGTCGTCATAGTTCATATCTTCGATCGTGACTTCGGCGTTTTCGCGAGCGATGGCATCGGCTCGGTACTGGGTCGAACCCCAGGGCATGCGAACGACGGACCGTTGTCCCAGTTGATTGGCCGCCCAGGCTACACCGCGGCCGTGATTGCCGTCCGTAGCGGTATAGAAGGTGGTCGCTTCAAAATTATTTTTGAATTCGTCCGAGGTCAGGAAGTCATAGGTGACTTCTTCGATCGGCTTGTTCAGATGATCGGCGATATAGTGACCGATCGCATAGGCGCCGCCTAAGACTTTGAACGCATTGAGACCGAAGCGGTACGATTCGTCCTTGATCCGGATATCCGCTACGCCCAGGCGCTCGGCCATTTTGGGCAGCTGGACCAGGGGAGTCTTTTCGTACATCGGAAAGGTCTGGTGAAAGTTTCGGACTTGCTTCATCTGCTCTTCAGCCATCAGATCGAGATAGGGGCTGTTGGATGGATCCAGTGTGTTTGGGGTCCATTTCGGGGTTGCCATGATTCTTTTACTCCTGATTTTTATTGACATTGGTGTAGTTGTAGATCGTGTATTTAGAGATCCCGAAGTGCTGGGCAACACGATCAGCCGACTTGGTTACGAGGAAGGCGCCGCGCTCATTCAAGAAGTCGATCGCCTTGATCTTGTCTTCTTTTTTCATTTGAGCTACCGGCTTACCGACCAGCTCGATCGATTTGTCGATCAAGTCATCGAGTAATTGGTTGACGTCTTGTGGGATAGATTCCTGGGCATCATCCGATTCGCTCAAGAGCAGGCTCTGTAATGCGCGATCGGCTTGTAGAATGTGAGTGATGTCAAAGTTGATTCCGAGAATGCCGATGATCTCATCGTTATCGTCGCGTAAGAATATAGTAGAAGATTTCAGAGTTTTGCCATCCTTGGTCGTCGTCCGATAACCGAGATGATCCTTGATAGCCGACTGGCGATGCTTGAGCGTGTCGATGACGACCTGAGACGGTCCGTCGCCCAGTTTGCGGCCGGTCACATGACCATTTTCGATCACCTGGATCGATCGGTCGATAGAGGATTGGGTGAGATCGTGATAGACCACCTCACAGTTGGGTCCAAACTGAGCCGCCAGTCCGCGAGCTAATTGAGCAATTGTTGTGATATCCATCCGCCCCTCCTTTGGCTCCATATTACCAAATATTTTGTAAAGATACAAGCCTATTTTGAAAAAAGTTTTGAAAACACGAAAATAATTCAAAACTTAATCAATAAAATCACAATCAAAGCCTGGATTTATCCATCCCAACGGTTTGACCCTCGCGGCCTGACTTCTTTTTTAGAGCTGTCTCGGAATAAACTTCAAAAAAATTTGTAAATCTATATCTTCTATTGTAAAGATTTTGGAAAAGATGTAAAATAGACTCACAAGATAACGATTATATAACAAAGAACAGTAAGGAGGGCGCAATGATCATTCGCAATGCCAGGATCTTTACGAATGACGCAGACAACCATTACTATGAGACCGGATTTATCCAAATCCAAGACGGACTGATCACTCAGGTCGGAGCGGGCGAGGGCCCGGCTGATCCGGAAGTGATCGATGCCAAAGGCAAGATCATGCTGCCGGGACTGATCAATCTACATAATCACATTTATTCCGCACTATCTCGCGGCGTCTATCTGCCCAAACATAATCCGAATAATTTTCTGGAGATCCTCGAGGGCATGTGGTGGAATCTTGACCGGAACCTCGACAACCCGTTGGTTGCCTTATCGGCCCGGGCGACCTATTATGAATGTATCAAAAACGGCGTGACGACCATCTTCGATCACCATGCCTCTTTTTCTGATGTCCTAGGCTCCTTAGAGACCATCGCCAAAGAAAGCCGACAAGCCGGCATGCGCAGCTGTCTCTGCTTTGAAGTGACCGACCGCTACGGAAAAGACAAATCCAAACAATCGATCGATGAAAACCTGCAGTTTATAGAAGAAGTCCGTCAAGACGGTCGCGATGACCTGCGGGCTCTTTTTGGTCTTCATGCCTCTTTCACCTTAGACGATGAGACTCTGGCCGATATCTCCCGGCGCTTGCCGGAGGAGGTCGGAACCCATTTTCATCTATCAGAAGGCATCGATGATGAGATCCACGCCCAAGAACTGGGCACGACACCGCTGAGACGTTTGATCGAGCACGGTCTGGTCAAGCCCAATTCCCTGGCCATCCACGGCATCCATCTGGGCGATGACGACTTCTCCTTATTAAAGGACACCGGGGCCGCCGTGATCCATAATCCGCAATCGAATATGGGCAATGCCGTCGGCTACTGTCCGGTCCTGAAATTTCTGGGCCATGACATCCCGGTCGGCCTAGGCACCGATGGCTATACTCAGGACATGATCGAGACCGCCCGGATCGCGGCATTGATGATGCGCCATGAAAACAAAAACCCGAGGACCGGCTGGGTCGAGCCCTACGATATGCTCCTGCAGACGAATGCCGAGCTGGCCACCAAGCACTTCGGACTGACGCTGGGCCGCCTTGAAGCCGGCGCCGGGGCCGACTTGATCCTACTCGACTATGTACCCTACACCCCCTTTGGCGGCGACAATCTCTCGGGCCATCTGCACTTTGGGATGAACGGAGCGATGGTCAGTGACACCATGGCCAAGGGTCAGTGGTTGATGAGAGACCGTCAGGTCCTAACGATCGATGAAGCGGACCTGGTGGCCGAAGCAAGTGCCGCAGCCGAGGGTCTATGGGAGGAGATGAAGAAATGAATGAACGAATGTATCCGATCGATTTTCACTGGCTGGTAGAGACAGCCCTTCAGGATGGTTTCGGGATCGATGATCCGGTGAAGCTAAGTGCCAAGCCGCTCGACTACCTGGGTCATCCGCTCGAGGTCGGACTGGGCATTGCCGCCGGTCCCCAGACGCAGTTGGCTCAAAATCTGATCGCCGGCTATCTGGCGGGCGCTCGCTTTTTTGAGCTCAAAACCGTCCAGACACTCGATGGCGAAGACCTGCCGGTCGCCAAGCCCTGCATCGACGCCCGAGACGAAGCCTATAATGTCGAGTGGTCGACTGAGCTTCGGGTGCCCGATGCCATGAACGAATACATCAAGGCCTGGGTCGCCATCCATATCCTGGCCAAGGAATTAAGCCTGGGAGACCCCAAAGCCTTCGTCTTCAATATGTCGGTCGGCTATACGTATGAGGGCATCACCTCGAAGAAGATCGATGACTTCCTAAACGGTCTGATCGATGCCTCGCAGACCGAGTGCTTTCAGGACTGTTTGGCTCAAGCCGAGCAGCTATTGCCCAAGCTCAAGCATGTCACTCGGGAGGATCTGGCCAATATCTCGCCCCATATCTGCTCGAGCATCGCGCTATCGACGCTTCACGGCGCCAAGCCCGAAGAGATCGAACAGATCGCCGGTTATTTGATCGAAGAGAAGGGTCTGTCGACCTATGTCAAATGCAACCCGACACTGCTGGGCGAAGCCAAGGTGCAAGCGCTGCTTAAGGGCCTAGGCTTTGGCCGCTTGGCGTATGATCCCGATCACTTCAAAAATGATCTCAAGATTGAAGACGCCGAGGTGATGTTCCACCGCCTGCTCGATCGAGCCCGGGCTAAAGGTGTTCACTTTGGGGTCAAGCTGACCAATACCTTCCCGGTCAAAAACACCGATGATGTCCTGGAGGGGGATGAAAAATACCTATCCGGTAAGGCGCTCTATCCGCTGAGTCTATCAGTCGCCATCGAGCTCAATAAGCGCTTTAACGGCCAACTGCCGATGTCCTATTCCGGCGGGGCCGATGCGCTCTCGATCAATCAGTTGTTTGATTGCGGGATCTGGCCGATCACTGTCTGTACGACGCTTCTAAAGAGCGGCGGCTACTACCGCTTGTCTCAGATGGCTAAAAACCTGCCCCAAGAGGTCGTCTCACTCGATACGGCCAAGATGGAGGCGCTGCTTGAAGAGGTGTTTAGTAATCCGGCCTATTACTCTCGACCCTGGGTCAAAAAAGCTGATTACAAGGTGCCGCTCCACCAATGCGGGATCGCCCCCTGTCAAGACGAGTGTCCGATCCATCAAGACGTCGACGGCTACTTAGAGCAGATGACAAAGGGGAACCTGGATGAGGCGTTTGATATCATCCTGAGAGATAATGCGCTGCCGGCCATCACGGGCGATTGCTGTTATGCCTATTGTGAATCGAGCTGTCGGCGAAATCACTACGATCAGCCGCTTGAGATCCGATCGGCCAAGGCCTATATTACTGAAAAGGCTCATGCCAAGCACCTTGAGCGCATCGTGACGCCTGAACCCAACGGACGAAAAGTCGCCATCGTCGGCGCCGGGGCAGCCGGTATGGCGGCCGCTTGGTACTTTGGCCAAGCCGGCTACTCGGTCGATGTCTATGAAGCGACCGACCGGGCGGGCGGGATCCTGCCCTATGTCGTAAAGAGTCTCAAATCGCACCGCCGACCGATTGATCTCGACTTGGCCCGGATCAAGGCCTTGGGCGTGCGCTTCCATATGAATCATCCGGTATCATCGCTCGATGATTTGAAGGCCGATCTGAAGGTCCTGGCGACCGGCAGTCAGGTCACGAAAAAACTGCTCGGAGAAGCGCCGGAGCTGGAGGGGACGATCAAGATCGGGGATATGACCCGTCAGAAATACTCGTCGGTCGTGCAGTGCATGGCCGATGCCAAGGAGCTGCTCGAGCTGGTCAGCAGTCAGTCCAGACCGGTCGATCGTAAGACCGTGGTGGCGAAAAAGGGTCAGCTGCAATTGCCGGTCGATCTGCCCCAAGAAGGCGATCGCTGCCTCAACTGCTCAAGTCACTGCGAGAGCTGCGTCGATGTCTGTCCCAACCGAGCCAATCTGGCAGTGGATGTCGGCGAGCCTAAACGAGAGATCGTCCATGTCGATGCCTTATGCAACTACTGCGGCAACTGCGAAGCGTTTTGCCCCTATGACAGCCGGCCCTATATGGAGAAGTTCACCGTCTATCGCTCACAAGAAGACTTTCAAAACTCAGTCCAACCCGGTGTCTTCTTAGGTGAACCCGACAAGATCCGGGGTGAACGGACTAAGATCACCGATAAGCTGATCGAAGTCCTGCTCTCAGACGAATACGCCTGGCTGAGAGATCTCTAATGATCTGGCTGCGCGGCGGGAAATTGGTCCGCGCCGATGGCGTGCAAACGGCTGATATCCTGATAGAGGGAGAAACCATAACAAGGGTCGGGCAGTTCGATGCGCCCGATGCTACGATCGTCGATGTGTCGGGGAAGCTGATCTTCCCTGGCTTTATCGACCCTCACACCCATCTGGAGATGCCGGGCGGAAGCGATGACTTCCATACGGCCACCAAGGGAGCTATCATGGGTGGCACGACGATGGTGATCGACTATTCGACGCAAGGCGATGGCGGATTGATCCAGGCTTATCACGACTGGGAGGTCATGGCCAAGGATGCCTGCTGTGACTATCTGTTCCATATGTCGCCGATCCGGCGAGACAAGCAGCTGGCCGAGGAGCTCTTCTGGCTGCAGGAGCGGGGGATCGTCAGCTACAAGCTGTATCTGGCCTATGATCACTTGAAAATGAGTGAGCTTGATTTTATCAAGACCCTCGGAGCACTTGAGGTCATGGGTGCCCTGATCGGCGTCCACTGTGAAGACGGCGATATGATCAAGCAGCTCCAACAAGAAGCGCTGTCGCGCGGTGAGATCGAGCCGATCCATCACGCGCTGACCAGACCGCCCGCCTCGGAGAGCCGAGCCATCGACTATCTGATGGATAAGGCCGTCGGTGATATCAATATCGTTCACCTCAGTTCACGCGACGGACTTGAGCGAGTAAGGTATTATAGAGATAAGGGAAAAAACATTGTGGCCGAGACGTGTCCACAGTATCTGCTGCTCGATCAGTCGCTTTTGGAGCAGACGCGAAGTGAAGCCGTGAAGTATATCTTCTCGCCGCCACTGCGGACGCCGACCGATCAAGCCGCTTTGTGGGACGGGATCGTTGATGGCACCATCACGACCATCGCGACTGATCACTGTAATTTTTCTCAGGCCACAAAGCTTGAGGGCTATACTGATTTTACTCGGGTGCCAAACGGCATGCCGGGCGTCGAGACCAGAGTCCATCTGATGCTGAGTGAATTCAAAAAGCGCTCGCTGGGTTATCCCAAGGCGGTCGAGCTCATGAGCACCGGCGTAGCCAAGCAATACGGACTCTATCCCAAAAAAGGCGAATTGGCCGTCGGCTCCGATGCCGACCTGGTCATCTATGACCCCACGACCGAGTGGATCATGCAACAAGAACTGCTTCATACGCCGGGTGACTACACCCCCTATGAAGGCCGGAAGATCTCGGGAAAGATCACTCAAGTCTATCTTCGAGGTCAACTGGCAGCCGACAACGAGCGCTGGCTGGGAAGTCAGGGCCGCTACCAAGCAGCAAGGAGGATGTATGATAACTGTTAATGGAAAGGAATATCAAGTCTCCGGCGATAAGCGTCTGATCGACTTTCTACGCGATGACCTGGAGATCACCAGCGTCAAAGAAGGCTGTTCGACCGGTGCCTGCGGAACGTGCATGGTGCTGATCGATGGCAAGGCCAAGCAGGCCTGTACCCAAAAACTGGCCAAGCTCGATGGCTCGACCATCCTGACGGTCGATGGCCTGAGCGATCGGGAAAAGGATGTCTATGTCTATGCTTTCTCGGAAGCCGGAGCCGTTCAGTGCGGCTTTTGTATTCCGGGGATGGTCATCTCGGCCAAGGGACTCTTAGATGTCAATCCCGATCCGACAGAAGACGACATCCGTCAAGCCATCAATCGCAATATCTGCCGGTGTACCGGCTATGTCAAGATCATCGAGGGCATTCAACTGGCCGCCAAGCTGCTCCAATCCGATCAGGAGCTTCCGAAAGCCGATCAGCATCCCAAGCTGGCCAGCTCCTTCCACCGGATCGATGCCAAAGAAAAGATCCTGGGCACGGGCAAGTTTGCCGATGACTTTACCGTCGAAGGCCAGCTCTATGCCAAAGCCCTGCGATCGAAATATCCCCGGGCCAGAGTCCTAAAGATCGATATCGAGCAGGCCAAGGCCCATCCCGATACCGTCAAGATCGCCCTGGCAGAGGATGTGCCGTTCAATAAGCACGGTCACTTATTCCCGGACTGGGATGTCATCATCAAACAAGGCGATATCACCCGTTACTTAGGCGATGCGATCGCGATCGTGGCCGCCACTAAAAAGGAGAGTCTCGACGAGATCCTCGATCTGATCGAGGTCGACTATGAGGAGCTCGAGGTGATGGATACGCCGTTCAAATCCCTCCGGTCCGATGCTCCGCTGATCCACCCCAATGGCAATATTCTCCGCCGCGAGGTGCTTCGTCTGGGCAATGTCGATGTGGCGCTTCGTGAGAGCAAGCACGTCGTGACGAGAAAGTATTTCACCAATCACCAGGAGCATGCCTTCATGGAGCCCGAGAGCGCCTTGGCTATGCCCTATGGCGATGGCGTCGAGGTCTATACCGCCTCACAGAGCATCTTTGATGAGCAGCGTGAGATCGCCCGGATGCTGAAGCTTGACAATGAGCAGGTCCGGACCCACTCGATGCTGGTCGGCGGCGGCTTTGGCGGAAAAGAGGACATGAGTGTCCAACACCACGCCGCTCTGATGGCCTGGCTGACGAAAAGACCGGTCCGGGTGACCTTAAGCCGGGCTGAGTCGATGATCGTCCATCCCAAGAAGCATCCGGCCCATATCGAAATGACTACCGCCTGTGATGAAGACGGGAAGTTGACGGCGATGAGAGCCACCGTCATCACCGACACCGGAGCCTATGCTTCCTTAGGCGGACCCGTCCTGCAGCGTCTGTGTACTCATGCGGCCGGACCCTACAACTATCAAAATATTGACGTCATCGGGATGGCCGTGCTGACGAACAATCCGCCCTGCGGTGCCTTCCGCGGCTTTGGTGTTTCGCAGTCGATCTTTGCCACCGAAAGCAATCTGAACCTGTTAGCCAAAGAGGTCGGGATCAGCCCCTGGGAGATCCGGTACCGCAATGCCATCCGGCCGGGACAGGTCCTGCCCAATGGTCAGATCGCTGACGATAGTGTCGGATTGGTCGAGTGTCTGGAAGCAGCCAAAGAGATCTATGAGAGTCATCCCCGAGCCGGGATCGCCGCCGGTTGGAAAAACTCCGGCCTTGGCGTCGGCATTCCGGATACCAGCCGCGTCAATCTGCTGATCGAAGACGGCAAGGTCCATCTGCAGACCTCGGCCGCCTGTATGGGCCAAGGCATGGCGACAGTCAGTCATCAGGTGCTGATCGAGACCACGGGACTGCCGAGTGAGATGATCATCAATGAACCGCCTGATAGTCACCGGACTCCCAATGCCGGAACGACCACCGCTTCGCGTCAGACGCTCTTTACCGGTGAGGCCACCCGTTTGGCCGGCGAGAAACTAAAAGCGGCCCTGGATGAGGTCGGTGGAGATATCACCCAGCTAGAGGGTGAAAACTACTATGCCGAGTTCCTCGGTGTGACCGATCCGATGGGAAGCAATAAAGAGCATCCCGTCTCACACGTCAACTACAGCTACGCCGTTCAGGTCTGTCTGTTGGATGAGGATCTGATGGTCGAAAAGATCGTCTCGATCAATGATATCGGTCAGGTGATCAATCAGCCCAGTGCCGAGGGACAGATCGAGGGGGGCGCCATCATGAGCTTTGGCTGGGCCTTGACCGAAGACTTTAAGGTCGAAGAGGGCCATGTCAAATCGAAATATGCCACCCTGGGCATCCCGCGAGCCAAGCAAGCGCCGCCGGTCGAGGCCATCCTGGTACGTGGACCGGGAACCGCTCCACAGGCCTACGGTGCCAAAGGGGTCGGTGAATTGTCGGTCATCCCGACCGCCCCGGCCATTGCCGGAGCCTACTACGGCGTCGATGGGATCGAGCGAAACAGCCTGCCGCTGCAGAGCACTCCCTATACCAAAAAGAAATAAACTGATAAAATGACGTCCTCATAACCGAGGGCGTCATTTTCATATCACGCCCCTTAGCTGGCCGATCGACTTCACGGATCGTTTGACTAATCCATTTGGTGGTCTATAATGAAATGGATGCTAGCGAAAGGAGAAATCATGACGATCAATCGCTCAGCTAAAAAAGGTTTGACGATCCTGGGGCTGATGATACCGTTTATCAGCTTGTTTTTGATATCAAAACTATTCTTATCCGATATATACCTGTTTGAATGGACTGCCCGACACCACTACCTGTTTCTGTGGGTGGCGGTGATATTGCTCGTCTTGATCGATCGAGTCCATTTGGCCACTGCGCTTACGATCGGAAATGTGGTGGGAGTCCTGGTGGGGCAATTCCTGGGCGATCTGATCCGAAATCAAAGTCTCAGCCAGATCACACCGGAAATGAGTGGTGAGGAGGTCCATCGGCTAAGTCATCACCCCGGTTTTGAGATATGGCTCGCCACCATCGGGGTCTGTTTTTTGGTGGTGGTGGTAAAGAACATTTTTTGGAGATTTGGAAAGAAGCTATGATGATTGCTCAGTACGATTCCCTCATCGACGAGAACAGCGATCCCATTTTCGAGCCCGAACCGCTTCGGGAGTATCTGATTTCTCGTCGGGGGAGGGACCGTTGCCAAAACTACTTCCCACACGAATCAAGGCGATGCATCTTTCGCTAGCAAAGATCTAGGGCACGGGGACCCTTGCAGACGGTCATGAGTCGTTCAGCCTTCAAAAGAGCGACCGGCCGGGACATCGAAGTGATCTTGACACATGTAAGTGGACGAAAATAAATGAAACGAATTTGCCAAAAGTCAGCAATTGCAATTAGTCGTAGCGTTTTGGCTTGTAATAACTCATAAAGCAGGAAAAAGCGTGAAATCACAAATCAATGAGAGTTCACGCTTTATTGACTTTCACAATGCTCTAATGTTCTATTGGCTTGTTACCTTACGAACGTATCGCATTGGAAATGCCTTATTAAGCCGGTTTTTATGCTAGCTTCCGTTTAGAACATGTTGTTGGCAACCGCATAGCCTTGATGGACTGCTTCCATGATACGTCCTGGTTTATTAGCATCGCCAATCACGTAGACATCTTGGAATTCATCAAACAGCTTTTCGGCTAGATCATAATTTGACTTCATACCGGTAGCGACCAGAACATGATCGTAGGGCAGTCTCAGTTCCTGTCCGTTTTGATTGACCACCACTTCGTTTTCGGTCAGTTCTTTCACTTGAGCATTAAAGTGCAGAGTGACATTTTCATCAGCCAGATATTTGTTGAGGCGAAGCTCATTGTTGTAGTTGATTTCATCCTTGGCAACGATTTTATCAAGCATCTCAACAATTGTCAGTTGGTTGTCTTTACTGGCTGCCAGATCCAGAGCGGTTTCACAACCGACTAGTCCGGCACCGATAACGACGATTTTACCTTCAGGCTTCACACGTCGCTGGAGATAATCGACTGCAGTGGAGACCTTTGGATTATCTTTAAGACCCGGGATATTCGGTATCAAAGCTGATGCACCGGTGGCGACAACGACTTTATCCGGATTGAACCTTTTGATATTATCCAGCGTTGCGGTCTTATTATACTCAACCGTAATTTTGTCAGCATACTTATCAAGCCGGTTCTCCAGATATTTGATATAGTTCTTTACAGACTCTTTCATATACGGGGCGGCTGCGGCATTACCCAATCCGCCGGCTTGGTCCTCTTTTTCCCAAATCGTTACATCATAGCCACGTTCGGCAGCAGTAGCAGCACATTCGATTCCACCGACACCGGCTCCGATAATGAGCAGTTTCTGATCATCTTCCGTGCGAGGCTTGAGGCGGGTGAAATTTTCGAATCCGACCGTCGGGTTGACAGCACATTGTACTAGGCGGCCTTTGAGGATGCCAAGCAGACAGTCATTACAACCGATGCAGGAACGAATCTCATCGAGTTTGTTGGCTCGGACTTTATTCGGCCATTCCGGGTCAGCGATCGATTGTTTCCCGAGAGAAATATAGTCGACCTTGCCGTCGAGAATAGCCTGCTTGGCCACGGCAGGATCATCAAGCTTACCATCACACGAAACCGGAATATTGACAATTTCTCGGACCATGGCAGCGCCATCAAGCTTGGTGCCAAACTCATCATAAACCGTCGGGATCGGGATATACCAGCGTTCGAAACTTCCTTGGTCGACATGCAATTCAGCCACACCGGCTTCTTCGAGCATTTTGGCAACTTTCAGGCCTTCTTCAACAGTCCGTCCGCCCTCGATATGGTGCGTCAGGGTGAACTTGAAAAGAATAGGAAAGTCATCTCCACATTTTTCTTTGACTTTACGGATGAGATTGAGGGGGAAGCGCATCCGGTTCTCAAGGCTTCCGCCGTATTTGTCATCCCGTTTGTTCCATAACTCACACATGAACTGGTCAATCAGATAGCCGCCGTAGCCTTGGACCATAACGGCATCACAGCCGGCCGCTTTGGCCCACATGGCGGTGTTGGCAAAGCTGTCTTCGATGTCTTCGATCTGTTCGATAGAGAGAGGACGACATAATACGTCGGGGAAGTATGTACCCGGGACTGCACTCGCAGCGTAGGGTGGATTGCTCGGATCAGAAAAAGCCATCCGGCCGATCCCGGCGCTGATTTGGAGACAAACCTTGGCACCGTAATTGTGGCAGGATTCAACCACCCGTTGGAGTCGTTCGACCATCGGCTGTGAATCCAGGACATTACATGGCTTAGGCTCATACTTAGTGGTACACGTGGTTGCACCCAAGATGATCAGACCAAAGCCACCTTTGGCTCGAGCCTCGTAGTACTCTCGTGATTGTTCCGAGAATCCGCCATCGGGGTCTGTTCCGGTTCCCATTGGAGACATAAAGATTCGATTACGTAGTTTCATTGATCCGATCGACGTGCGATCAAACAGTGTTTTCAAATTGTTCCTCCTTGAATGTATGTAGTAAAAATTTGGACATCTGTACAATTATCATACCACATATGTTATTGTTTTGTCTAAGGAAGAGGACGTCTATGAACTTAATTATATTTATTAAAGAATGCTATGAAATGGCAACCTTAACCAGCTGGGGGATATCAGGTATAATATGGCACAGGAGTATTATATGAATGAAAGCGGCAAAAGAAAAATTCAGATCGTAGATACGGCGATGAAATTATTCCGAAAAAGAGGAGTAGACCAGGTGACCGTTCAAGATATCTGCAATGAAATGGAAATCACCCGAAGTTCATTTTATTATCACTTCAATTCAAAAGAAGATGTCTTGGATTACTACTTCCTCTCGACGGAAATAAAGATCGTAGAGCATCTGCTACCGCTTCTGGCTAAAGATTCAAGTTATGGCCAGTTTATTAGCATTTTCCAACTTTATATGGCCCGAACGGTCGAGTGGGGGCCAAGTATTTTTGCTCAAATTATCAAACGTTTCGTCGATGGCAAGAATCAGTTACTATCGCCGGACACCATCGCCATGAAAGAAGTCTACCTGTCATTGATCACACAAGCCCAAAGAGATGAAGAAATCCTAAATCATCAATCGGCAGAAGTAATCGTAGAACATATCGTCTACCTGTCTGTTGGATTGGCAAATCGGTGGTGCAATCAATCGGGCGGATTTGTTTATTCAGATAAACTCGAGGACCTGATCAAGCAATACCTTCAACCGATCAAGGCTTGATCAGAGACAGGGTGTGAGGGTTACCCATACAACAATGAATGACAATGCTAACCACACCAACGACCCTCGTTCGGTCGGCTCTTTATCGACATATAGTCTTTTGTCTCCGACACACTAGACGCCCGCTCTCAACCAAAGGAGAGGGCGTCGTTTAGTTTGGTTACTCGGTACTACTCTCATACAACGGGCTTAAAGCGAATAGGGGATATTGACGAGCCAGCCTTTATTTCTGCTTGATAATAATACGGCAAGTGGGATAGGGCCCAGCGAAGTTGATTGACTATCAATCGTTCAGTCAGTGCGACCCTTGCTTAAAAGACATTAAAGTGGGCCATCGTCTGTTTGGCCTCTTAAATGAGCTGATTCTTCGCGCGACGTGTATAATGAAATAAAAGAAAGTTTAGCTGCCTATCGACTAGCTTCTCAAACGTCTCAAATAGACTGTCTTAAGGGGGCCGAAGCAGTCGCTGGCATAGAAGAAACAAAGTGCGATCACGGTCTGAAAGCTCGAGGGAATGATGCTACACAATCCAATCAATCAATGTATTGCCATCGTGATGGCGGCCGGCGTCTCCAAACGCTATGGTGAGAGAAAGCTCTATCAAAAGCTGGGAGATAAGGCGATCATCGATCACGTGCTCGATGAGCTTAAGACAACAGAGCTTAAGCAGGTCGTTGTGGTGGTCCAGCCGGGGGATGAACTGGAGACGCCGTTTTTAGTCGTTTCCAATCCGGATTATGTGGAGGGGCAAAGCACCTCGATCCGAGCCGGGCTGGCGGCCGCCGCTAAGGGCTGGGCGGGGGTCTTCTTCTGTCCGGCGGATCAACCATTTCTAGATGCGGCCGTTATGGAGGAGATGGCGCAGAAGCTATCCCATGGCAAGATCATCGTTCCGAGGTATCAAGGGAGGAACGGCTCTCCCGTATTGTTCTCCCACACGTTTTTAGAAGAACTGCGATCTCTACACGGCGAAGAGGGCGGAAGACCGGTTATTCGAGCCCATCCTGAAGCCTTGATCTACCACGAAGTCAAGGACAAATGGATGCTGCATGATATCGATACATCGGAGGATCTCGAGGAAGCAAAAAAAGTGAGTGAGAGAACTCTCATCAACAAACGAACGCTTTAGTGATAAACTATAGCCATGAAACGTATTTTATTTGTTGAAGATGATCAAACGATCGCTTCGGCCCTGACCTTTTCGCTCGAGGATGAGGGCTATGAGGTGGTCCATAAAGCTACAGTCCAACAAGCCCTGCCGGAGCTGAAGAACAGCTTCGATCTGGTGCTGCTCGATCTCGGATTGCCCGATGGCTCAGGTTATGAGATCTGTCGGGCGATGAGTGGCAGTGATACCCCGATCGTCATCCTATCGGCGGTCGATGATGAGGCCAATATCGTCATGGGTCTTGAGCTGGGGGCGGTCGATTATGTCACCAAGCCCTTTCGCTTGCGTGAGCTGTTGACTCGAATCCGCGGCATCTTGCGGCGCCGGGAAAAGACGGACGATAGCTCACTCTATCAGCTGGGAAATATCCGGCTCGACAGCAACCGGGCCCGTGTCACCGTCGATCATAAAGACGTCTACCTGAGTGCATTGGAATACCGCTTGCTGCTGCTACTGATGCAGCATATGAATCAGGTGCTGAGCCGAGAACAGATCTTCGAGCATCTATGGGATATCGATGGTCAGTTCATCAGCGATAACACCTTGAGTGTCTATATCAAACGGATCCGAGAAAAGATCGGGGATAGTGAGGGTCGCTATATCCGCACAGTCCGAGGCCTTGGCTATATGGCAGGTGAGTGATGAGACGGATCCGCTTTCCGGTCCTGATCGTGATCCTTATCGGCCTGGCCGTGATCGGCCTCAGCTACTTGTTCTCGCCCGAGGCCGGCTTGTTGATCGCGGTCACATTGGTTTGTCTGGGGATCCTGTGGATCGATCAGACCCGGCGACGAAATCGGCGGATCAAACGATTATCGACCAAGCTTCGCCAGGTATTGGCCGGTGACTATCAGATCGATCTGAGTGAGTATGAAGAAGGTGAATTGTCCGTCCTATCGGCCGATCTCTACAAGCTGATGATCGCGTTTCGGGAGCAACAAGCCAGCCTGATCGAGGATAAGACGTGGTTGGCCGATTCGATCAGTGACATCTCGCACCAGCTAAAGACACCGATCACCTCGATGATGATGCTGACCGATCTTCTAAAGAAGGATCTTGAGCCGCAAAGGCGAAGACAGTTCCTGAATCAATTGAGTTCTCAGACCGATCGCCTCCAGTGGCTGGTGAAAAATCTCTTGACCCTATCGAAGCTCGATGCCCAGGCAATCATTTATTCGCCGGACTTTATCAGCTACCGGGATCTCATCCATCAGGCGATCGAACCGCTCTTGATCAGTCTTGAGCTGAAGGAGCAAACGCTCCAGGTGCGGGGAAACCTCGACACTCAGATCCTGATCGATGGCAACTGGTTGACGGAGGCCTTGACCAATATCATCAAAAACGCCTCCGACCACGGCCCGCAAAACGCACCGATCGTGATCGAGGCCAGCGATCGACCGATGAGTCATACCTTTGAGATAATAAATCAAGGGATGATTTCGGCTAAGGATCTGCCACATCTGTTCACCCGCTTCTATCGGGGTCAACAGGCCGCCACCGACAGTGTCGGCATCGGACTGGCTATCAGCCGAGCGATCGTCGTCCAGCAAGGCGGCAATATCGAGGTCGAATCGCAAGCCGGACTGACTACTTTTCGCCTTCGCTTTCCTAAGTGACCAAACGGTCACTTTTTTCGTCACATAGCCGTCATGTCCGCTTGATAGACTGGTTGTGTAAAGGGGGGAGTTATGAATATTCTTGAAGTCAAAAATTTAAGTAAGCATTACGGCCAAGGTGAGACACTGGTCAAGGCCTTGGACGATGTCAGTTTTTCGATCGAAAAAGGTGATTTTGTGGCTATTATCGGACCATCCGGTTCAGGTAAGAGCACCCTGATGCACCTGATCGGCGGGGTCGATCAACCGACCTCAGGCAAGGTATTTATCGATGGTCAGGATATCTATCAGCTATCAGAAGATAATCTGGCCATCTTTCGTCGCCGACAGGTGGGCTTGATCTACCAATTCTACAACCTGATCCCGATACTCAATGTCGAGGAGAATCTGAAGCTGCCGCTGCTGCTCGATCGTCAAAAAATCGATCAGGGCCAGTTTCAGTCATTGGTCGAGCAGCTGGGTCTGACGGATCGGCTGAACCATCTGCCCAATCAACTCTCGGGCGGTCAGCAGCAACGCGTCTCGATCGGACGGGCGCTGATCTATTCACCGGCAATCGTGTTGGCGGATGAGCCGACCGGGAACCTTGACTCCGAGGCATCGCAGGAGATCATTCGTCTGCTTGAAGATAGCAACCAAAAATACAATCAGACCATCGTCATCATCACCCATGATGAACGGATCGCCATGCGGGCCAAGCGGGTATTGACGATGAAGGACGGCCAGGTCGTTCGGGATGAACGGGTGCGACGATGAATATCATCCGACAGCTCTCCATCAAATCGATGAGTAGGAATAAGACCACCACCTTTGTCACCATCATCGGCATCATCATGAGCCTGGCACTGATGACGGGGTTGTTTTTATTTGCCAATGGACTGATCGATTTCTTTCGACAAGACGTAGCCGTTCGAGACGGCGATCTGCACATCCACCATCAGCTCATGAGTGCGGCCGAGCTTGAGACGCTGTCTCACCGGGATATGCTGGAAAAAGAAGTCCGTCTGCCCTATTTGGGCGCCTATCCCAATGACAGTGAGCACTTCGTGTATACGGTGCTCCTAGGCATCCAACCGTCTGATATGGAGCAGTCTGTTCCGCTAAGAGCCTCCCGGGGACGACTGCCCGAAGCCGAGGGTGAGGCCGTGATCAGCCAAAGCGTCAATAGCTTCCGCGATGAGCCGATCGAGATCGGACAAACCATCACACTCGATATCTATCAGCCGTCGAACTACTATATCCATGAGACGGATAATCAGTATGAGCCGATCCCGGGCGGGATCACACTGACGATCGTCGGTGAAGCGGGGAACCGTTTGCCCTATCCGATGAACGGTCCGACCATTTTTGTCCATCAGACGCCCGAGCAAGTGGCGGAGGGCGAGCTGTTTTGGGCCGGCTTTCGGTTAAAAGACGTCAGCGATGCCAGTATCGAGACCTTCACGGAGGACTGGGAGATGGCCAATTGGGGAACGACTTCCCTGGCGACCTACTATCAAGGCGTAAGTTCCGGCCTGAGCTTCTTCGTCAAATCCTTTGCCATGGTACTGGTCGTGATCGTTGCCATCGCCGGGATCGGACTGATCCAAAACGGCTTTTTGATCAGCCTGTCGCAGCGGATGCAGGAGTTATCGATCCTTTCAAGTGTCGGCATGACCAGGCGACAGAAGTGGCGGATGGCGGTGACCGAGGGGGGTCTAATGTATCTGATCGGTCTTCCCTTTGGGATCCTGTCAGGCTTTTTGGCCATGTGGATCGTTTTTCAGGTATTGACGCCGATGATGCAGCGTTTGTTCGACACACCGGCTTTTATGCGTCTGGTCTGGGATTGGCCGACCCTGTTGCAGATCGGGGTGGCAGGTCTTGTCACAGTCCTGATCGCAACGATCGTGCCGGCCCTTCGGACCTCACACACCACGCCGCTGGCCGGTGTCAAGCAACAAGAAGAGATCACGCTGACGCCAAAGAAGCTGAAAAGTCCCGGCTTCATACGAAAACTGTTTGGGATGGAGGGCGATCTGGCCTGGAAAAATCTGCAGCGTAACAAACGCAAATACCGAGGCACCTTAGTGTCGCTGATCTTCAGTTTGGTGCTCTACCTCAGCCTGGCATCTCTGATGCATTACTCCGATATAGCCAATCAGGTGGCGATGTCACAGGGGCGAGACGATGTTATAGTCTATTTCTACAATACGCCGTTTGATCAATCGGTTCGGGATAAGGCGAGAGATATCTTCGCCGTCGATGGAGTCCGCGAGGGCTATGCCATCAATACGCTCTACGGTACAGCCGACAATCAAGGCGGCTTGACGGCCAAGACACAGGAGCTGATCAACCCGACCGAGGTACCGACCGATATCGTCACCTTTGATGAAGCGACCTTGAATCAATTGCTTGAACAATGGGGGATGACTCGGGCCGAAATGAGCGGTAAAGCCGTCCTGGTCAACCATTACCGCTACCAGGCAGAGGATCGCTCATACCAGCAAGAGAAGCTGTATCAGCAGCCTCCGACGGAATTGACGATCACGTTTTGGGGGCAAAATGGCGACTGGGAGCAAACGGTACCCATCGGTCATGTGGTGGATCAACCGCTGGAGATCTATGATGCCTGGTATCCCGGAGCCTCACTTATCATGATACCGGAGGACTTTGAACAGATCAGTGCCAATGGACCGGAGAATGTCATCATCGAGATCCGCTTGATGACGGAGCCCGCCCGGCATGTTCAAGCCGTTGAGGAGGTGAGTGAACTATTAAGTCAAATCACTTTTTCAGCCGCTATCAATGACCAACGGGCCAATCAGCGGTCGATGAGTGATCTGATACTGATCGCCAAGATCCTGTTCTTCGGCTTTGCCACCGTGATCGCTTTGATCTCGTTAGCCAATATCTATAACAGCCTGATGTCGTCGCTACAGTTTAGGCGCCAGGAGTTTGCCATGCTCCGTTCGGTCGGGATGGAGGAGAAGTCCTTCCGGCGAATGATCCGGTTTGAAAGCTATTTCTATGCCTTGAAGCTTCTTATCTGGAGCATTCCGATCGGTCTGGGCACGAGCTATCTGATGCACTGGTATCTGACAAGGGTGGTGGATATGGCGTTTGGGATCCCGATCAGACACTTCGTGATCGCTACGGTGATCGTGATCAGCATCCTGCTACTAATCATGAACTTGGGCTCGCGCCAGGCCAGAAAAGGCAATATCCTGGATGAGCTCAAGCTGCATGTCAGTTAAAGGGGTTGTTGCATCAATCCGGTTCAAATCAGTGATTACAACGCCATGTCTTTAAGTTAAGTAGCTTGAAGAGAAGCAGAGATCTGAAATCAGGTCTCTGCTTTTTTAAAAAGATAAAGGAAATATATTATATATTTATAATAAACTGTTGACAAGTTAATACAACCAACCAGATAGTTCGCTCGTCAAAGAAAGATCACGCTGAGATACGATGGCGATCACCCTAGGAATTGCGAAAAAGTCTGGCAAGTGAATAGATGGACTACTTTGGCTATGACCCTAAGGCGTAACGGTTCCGGCCTTTGTTCAACAACGAGTTAAAGTGTTACCGGATGCATTCCGAGATTTGTTCGATGCCTTCAACCAACCTTTTGCTTATCATCACACCTATCATGGGTTTTGCCTGCTCGCTACCGATGGAACCAATATTTTAATTCCTATCGCCCCCTCAGACCAGGAAACCTAAAATAACGCTCAGCTCGACTCAAATTCAAAGTAAAAGATCTCTTCAAATTTCTTGTCAAGAGCAATGCAAAGCACCAGTGCCAGCCTTGAAGTCGGACAAAATACGCCTGTTTCAATGGAACTGATAGTATTGCGAGACACCCCAATGAGATTTGCCAACTCCTGCTGAGTAAGGTTCTTTTCTTTTCGGATGCTCTTCAAATGGTTTTTGAGCACCAGCTTCTCGTTTAGCATCATTTGACCAGTTCAACAAAATTACCAATGAGCAAAATACTTCCACCTAAAAGTAGAAGAAGGTAGATTGCTCTTTCGGCTGTCTTCATGGTAGTTCTTTGGCTAATGTATTTATATAGCCACTGGCCAACGAGTAATGCCAAATATAGA
>DUPT01000020.1 GCA_012838225.1 Tissierellia bacterium
AGGGTGTTCGGGCAGCCCTCTGCAGTGAGGAGTTCTCCGCTCGGATGGCCCGCCAGCATAACAATGCCAATGTCTTAGCCCTTGGGGGACGGACCACCGGGGTGGAGCTGGCCAAAAGCATCGTCGAAGTCTTCCTACAAGCGAGTTTCCAGGGAGACCGGCACGCCCGCCGGGTCGATCTGATTTGTTCAATGGAATGATCGATCCCAAACAGATGTTGGAGCGCCTGGGCTATCAGCTAGAAGACGTATCGAAGGAGCTGATCGTCTACGAGGCGACAAAAGACGGCCGCTCGCTCTATTTGGTCGACTCACGCTATGAATTCGACTATATCAATGAAGAGGCCCTCATCTACCTGCTGGCATCAAGCCGGCCGGTCCTGATCCATGTGCCGCTTCGCATCCGCTACGAGGAGTACTTGGCCAGCTTCGAGAGCTTTCGAGGCTGTCCGATCCAGTTTTTTATCCAGGACCGAGACGATACCGAAAAACTGGCCTATGAACTATTGAAGAAACGATTGACCCTGCTGGGCTTCAAGGAGGAATAATGTACAACGACCCACGTTATCAACTGTTGGAGACGACCGAATCACCGGAGACCGGTTCGACCGGTTATCGCTATGAGCATCTAAAGACCGGCGCCCAGGTGCTGTGGCTAAAAAATGACGATGACAACAAAGCCTTTGGGGTCGGCTTTCGCACCCCACCGACCGACTCGACCGGCGTAGCTCATATCGTGGAGCACTCGGTGCTGAGCGGTTCACGTAAATTCAAAGGCCGTGAGCCCTTTATGGAGATGTATAAGAGCTCGATGCAGACCTTTTTGAATGCCATGACCTTCTCGGACATGACGATCTATCCGATCTCAAGCAAGAATGATCAGGACTTTCTAAACCTGGCCGATGTCTATCTCGATGCGGTCTTCTTCCCGGCCATCTATGATAAGCCCGAGATCTTTATGCAGGAGGGCTGGCACTATGAGCTGTTTCGTGAAGAGGATCCCATCACCTATAAGGGAGTCGTCTATAACGAGATGCGCGGCGCCTATGGCAATCCTGAGCGTCAGGTGATGCAGCAGATGTCGCAGACGATGCATCCCGATGGCACCTATTCGCATGAATCGGGCGGCTTTCCCTATCATGTCCCGGAGCTGACGGAGGAGAATTTCCAGGCCTTCCATCAGCGCTACTATCACCCGTCGAATGCCTTCATCTATCTGTATGGGGATGTGCCGGCGGAGGACATCTTCAATCTGATCGATGAGGAGTATCTGAGTCAGTTCGAAAAAACGGAGCCCAATAGTGAAGTCGTTCCCGGGACGATCCCGAGCGCACCGATCAAGGCCGAGCACTACTACAATGCCGGCAGCGGAGCAAAGCCGTCGGAGGAGTCGTATTTTGGCTACAGTGTGATCCTGGGAGAAACGACCGATCTGTATGATGCCTTCATGCAGCCATTGGTGAGTGATGTCTTGATCTCGAGTGAATCCTCGCCGCTGAAGCAGGTGCTGCTGGAGAAGAAATTCGGTCAGGCCATCCTGCCGGCCGGCAGTGACGGGATCTTCGAGGAGTTCGGCTTTGTGGTCAAAGGGGCGGACGAGGCTCGCTTTGATGAGTTTATTGAGGTGACTGAAGCCACCATCAGGCAGATGGCTGAAGACGGCGTCGATCGAGGCGCGCTGCTGGCGGCGCTCAATCGGACCGAGATGAGTCTGCGGGAATCGGGTGGTTCGCTAAAGGGCATCTATTTCTTTATCCGCTCTGTCGGGGCGCACCGCTACGGCGTCAATCCAATGGACGCCCTCAACTTCAATCAGACCTTCGATCGGATCCGAGCGGATATCGAAAACGGCGGCTTTGAGAAGTATCTCAAGGAGCGGATCCTTGATAATCCGGCCAAGGTGATGACGCTTCATCTGCCTCAAGCCGGTCAGTTCCAAGTGCTTGATGATGAGTTGGCTGATAAGCTGAAGCTCTATAAGGACTCTCTGACGCGCGAGGAGATCCGACAGCTGATTGCTGATAATGAGCGTCTGCTGAAATATCAGCAGACCGAGGATTCACCTGAGGATAAGGCCACCATCCCGAAGCTCGATCTAAACGATATCCAGCGCGAAGTGGCTGAGATCCCATCAGAAAAGCAGATACTGGATAACAGTACCCTGTTGGTCCAGGAGTATCCTTCGATGGGGATCCGCTATCTTCATCTGGCGTTCGATCTTGACTTCGTGACAACCGAAGAACTGCCTTATCTGGCCTATCTGGGCCGGCTGCTCGGTATCGTCGATACCAAGCAAAGAGGCTATAGTGAGCTAAACAATGAGATCTATCAGGTGTCATCGGGCTTTCGGTTTGCGCCGTCTGTCCTGCGACCGGTCGATGGATCGAATTATGCCCTCAAGATGATGGTCACGACCTCGGCCCTGGCCGGACAATCGAAAAGGATGTTTGATATTCTGGCGGAGGTCCTGCTTGAGACGACCTTCAACGATGCCGACCGGATCAAGGATGTGCTTCAAAAGATGCGCTCGGATATGGAGATGGGCTTTGAGTCGTCGGGACACAGTGTGGCCGCCAACCGGGCCTCGAGCTATTTCAGCCCGACCGCCAAGATCAATGAGCAGCTCGGCGGGATCGATCTGTTCGATCACCTGCAGGAGCTCCTAAATGACTACGATAACCGACAAGCTGAGCTGATGAGGATCATTACCTCGCTCTATGAGAGGATCTTTACGTCGAAGGGTCTGATCGCCTC
>DUPT01000021.1 GCA_012838225.1 Tissierellia bacterium
AAAAAAAGCAGAGACCTGATTTCAGATCTCTGATTTTCTGGTTCTACTTAACTTAATGACATTGCCCGCGGTGGGTGCTTTTCTCAGTAGGGCTAACGATCCTGCCTGCTGGGTCCACAGTCAGGCTTTACGGTGATAAACGGTGAAGCCTTCGCTTGCGACGGACATTGCTTGGCCTGAGGACAGCCGGCACAGGGAACGCCGCTTTGTTTATCGCGGATCAGCTTTCGGATCGCCAAGACGACCATGGCGATGAGGATCAGGCTGAGGATGATATTGGTCAGCATCAAGCAGCCTCCTTCAGGCCCAGTTGATGCTTGGTCGGCCGAAGCATCAGGCCGATCAGTAGGCCAAGAAAGCCCAGGACGACGATCAAGCCGGCCAGCCAGCCCGTACCGAGATGACCCTGAGTAATGAGGCTACCCACCTGATAGACGACATAGGCCACACTATAGCCCATGCCCAGTTGGAAGCCGATGCCGGCCCAAAGCCACTTGGCACTCTCCATCTCGGCATTCATCGCACCGATGGCGGCGAAGCAGGGCGGTGTGAACAGATTGAACATGAGATAGGCCAGAGCTGACACCGACGTCAGTCCCATGACAGCCGCCACATCAGCGGCTCCCGAGATCAGTACGAATTCTTCGGTATCGATAAAGTTACTGATGCCGTAGACGACCGCCAGCGTGCCGATGACATTTTCTTTGGCGATAAAGCCGGTCAGGGCAGCGGCTGATAGTTGCCAGACCCCAAAGCCCAGCGGGATAAAAACGATGGCAAAGGGCGAGGCGATGGTGGCTAGGATGCTGGTATGCTGCATGCCTTCTTCGACCAGTTGGAGCTGCCAATTGAAGGTCTGCATCAATTGGATGGCGGCATTACACAGCAGGATGATGGTGGCGGCCTTGACGATAAAGGCTTTGGCCCGAGCCATCATCGACATGAAGGCCCGCTTGAGACTCGGCCAGCGATACTCGGGTAGCTCCATCAGAAAGAAGGATCGACCGGGCGCCTCGCGGGTGATCCGTTGGACGATCAGTGCCCCCAGAATGATGATGGCGATCCCGGCAAAGTACATGGTCGTGCCGACCCAGGCCGCATCTTCAAAGAACACGCCGGCAAACAGAGCAATGATCGGCAGCTTGGCCCCACAGGGCATAAACGGTGTCAGCATGGCGGTCGTACGACGCTGTCGCTCGTTTTTGATCGTGCGAGTGGCCATGATGCCCGGGATGGCACAGCCCGTGCCGATGATCATCGGGATGATCGATTTACCGGATAGACCGACCTTCTTGAAATAGCGATCCATCACGACGGCCACCCGGGCCATATAGCCACTGTCTTCGAGTAGCGCCAATAAGAAGAAGAGGACCATGATCAGCGGGAGAAAGCCGACGACCGCCCCGACGCCGCCGATGATGCCATCGAGCATGAGCGAGCGAAGAAAGGGTGTGACATCGGAGCCTATCAGCGAATCGACCAGCTCATACACCTGATCGATCCAGCCGACAAAGGTGTCGGCCAGCCAGGGGCCAAGCCAGCTTTGGGAGATGGAAAAGACCAGGTAGATGACGAGGGCAAAGATCGGGATGCCTAAGAAGCGATTGGCGACGATCCGGTCGATCGCATCCTGTCTGGTTTGTTGACGAGAACTGATGGCCCGCTTCTCCACCTGTTCGACCAATCGATCGACAAACCGGAAGCGAGCGCGATCATTCTTTTCGGCCAGCGGCTTATTTGTGATCTGATCGATCGAGACACCCTGAAAGGGAGCGCTTTGGCGCTGATCACTGTGTCTGATGGCCTGCTCGATCAGCTCGGCCAGACCGGTGTGATCGAGTGAGACGGTTTCGACGACCGGGCAATGCAGCCGGTCGGCTAAGAGATCGACCTTGATCGTGATATCTTTTTTTGAGAGCAGGTCGCTTTTATTCAGGGCGACGACGACCGGGATCCCGAGCTCAAGCAGCTGAGTCGTAAAAAAGAGCGAGCGATTGAGGCTGGTGGCATCGACGATATTGATGATGACATCCGGCTGTTCCTGTTGCACGAACTGACTGGTGATGCTCTCTTCTGAGGTGAAGGGCGAGAGCGAATACGCCCCGGGCAGATCGATGATCCGAAGCGGGGAGGCGGTCGGGTTTAGTTCCGGCTTGAGGTCGCCTTCTTTTTTGGCGACGGTGACGCCGGCCCAATTGCCGACGTGTTCGATGTGTCCGGTGATGGCGTTGAACAGCGTGGTCTTACCGCTGTTTGGATTACCGGCTAAGGCGATTTTCATATGTAGCTCCATTTGTTAGCCCAGGCTAACTTTTAAAGTAAAAAAAGTAGTACCGTTTGGCGATCAGATCAAGATCGCTTTGGCCAGGTCGGTATCGATGCTGTAGCGGGCACCCTTGACATGGATGATATAGTTATCCGCCAGGATCGATATCAAAGTGATGGTTTCTCCGGCAAAGCAGCCCAGGGTGAACAAGAAGTCGATCATCTCCTGGTCGGTCGAATCAATGCCTGTTATGAGAACGGGTCGGTCGATCTGAGCCTGCGTCAGATTGGGTTTATCGGGTGGGCATTTTCGATCGCTGCCGGCGCGGCTGCGGCGGCGAAATCGATGAAGTGCCATGGCTAGTTCCACTGGATCCCTCCTTATTGATCGTCCCCAGTGAGGTAGTGTTCGATCGCCTGAAGCATGGCATCGGTAATGATATGCTCCATGCGACAGGCGTTTTTGGTGGCCTCTTCGGGGCTTAGAGCTAGGGCTTGTTGTAGAAAAGAGGTGATGGTCTGATGCTTATAATAGACGGCCTGGGCGATGGCTTCACCCTCAGTCGTCAGCGTCACGGAACCATAGCTGGCTTGATGGACCAGGCCCTGGGTCTTGAGGCGTTGCATCGCCTTGGACACACTGGGCATCGTCACACCTAATTGCTCAGCAATATCGGCCACATGGGCGTGACCGTGATCTTTTTGTAGGACAAAAATGGTTTCCAGATACATTTCTGAAGAATTATGTATGACGCAGCTCCTCTGTTCTATTTGTTAGCCCCGGCTAACTCTAGTTCAACTATAATCTTCTTTTGTCTGGCTGTCAATCGCTTTTTGATAAATCTCCAATGAGATGAGAAGAAAAAGGGGCGGCCTGTCGCTGACAAGCCGCTCCCGGGTAGTCCTTCATCTATTTGATCCGGATCGCGATCGGCGTCTCGAACCAGACATAGCGCGAGAAATGAGGGGTCAGGTAGACGGTATCCTGATGATAATCCGGCAGCAAGAAGGAGGTCTGAAACGCCGGTTGATCGTCGATCGTTTCGGTGGCTGTCACCTGTGAGGATACCGGGTAGTCATACTCATTACCGGCCTCGTCATAGTAGGTGCTTGAAAAGAGAGAGTAGCGGTGATTCTCTTCATAGGCTATGGCTAAAAAGGTCAGCTCCCATCCCTGATCGGTTTGACGGGCTTCTTTTAGTCGAACCCCTTCGGGCAGCCTATCAGCCGTCTGATGGACCAGGTCGATCTTCAGGCGCTGGTCTGTCTTGTCGAGGAAGGTGGCTCGTTTGATCAGAAGCGTCAGTTCATCGCTATGGCTGAAGTAGGGACTTTCGATCCGGTGGGACTCCATAAACGGTCCATCCGGTGAGATCGATGAGGCATTGATGCCATTATCGATGCCCGAGAAACGTCGTCCCGATCGATCGATCACATCAAAGTCGAGGCCGATCAGCCAGGCGCTGTTGTCCGGGTGATCCTTTAGGTTCAGTCTCAGATGCGTCGGATAGATCTCGGCATGATCGAGGGTGATCGTCTGATCACCCAATTGGATCGTTTGATCCAGTTGGAGGATATCGCCTTTCGCGACTAGGTCTCTATCATAGCTCAGCAGAAAGTCGAACGAAACGACACTGGGGGGTGTTGTTGCCGGCTGCCACTCATTCACCGGAGTGACTTCGACGAGTTCAGACTTGATCTCATAGAACTCTGTGCTTAGGCGAAGTGCTTCCGGGACGTCTTGGGCCAGAAAATCGATCGTGAACTGCCTGATATCGTTCGCCTTCTTATCGGCGTCAAACGCTCCTCCCATCAGGCTCCAGCTCGTAAGCTCGGTGCCATCGGGCAATGCGATCGTCGGGCGATGTGGCCATAGCTCCTCATACCGGTCTGTCTTCACGGTATAGAATACGTTTAGTTGCTTCTCGTCGACGATGACGTATTCGATCCGCATGGTGACGCCGTTATTTTCTTGCTCCAGCCCGATCGGCTGGACGTATTCATTTTTGATGGCGGCACTGAGTGAGGGCGAGAAGGCCACCGCGGCGGCCAGATCGCTTAGGAGCGGCAGCTCACTCATCGCCATGGCAAACGAGGTGAAGGTATTGACCAGGATGACAAAGGCGACTAAAAGAGCCGTGAGGGTAGCGGCCGGCAGGGCGATCAGTCGCTTTCTAAGCGTATGGCGATCGGCTTTGGCTTTCGCTCTGGTCAAGGTGTATTCGAGCTCCGGCGGTGTTTGGTCTAACTCTTGTCTGAGCTTTCTATATTCTTCATTACGATTCATCATCATCCTCCTGAGTGAGGTCCAGCTTTAGAAGCTCCAGGGCTTTTCTTTGTCGGGTCACGACGGTGCCCTGCGGGATCCCGAGCGTCTCGGCCGTTTGAGCCTGCGTTAAGTCCGAGAAAAAGCGCAGGATGACGACCGCTTTCAGATCCGGCGGTAGGCTTAGGATGGCCTCTTTGAGCGGAAGCGAGTCGTATCGCTCAGCCGAAGACTCGGGGGTCGTCTCGATTAGAGACTCTCTTTTTCGTCGGCGGAGCTCCCCGAACGCTTGATTGATCAGGATCCTCGTAAGCCAGGTCTCAAAATACTCCACTTGCCGAAGCTGTTTGAGGTTTTTAAGTCCACGGTAGACCGTTTCATCGACTACCTCTAAAGCGGTTGCCTCATCGCCGACATAGAGATAGGCGGTGCGATAGAGCTTTGTCTTCAGTTGTTCGATCCTGTGGGCATATTCCGTCATGTCCATCGGTGAAGGTTCCTTTCCACGTGAATTGGGACGTTCACTCATTAGATGGTTTAGCCTGCCGTTTTGATTTCGTTAGACATTTTTTTAGCCGTTGGGCTATTTGAGGTAGCTGATTTTCTACACTGAATCGGAGGAAAAACTCGCCTTGTCTAGTCTACCAGGTCAAAAAAAGACCTGCAAATCAGCAGGTCTTGGGTTTAAGTTTGTTACTCGTTTTCGGGGAACTGATAGCTTAGCTCACCTCCGGCCTTCATCTGCCGATTGTAGTCTTGGAAGACGCCAATGACAAGCGGTGAGAGGGCGAGGAGGGCGATGACGTTGGGGATGACCATGATGGAGTTGAAGAAGCCTGAGAGGGCCCAGATGACGCCGACTTCTTGCAGAGCACCAAAGACGATCCCGGCCACGACCAGCAGGCGATAGGGCATCAGACCCTTTTTGCCGAACAGGTAGCGGACGTTTGATTCTCCGAAATAGTACCAGCCGATGATGGTGGTGAAGGCAAAGAACATCAGACAGATGGCCAAGAAGCTGCCCCCGGCCGGTCCAAAGGCTTGAGTGAAGGCGTGTTGCGTGATGCGAACACCCTCGAGGCCTTCGACTTCGTAGGCTCTGGTAGCGACGATGGCTAGAGCAGTGGCGGAGCAGATGATGATGGTATCGATAAAGACACCGACCATGGCGATCAGGCCTTGTTCAGCCGGATGCTTGACATTGGCGACGGCGTGAGCGTGCGGGGTCGAGCCCATACCGGCTTCGTTCGAGAACAGTCCGCGTTGGACCCCCATCCGGATGGCTTGTCGGACCATTGCCCCGGCAAAACCACCGGCAGCGGCGGTGGGTGTGAAGGCGTGGGTAAAGATCAGACCAAAGGCCTCGCCTAAATCGTTTCGGAAAATGACGAGCAGGACAGCCGAACCAATGATATAGAGTACGGCCATCGCCGGCACGACCAGCTCAGCAAATCGTCCGATCCGTTGGACACCACCGATAAAGATCAATGCCGCGATCCCCGCGATGATGATCCCGGCGATCAGCTTGGGAATGCCAAAGGAATTGTTGACGGCATCGGCGATCGAGTTGGACTGGACCATATTGCCGATCAGGCCCAAGGCGATGATGATGGCGATGGCGAAGAAGCCGGCCAAGAATTTGGCCAGACCGGGCGACTTTTTGCCCATACCCTTTGAGATATAGTAGGCCGGTCCACCGACCAGTTCATCTCCCCGGCGTTCCCGGAAGATCTGAGCCAACACGGCTTCGGCGAAGATGGTCGACATCCCTAAGAGAGCGGTGATCCACATCCAAAAGACAGCCCCCGGGCCACCGATCCCGATGGCGGTAGCAACCCCGCCGACGTTTCCGGTCCCGACCTGAGCCGCGATTGCGGTCGATAGGGCCTGGAAGGACGAGAGCGAACCTTCGGATTTATCCTGCTTGAAAATCCCGCCAAACATGAGCTTGAAAGCATGGAAGAATTTCCTCAGTTGAGGGAGTCCGAGTCGGATCGAGTAGTAGAGGCCCGTTCCGAGCAGCAGGACGATCAGGATATAGCCGCTGATGAATCCATCGAGCGTTTCGATAAAGTTCTGTACGACTTGCATAATTACTCCTTATGGTTTGTATAGTATTATTGCATTGATAATTCTATAACAAGAGGCAATGAATTACAACCATAAGCAGGAATTGACTTCAATGGTCAAAAAAAGGTATCAAATGAAATGAGTTAACGACAATCTTACGCAAATATTAACAAAGACAGCGATAAGATCAGGGCCTCTGGGATATAATGAGGATGGAGGTCATTATGAAACTAAATGTGAAGCGTACCATCTTTGTCGGATTGGCGTTTATGTCGATCTCGTCATTTTGGCAGATGTACGACAACCTGATCCCGCTGATGCTCCAGAACACCTTTGGCATCGGTGAGACCTGGACCGGAGCGATCATGGCGATCGATAATGTGTTGGCTTTATTTTTATTACCGCTGTTTGGTTCGCTATCGGATAAGGTGGCGACGCCGCTTGGTCGGCGGACCCCCTTTATCCTGGTGGGAACGATCGCGGCGATCGTCTTTATGCTGCTGATCCCGGTGGCGGTCAGGCAAGTGAACTTCCTCTTTTTCTTTATCGCCCTGGGCGGGGTATTGCTGGCCCTAAGCTCCTACCGATCACCTGCGGTGGCCTTGATGCCTGATGTGACACCCAAGCCCCTTCGGAGCATGGGCAATGCCATCATCAACCTGATGGGCTCGATCGGCGGCATGCTGACGCTGGTCTTTATCATGTTCTTGGTGCCCAAGGTCGATGATCCGGACTATTCCCGGGTGTTTTATGCCGTAGCCGTGGTGATGGCGCTGGCGGTGATCGTCCTGCTTACCACCATTCGGGAGAATAAGCTTCGCATCGAAGAAGAGCCCGAGGAGGAGGTGGCGTATGAAGGCGATATGGATCAGCCGACCAGACGGAGCTTTCGCTTCCTGCTGGCCTCGGTCTTCTTTTGGTTTTTGGCCTATAATGCCATCATCACCGCCTTTAGCCGCTATGCTACAAGGATGTGGGGCTTTGTCGGCGGGGGCTTTGCGTCAGCGCAGATCGTGGCCTTTGCGGCCGCCATGGTGGCCTTTATTCCGATCGGGATCATCGCCAGTCGGGTGGGACGTAAGAAAACGATCATGGTCGGCATTACGCTGATCGCCATCAGCTATGCCTGGGGCTTTTTCTTCCAGTCCTTCTCGCCGCTGGTCTATCTGGTCTTCATGATCAAGGGGATCGGCTGGGCGGCCATCAATGTCAATAGCTTCCCGATGGTGGTCGAGATGAGTAAGGTCAAGGATATCGGAAAATACACCGGCTACTACTACACCGCCTCGATGGCGGCTCAGATCATCACTCCGGTCCTATCGGGGGCGCTGCTTGAATACATCTCCTATCGGACGCTCTTTCCCTATGCCTTCTTCTTTGCCCTGGTGGCCATGTTTACCATGAGTCAGGTCCGTCACGGAGATTCTAAGCCGACGCCGAAGCTTGAGGAGATGGTGCCCGATGATTAAGCTGCGTCATGGACTGTTGATGGGACTGGGACTCATTTGGTGGCTGACAAAGCCTGAGCGGCGTGACGATGCCATGAGCGATTGGCAGGGTGATTTCTCCCACCGGGGGCTCCACGATCCGGCGGCACCGGAAAATACCGAGGCGGCTTTTCAAAAATCGATCGAGCAGGGTCTTGGCTTTGAATTTGATGTCCAGCTGACAAAGGATGATCAGCTCGTGATCCATCACGATTTTGATGGCCGGCGAAGCTTTGCCTCCGCTGACCGAATCGATCAACTGACTCTCGAGAAGCTGCGACAAAAAAGGTTGTTTCAGACGGATGAGACGATCATGACACTGGAGGAACTGCTCGAGCTGAGTGCCGGCCGCGTCCGACTGATCCTCGAGATCAAGACTGAAAAAAGGGCGTCCCATATCGCCAGACTGGTGGCCGAAAGACTCGATGAGTATCCGGGCGAGGTGGTGATCGAATCGTTTCATCCGCTGGTGCTGTGGTGGTTTCGCCGCCACCGGCCGGAGATGATCCGGGGGCAGCTCTCCTACAATTCGTTTAAGGCCGCTCCGTCGGTCCGAAACTTCTTGTTAAGCCACTACCTGTTCAATGCTCTGGCTAGGCCGCATTTTGTGGCCCATGCGTTTGAGGACAGACACGACTGCGGTCTGAGACTGCAGCGCTGGCTCCACCGGACACCGCTGGTGGTCTATACCATCAAGAATCCGACCGACTACCGGACAGCTAAGGCGATTTTTTCAACGATCATCTTTGAGGATTTTCTGCCGGAAGAATAGCTTTATGTCAATCTTCCATACCAAGTGCAACACCGCCCATAGGCGGTGTTGTTGTTTGATTATAGGGTGATCGCCTCTGATCGGGTCAGGATATCCACCTGATAGCCTTGGGAGGCCAGGTAGGCCTGCCAGTCGATCAGCACCTCCGGTTCACCGTGACCCAACAGGATCCTTTGGGGTGAGCCGGTAGCGATCCATTCGCTTAAGTCATCGCGATCCCCATGGCCCGAGAAGCCGGAGATCGGGATGATCTCCGCTTGGACCTCGACCGGTCGCTCCCCGATGATGACCGGTAGGCCCTCAAGGATCGCACGGCCGACGGTCTCTTCGGCCTGAAAGCCGACAAAGATGACGGTGGTGGTTTCATGCGGCAAGAAGGCCTCGAGGTGGTGCGTGATATGACCGCCCTGGGCCATGCCGCCGGAGCTGATGATCAGCTTCGGATGGGTCTTTTTATCGAGGGAATACGATTCACCGGGGTCTTGAAGCAGGTGGACATTGGGGCCGCTTAGATACTTTTCATCGAACGAGGCCGACAGGTAGTCTTGTCGTTCGCGATAGATCTCCAGAGCTTTTAGACCCAGCGGCGAATCGAGATAAGTCGGGATCTGATCCAGTTCGTTCAGCCGCCCGGTCTGTTCGGCCAGTTGTCTTAGGCCGTGGAGGATCTCGGTGGTGCGTCCGACACTGAAGGCCGGGATGATGATGGTCTGTCCCTGTCTGAACTTTTCGATCACGGTCTCAAGCAGCTCGTGATAGGCATCGATCTTCTTACGATGGAAGCTGTTGCCGTAGGTCGACTCACTGACCACGATATCGGTCGGTCCGATCGGCGCCGGATCAGGATAGAAATTGTTTCGGTAGCGGCCGACATCGCCTGAGAAGGTGATGGTCTTCTCCTCCAGCCTAAGCTTCACAAAGGCCGAGCCTAAGAGATGACCGCTCTGGTGGAAGCTGATGGCGATATCGCCGTGATTGATGGGATCATTGAAGGCCACCGGATACGTCAGCGCCAGCGTCTTCCAGACATCCTCCTCGGTGTAGAGGGGATCGGACTCTTCAAGTTGGATCTCGGCACTGTCGATCAGCAGTGCCTCCAGGAGATCTCTGGTCGGATAGCTCAGATAGATCGGGCCGCGAAAGCCGCCCTTGACCAGCATCGGCAGTCTTCCGGAATGGTCGATATGGGCGTGGGTCAGGATGACAAAGGCCAGCTTTGAGGGGTCGAATTCGATCGGTGCATAGTTGGCCGCCTCGATGGCGGGTGAGCCCTGGAACAGACCGAAGTCGATCAGAAAACCGGTCCCATCGTCGGTCTGGATGTAGGAATTGGAGCCGGTGACTTCACCGGCTGAACCATAAGCAGTTATTTGCATGAGATACCTCCGATGCATGTATACCCATTGTTGTCTTGGGGTATTATTGAACCAGACATACGGTTATCGTATAATGAAAATCGGAGGAAAAACTATGAGTCAAATTCAAGCTTTAACGAAGCGTAAATCAGTGCGTGAGTATCATAAGCGGGGTCTAAAGGCCGAAGCCCTATCTTTTATCGAGCAGGCCATCCGTCCCCCGTATGCGGTCGCAAACGGCGACCTGGTCGATATCCGGTTTCTGGAAAACGGTACCGATGTCCAGACTAAACTGGCCGGACTGGCCGGCTATGCCGGTGTCATGATCGAAGCCCCCCATTATCTGGCCGTATTTGTCGAACCGACGCCCAAGGCTTATCGGGCGGCCGGTTATTATGTCGAGAAGCTATTGTTTGATGCCATGGAATACAATATCGGGACCTGTTGGATCCATGTCGGTCAACCCGAGGCCGCCAAGGCTCGTCTAGGCCTCGAGACCGATAAGAGTCTGGTCGCCTTGGTCGCTCTCGGTGAGCCGCTCGAGGAAAACGCCATCGCCAAATTTTTCCAACGCATCAAGGCCAATAAGCCCAGTGTCTACAGCCCGGGCGGCTACGGTGATTTTGATGTCCAATACGAAGAGCGTCGCTCGGACCGTCACGCCACAGTCGATCTGGTCTATCTCGATACCTGGGGCAACAGCCTGACCCATGATGAATTGGAGCAGCGCAATCTGCTGGAGATCTATACCCTGATGAAAAATGCGCCCTCATGGGGCAATCGTCAGCCCTGGAAATTCATCATCGACGGTCATGATATCGTCCTGGCGATCGAGAACAATGAGCGAGGCGATGTTGCCAGTGACAATCTCGATGGCGGGATCGCCATGTTCTACTTCGACCTGGCGATGAATCAGCGCGGCTTTAGCGGTCAGTGGCATCCGCTGTATGAGAACAATTACCGGGTGCCGGGTGATTATACCATCGTCGGAAAGTATACCGTCGAGTAGTGGGACGAGGTTTTCGCTTACGGGGACTCACCAATATCGATCAACGACTGGAGCAGATCTCGTATCTGCTCTCCTTGCCTGAACTGGATCACTTTTCTGATATCTTCGATAAGGATCAGCCGGTCTATCTCGAGGTCGGAATGGGCCGGGGCAACTTTATCTATCAAAATGCCCTGCGCTATCCCGAGAGAAATTTCATCGGGCTCGATCAGGCCGGCATCCTGGTGCTTAAGGCGAGTGAGCGGATGGAGGAGAAGCCCAATCTCAAGCTGATGGTGGGTGATTTTGAGGAAGTCCAGCTTCATTTTCCCGACGAATCACTGGCCGGGATCTTTCTCAACTTTTCCGATCCCTGGCCCAAGACCAGACACCATAAAAGACGCTTGACCCATCGGCGCTTCCTTGAGATGTATGATCGACTGCTTCAGCCCGGCGGTGAGATCCGCTTCAAGACCGACCGGGAGGATCTGTTCGATTTTTCGCTCAAGGAGCTGAGCGAAACGGGTCGCCAAGTTCTGGCCGTGACCCGCGATCTTCACGCCGATGAGCGTTATCCCGACAATATCATGACCGAATATGAGTCCAAGTTTTCTCAGATGGGTCATCCCATCTACGGCTTGATCTATAGGAAGTAAATGAAGAAACAAACGGTTGTCCTATTGGTGATCATCGGGATCATCCTGTTTATCGCTATGATGGTCTCGTTTGGCCGAAATTGGAGCGATATCTGGCAGATCCTGCGCTTTATTCTGCGCTATAGCTTCGCCATCTATATCATCGGTTTGGCGTTTCTGATCTTCATCGACCATCATCCGCCTCAGGTGACGATGGCTTGGCTGATGATTTTCTTGGTGTCGTCGTATATCGGCTTTATTGCCTATATCCTATTCGGTCGAAACCTCCTCAAGCGCCGGACGGCCCGAAAGAAGGAGCAGGCGACCGGCCGATCGGTGGCGGTGCTCCACCACGGCTGTGATGAGTCGCTCCTAGAAGAGGAGACGGATGAGGACATCCTAAAGATCAAGCGGCTATTGATGATGTCGTCTCAGGCCTGCATCACACAGGACAATCAGGTGGAGGTGTTCTCCGATGGCACGTTTAAGTTTGAGCGATTGTTTGAGGATCTGGCCAAGGCCAAAAAGCATATCCACGTCGAGTATTTCATCCTAAAGAGCGACTATCTCGGCGGAGTCCTCCAGCAGATCCTGATCCAAAAGGCCAAGGCCGGCCTCGAGGTCCGGGTGATCTATGATGCGGTCGGCAGCTGGCGGCTGAGCAAGGCCTATATCCAGGAGCTAAAAGAGGCCGGCGTCGAGATCAAGCCGTTCTATCCGGTGGTATTGCCGGTGCTGTCGCGTGAGCTCAACTACCGCAATCACCGCAAGATCGTCGTGATCGACGGCCAGATCGGCTATGTCGGCGGCGTCAATGTCGGCGATGAATACATCGGTCTCGATAAAAGGTTCGGCTATTGGCGGGATTCCCACCTGCGCTATACCGGCAGCGGCGTCCACGCCCTGCAGAAGATTTTTTTGAACGATTGGTACTATTTGACCAAACACCTGCTGAGTGATGATGACTATTTCCCGGAAGCGATCGATCCCGGGCAGGAACAGATGCAGGTGGTCGAGAGCGGACCGGACTATAACTGGGAGGCCATCAAGCAGGCCTTTTTCACCATGATCACCGGCGCCACCCAAAGCCTTTGGATCACCAGCCCCTATCTGGTGCCGGATGAGGCGATGATGATGTCGCTTAGAAATGCCGCCTTGAGCGGGGTCGATGTCCGGATCATTTTGCCCCAAAAGGCCGACCACTTCATGGTCTATTGGGCCACCCGCGACAATCTCGAGACGCTCCTACGCGATGGCGTCAAGATCTATCTCTACCGCAAAGGCTTTATCCATTCCAAGTGTATTATCGCCGATCATAAGATCGCCTCGATCGGAACGGCCAATCTCGATAATCGGAGCATGGGGATCAATTATGAGGTCAATGCCTTCTTGTACTCGAACCCCTCGATCGCCCGATTGGAATCGGATTTCCTCCAGGACCTGCGCCACTGTCAGGAACTGAGCTTGACGCAGTATGCCGAGCGGCCGGTCTGGAATAAAATACTAGAAAGTGTCGGGCGATTGTTCTCGCCCCTACAATGATTATGATTGAAACCTTGATGATCCTGGGAATCATCCTGTTGGATCGACTAAGTAAAAGCTGGGCGATGGAGAGTCTTCGGACAGTCGATACCATCCCGCTGTGGCCGGATGTCTTCCATCTGAGCTATCGGACCAATACCGGTGCGGCCTTCTCGATTTTTCGGGAGCATACCGAGATCCTGGCGGTGCTTTCGTTTGTCCTGAGCGCCGGCCTGATCTGGTATCTGATCCGGAGTCGGCGCCAAGAGCCCTTCAATCTGTCGCATGTCGGACTGAGCTTTATCATCGGCGGCGCGATCGGTAATGGGATCGATCGGTTGGTCTATCGCTATGTGGTGGACATGTTCGATTTTCGATTGATCAATTTTGCCGTCTTCAATGTTGCCGACAGCTTTATCACCGTCGGGGTGAGTCTCATCATCTTTGATCTGTTGTTTTTGGAGAAAAAGCGACAAAAAAAACAGGCCTAGCCTGTTAATTGTTCGGATCGATGTCCTCTAATCGGAGATCGTCCGAATGATAGATTTCGCGTTGGGTGACCGGGCCGGCAGATGATCCGCCCTCTTTGGAAAAGATCATGGTCGCCAGGCTGGTCAGGATGACCAGGGATAAAAATCCCACTAAAAACAATCGTAGACTTCGACTCATACTATACTCCTGAAAACATCCTAACCTACTTTATCAGAAAATGCAAACGGAGAGCATCATGAACACGCTAAAACTATTCGATCAGGTGGAGCTGATCAAACGGCCCGAGACCGATCTTGAGATCGCCCAGATCCGGTGGGATTCGCGCAAGGTCGAGCCGGGGGATCTGTTTGTGGCCCTGGTGGGTCACACGGTCGATGGTCATGACTATATCGAGCAGGCGATCGCAAACGGGGCGGTGGCGCTGCTCCTCGAGCGAGAGGTGGCAGCTGAACTACCGCAGTTTGTGGCGGGAAATACCCGGGAGGCGATGGCGTTGGCGGCGGCCAACTTCTATGATCATCCGTCAAAGGAGTTGACGCTGGCGATGGTGACGGCCAGTAACGGCAAGACCACCACCAATGGCATGCTGGTCAGTATCCTGGAGGCGGCCGGACAACATGTCGGTATCATCGGCACCGTCGCGGTCGAATACGGCGATATCACGCTGCCGGCCATCCTGACGACGCCGGAGAGCGTCGATCTGCAGCGCCATCTGCGGGCGATGGTCGAGGCCGGCGTGAGTCATGTCTGTATGGAGGCGTCCTCCATCGGGATCAGCGACCACCGGATCGATGGCCTCTATCCGGCGGTGGCATCTCTGAACAATATCACGCCTGAGCATATCGATGCCCACGGTGATTTTGAGACGTATCTCGGACTGAAAAAAAGCCTCCTGCAGCGGCTTAAGCCGCCGGCGGTGGCCGTCTACAACTATGATGTGGCCGAGTTTGCCGATCTGACGGAGATTACGGTGACTAAGCAGACCTTTTCGACCGAGAGCGATCAGGCAGATGTCTATGTGAAACAGCTGGATCTGTCGACCGGCCGGGCCAAGTTTCTCGCCGTCCTAAGGCATCCGATCGGCGCAGTCGAGGCGGGCGAGTATCCGATCGAGCTGTCGATCCCGGGCTTTCACAGTGTGGCCAATGCGATGTCGGCCCTGACGATGGCCTTGGTGCTCGGCCAATCGATCGAGCATATCCAAGCCGGCCTGCACCGGTTTTCGGGTGTGGAGCGGCGGTTTGAATTTATATACGAAAAGGACTTTATCATCGTCGATGATCATTTCGCCAATCGGGGCAATATCGATGTCACGCTAAAGACCCTGGAGTTCATGGACTTCAATCAGGTCCATATGGTCTATGCCATTCGGGGAAATCGCGGCTATATCACCAACCGTGACAATGCCGAGGGCATCGCCGAGTGGTATCATAAGCTGCCCTTTGGCTCCCTGACGGCGACCCTTAGTCAGGACTATACCTCTGATAAGGATAAGGTATCCGAGACCGAGCGACGGGTGTTTGAGGACACGATGCAGCGCGAGGGCATCGACTATACCGTGATCGATAAGCTCGAGGAGGCGGTGGCCCGGGGGCTGTCGCTCGTGCAGCCGGGCGATGTCTTGCTGCTGGTGGGCTGTCAGGGGATGGACTTTGGCGGTCACCTCGCCCTGATGCAGCTGGAAAAGGCTCATCCGGAGTACGATCCGAGCGAGCTCTATGCTCCAATCAAACACCGGGTGGCCGGCATCGTGGGACGTGATTATGCCGACTGATCCGATCGACTACGATCAGGCACTGCTGAAGCGACTGCTTCGGTTGATCGTTCGAAAACAGGAGCTGCTCGGGCCGGAGTACTTTAAGCTGTCGGCCCGCTATCAGGTGGCCGTCGGTTCGATCGAGGCAGAGCTGGAGCTGCTGAAGCTTCAGGTGATGCGTTTGAGGCGGCGGATCCAATTGCTCGAAGCCTTCTCCGCTAGTGAGGTCATTGATGAGAGCCTGATCGAGCGGGCGTTGGCGAGTGAATTCTATCAGCAGGAGCTAGAGATTACCGATCAGCTCAGACAGACCGATCAGTCGCGTGATTTTCTACGATCACCCCTGGTCAAGGACGAACCGGCCGAGGCCGAGGCGATCTTTTGCGAGATGATCTTCAAGCTCCATCCGGCCTTTCACGATCACCACACCGAGGCCCAAGAGGAGCTTCTGGGCGATGTGCTTGAGGCCTATGCGCTGTCCGATTGGGAGGCGATGGGTGAGCTCTATGAAACGGTAAAGCCCATGGCTGAGCCGACGGCGCCACGTCATGATACGCTGGAGCGGATCGCTCGCACCGAGCAGGAGATCGAGGAGATCTGGGACAATTTTCCCTATAATCAACAACAACTCTTGGCGGATGAGATCAAGCTGGCCGAGCGACAGCATGAGCTGTATCGGTTGATCTCAGCCAAAAAAGAAGAACTGGCCGCCTGGACCAATCGCTATACCATGTTGAATGAGAACCGTCAGGCCGGCCCTCTCAAGAATTGAGGCACTATGATAAAAAGAAAGCTAATGTATGGGCGCCGGTAGAGGCTTCGGGGGACGCTTCCGGTTTGAGACCGAGGAGGTAAGGCCCCGAGTCACCTGGCCGTTTATCAAGCGGATCCTGGTTTATTTCAAGGCCTACCGCTGGCATATGGCGGGCTTGTTTTTGATGCTGCTGGCGGGATCGGTCCTGGGGCTTGTGCCGCCGCTGCTCATTCGACGAGTCATCGACGTGGCCATCCCTCAAAAACGGATCCGACTGCTGTTTGTTTTGATCGGGCTCTACTTTGCTTCGATCGTGCTCGAGGGTCTGCTTCGAGTGGCTCAGAACTATCTCAACAGCTGGGTGTCAAAGCATATCATTCGAGATATGCGTGATACCATGTTTCAAAAGATCCAGCGGCTGCCGATCGCTTTTTTCACGGCCGTCCAATCGGGTGAGATCAGCTCGCGCATGAATAATGATATCGGGGGCATCGAGCGGGTATTCAGCTCGACCTTCGTTCAAGCGGTCCAAAACATCATGGTCTTTACCACCACCATCGTGCTGTTGGCTTCGACCGATTTGACGCTGGCGCTGGTCAATCTGGCTATCCTGCCGCTGTTTATCCTGCCGACCCGACGCGTCGGTCGGATCCGCTTCGATATGGCGGCCAAGACCCAGGAGAAGCTGGCCGGCCTCAACAATCTGATCCTCGAGACGCTTCAGATCTCAGGCATCACCCTGGTCAAGCTGTTCAATCGGGAAAAGGATCAGGCCGAGCGGTTTCATGAGTTCAATCAGGATGTGACCAAGCTTGAGATCCAGGAGTCCTTGGCCGGACGGTGGTTCTTTATGGTCATGAGTACGCTGGCGGCTCTGGGACCGATGGTGCTGTATCTGGTAGGCGGCTATCTCATCATCACGACCGAGCGGATGACGGTCGGCTCGCTCGTGATGTTCGTGTCACTTCTTAGCCGGCTGTATGGACCGGTGACGGGCTTTGCCAATCTGTCGGTCGATATCACCCGCTCCTTAGCGCTGTTTCAGCGGATCTTCGATTATCTCGATCTGGAACCGGAGAAGGACACCGGGCGACAGAGGCCGCCGATCAGCGGACAGATCACCTTCTCTGATGTGTCGTTTGGCTATGGGGAGAAGGAGATCCTAAAGGATATCGATCTAAGCGTCGAGCCGGGCAAGATGGTGGCGATCGTCGGTCGCAGCGGAGCCGGTAAATCGACCCTGACCAATCTCATCCCGCGGCTCTATGATGTGACCGAGGGGCAGATCCTGTTTGATGGCATCGATGCCCGAGACATCGATCTCGGTCATCTCAGAAGTCATATCGGGATGGTGACCCAAGACACGCACTTATTCAATCGGACGATCCGGGAGAATCTTCTGTTTGCCAACCGCGATGCGACCCAAGAAGAGATCGAAACGGCGGCTAAGCAGGCCCAGATCCATGACTTGATCACTTCCCTGGCCGATGGCTATGATTCCTTGGTGGGTGAGCGCGGTGTTAAGCTCTCGGGCGGTGAGAGACAGCGGATCTCGATCGCCCGGGCGCTGCTGAAGGATCCGACGATCGTCATCATGGATGAGGCGACGTCGTCACTGGATTCTCTCAGTGAAGCCGCCATCCAGACGGCCATCAAGCCCCTGCTCGAATCACGGACCTCGCTGGTGATCGCTCACCGGCTCTCGACCATTATGGAGGCCGATTCGATCGTGGTGCTCGATCATGGTCGCATCATCGAACAGGGGCGTCATCACGAGCTGCTCGAGAAGGATGGGCTCTATAAGGAGATCTTCGATACGCAGTTTCGGTTAGGTGATGAGTCGGATGCGTGATAGACTAGGCTGAGACAAGGAGTGAATTGTGAACCTCGATAAAGTGATTTGTCCCTGTAAAAAGGTCAAACGAAAGGCTATCGTCAAAGCCATAGCCAAGGGTGCGACTTCTCTTAAAGCCATCGAGAAGCAGACCGGTGCCATCAGTAAGTGTGGCAAGTGTAAAAAAGACGTCAAAAAACTGATCAAACGACTCGAAGAAGCATAGGGGGAGTGATGGACTATTCAACATTTCGCGATCGGACCGAGCAGATCGTAGCGGCGGTCTCACAGGTGATCATCGGCAAGGATCAGGAGATCCGACTGGTGCTGGCGGCCTTTTTGGCCGGCGGACATGTGCTACTGGAGGATGTGCCGGGACTGGGCAAGACGATGCTGGTCAAGACCTTCTCCAAGGTGATGGATCTGCCGTTCAAACGGATCCAGTTCACGCCGGATCTGTTGCCGTCGGATCTGACCGGGATCCATTTCTATGATCAAAAGGCCGAGGAGTTCGTGTTTCGGCCCGGTCCGTTGTTCGCCAATCTGGTATTAGCGGATGAGATCAACCGGGCAACGCCTCGGACGCAGAGTGCCTTGCTCGAGGCGATGGAGGAAAAGCAGATCACGGTCGATGGGGTGACCAAGCAGTTGTCACTGCCCTTTATGGTGCTGGCGACCCAAAACCCGATCGAGACCTTTGGGACCTTTCCGCTGCCGGAGGCTCAGCTCGACCGCTTTATGATCCGTTTGAGTCTGGGCTATCCGGAAAAAGACGAAGAACGACGCATCGTCGAGGCCGATCGGGAGGACCCGCTATCAAAGGTCGAACCGGTGCTGACGATAGAGGACATCGATCAGCTCATGACGCTCGCGCCTCAGGTCAATATCAAGCCCGAGGTGATGGACTATCTGCTCGATATCTCACGACTGACCCGACAGGATGACAATATCCAGACCGGGGTTAGCCCGCGCGGCTCGATCGCTTTGGCTAAGATGGCCCGAGTGATGGCGGCAATGGCCGGACGGGACTATGTCCTGCCGGAGGATGTGAAGCTGTTGGCGCCCTATGTGTTCAATCACCGGGTGATCTCACGCAACCGCCACGGTGTGGCCTCGGCGCAGGCACTGATCGCCGATATCATTTCTCAGGTCAAGGTGCCGCTCGAAGCATGATGATCTGGATCCTGCTGTCGATGCTGTTGGTATCGATCCTGATCAATCGCTTGTTCTTGCAGCGAAGCATCCTGAGCTTTCGCTACTATCTCGAACCGCAGACCATGACAGCTGAAATCGGTCAGCCGATTGAAATCCATTCGGTGGTGGAAAATCATAAGCAGCTTCCGGTGTCGCATGTCGAGCTCCAGGAGCAATACCCGGACGGTCTGGGCGGCAAGGTCTACCGCACCAGTCTCTATGTCCGGGGCTTTGAGCGCGTTAAACGCCGCCACGAGGTGATCCCGACCGAGAGAGGCCTGCACCGGATCGACTTTGGTCGATTGATCATCGGTGATTTTTTGGGCTTTGCCCGTGATTTTCGGCGCTATCCGCTGAGTAAGTCCTGGGTGGTCTATCCGGAAAAGATCGAGCTGAGAGAGCATGTGGTACCGGTCGATTCGACCATGGGGGAGCTCTCGGTCAGACGCTGGATCATGCCCGACCCCATCATGATCCGGGGGATCCGCGAATACACCGGCGTCGAGGCCCAAAAGTCGATCCACTGGCCATCGAGTCTTCGCCAAGGGCGTCTGATGGTCAAGGAATTTGATTTCACAGCCGATCAGTCGTGTCTGATCCTGGTCAATATCCAGACCTCGCCGCCCACCTGGGAGAAGCCCCGGGCCGATCTGATCGAGCAAAATATCAAGCTGGCCCGAGCGCTGGCACATGAATTGGAGACTGAGGCGATCCCGTTTGGCATGATGAGCAATGCCTATAATTATCTTGATCCCCATCAGCGAGGCTATACAGTCCATGCCGGATTGGGTGAGGCCCATATGGCCGAGGTGCTCGATATGCTCGGCCGGATCGATTATAAGGTTGGGATGGGCTTTCAGGGGCTATTAAGAGATATCCAGACCCAGGCCATGAGTCAGCTAACGGTCGTCATCATGACGCCGATCATCCTGGCCGGCTATCTAGAGGAGCTGAGGCTGTTGGCGGCTAAGGTGTCTCGGGTGGTGGTCTTTACATTGACGGATGATCATATCCAACAGCTGCCGGGCAATATCGAGGTCTATCAGGGGGTGTTCGATGCTTGATATCCTTCTGTTTGAGATGGTGTTTTTGCTCTCGGCACTGATCACGCTGTGGCAGGTGCTGTTTACGACTGAGAATATGACCGAGATCCACCTGGTGTTTGCCGTCGGGTTGATGGTGGCGCTGCTGGCCGGTCATTTCGGACGAAAAAAGCCGAAGTATCTTTGGCTGATCCTTGGCCTGGCCGGGGTGATCCCGTTTGTTTCACAGCCGGCGCTGCGCTGGTCGGTGGTGCTCCTAGGCCTTATCCTATGGCGCTACCTGGTCGATATCCCGCGGCCGACGAATGAGCTCGACTATTCGGATAAGATCCTGGTGATCTTCTTTTTGCTGACGGGTCTGGTGATCCTGAGAGATAATACCGCCTATTTTGTCGAAGAGACGGCGGGGCTACCGATCTATCTGCCGCTGATGTATCTGTCCGGCGTCTTCTTTCTAAGGAGCCTCAGACATCAGCGGACAGGCCAGTCACAGGGGCGCGTCCGCCGCTCCAATATCTTCTATATGGCCCTGATCGCCATCACCTACCTGATCAGTCAGTCGCAGTGGCTAAGAGAACAGCTTCGCGTCGGTCTGTTTTGGCTCTACCAGATCTTTATGCGGCCGATCAACTACGTCCTCGAGGTCATCACTCAGTGGTGGTTTGCCGATCCTGAGGGCATGATGGTTCCGGAGGAGGTGGCCGAGACGATGGAGCCGGGACCGTCGGCGATGGAGGAGTTTGCCGAGGGCGTCAGGCAATGGCGCGAAGAATCGGCCGCCGGGCATATCCTGGGCAATGTGATCCTGGTCCTGTTTCTCATCCTGGTGGCCTATATCATCTACCGAGTCTATCTCCGGAAGATGAGCTTTAGCCGGCCGGTCGAGCAGGGCGATGATATCAGAGAACAGATGTCCTCGGTCGAAGCCCCCAAAAGAAAACGGCGCCGAGAGCGGCGGCCGGAGGGGGCACAGGATCAGGTGAGATACTACTACCGCCGGTTCCTGGATAAGATGGCCGATCAGCGTGAGGTGAGCGATACCTCGACTGATCTTGATCAAAAGGCCAAGCAGCTGGGACTCGAGTCTCATCCGATGAGCCAGATCTATCGTGAAGTCAGATATGGTGATCATCCGGCCGATCAGGCCCTGGTGGAAGAGATGAAGCGGCTCTGGCAGTCGCTCGGTCGCTCAGACTAAACATCATAAAGATAAAACGATCGACCCGCAAAAGCACTGCGGGTCGATCGCTTTGGTTCAAGGGCCTAAATGTGACATCAGACGCTATCAGAATTGCTCTGAGGTCGTCTTGGCCTGCATGTGCAGGACCAGATAGTCGGGGCCGCCGGCTTTGGAGTCGGTGCCCGAGAGGTTGAAGCCGCCAAACGGTTGGTAGCCGACGATCGCACCGGTACAGCCGCGGTTGAAGTAGAGGTTTCCGACGTGGAAGTCCCGGCGGGCCTTCTCCTGGTTGAAGCGGTTGGTCGTGATAACGGCTCCGGTCAAGCCATAGTCGGTATTATTGGCGATATCGATCGCTTGATCGAAGTCTTTGGCCTTGATCAGGGCTACGACCGGTCCGAAGATCTCCTCTTGCATCAGGCGAGCCTCGGGATCATCGATGGCAAAGACGGTCGGGTGGACGAAATAGCCCTCCGAATCGTCGGCCGTGCCGCCCGCCAGCAGTTCGCCCTCTTCTTTTCCGATCTCAATGTATTTGGTGATCTTATCAAAGGCAGCCTGATCGATGACCGACCCCATATAGTTGTGGCTGTCGGCCGGATCGCCAATGGTCAGCTTATTGGTCAACTCGACCACCTTTTTGACGACTTCATCATAGACATCTTCGACGATGACGGCTCGCGAGCAGGCGGAGCATTTTTGACCACAAAAGCCAAAGGCCGATTTGACGATCGATTGAGCCGCGAGGTCGAGGTCGGCTTCCTTATCGACTACGATGGTGTCCTTACCGCCCATTTCGGCGATGACGCGCTTCATCCACTTCTGACCCTCTTGCGGTACGGCCGCTCGCTGATTGATCCGAAGACCGACGTCTCGTGAGCCGGTGAAGCTGATAAAGCGGGTCTTGGGATGATCGACCAGGAAGTCGCCGATGACTTCCCCTGGTCCGGGCAGGAAGTTGACGACGCCGGCCGGCATACCGGCTTGCTCTAACACCTCCATAAATTTATAGGCGATGACGGGGGTGGTGGAGGCGGGCTTTAGGATGACGGTGTTACCGGCGACCATGGCGGCGACAGTCGTGCCGGCCATGATGGCAAACGGGAAGTTCCAGGGTGAGATGACAACACCGATGCCAAGCGGAACATAGTGATAGCGATTGGATTCGCCGTCACGGCTCTCGACCGGTTTGCCGTCTTTTAGCTCAAGCATCTGACGGGCATAGTACTCCAGGAAATCGATCGCTTCGGCGGTGTCGGCGTCGGCTTCCGGCCAAGGCTTCCCGGCTTCCTTGGTGAGAAGGGCCGAGAACTCGAACTTACGCCGGCGAATGATGGCGGCGGCTTTGAACAAGACGTCGGCTCGGAGCACCGGGTCGACCTTTCGCCAGTCTTCAAAGGCTTTATCAGCCGCTTCGATGGCTTGCTCGGCGTGAGACTGGTCGGCCTGTGAGACATAGCCGATCACTTGGCTCTTATTCGCCGGATTGATCGATTCGATCTGATCGTCGGTGAAGATCTTTTCCCCGTCAATGATCAAGGGATACGTTTCACCCAGGTAGCTTTCGACCAGCCGCAGACCTTCGAGATAGGCCTGAGAATTCTTTTCCTGTGTAAAGTCAGTGAATGGTTCGTGCCGATACGGTCTGATTGGACTGCTTGTCATGTTTACTCCTTTGGTTGATGGATTGAAGTGACGGACGGTATATCGACTCGTTGCCAAGAAATGGCTCGAGCTGATCATCCAAGAGATCATCGACGTACGAAGGGTTTCTTCAATTATATCAGACGAAGCCAAAAATAAAAAACCGGACTTTATCAGTCCGGTAGCGGCTAGAGCATGTCAAATATTTTATAGATGTCGCCGGCGCCCATGGCGATGAAGATGCAGTTTTCATTGAGCGATTCGTGCAGCATCGGGACCAGGTTTGACATATCGCCGACGTATTCGGCATTGCCGGTCTGGCGATCGATCTCTTCGGCCAGATCCTTTGAGGAGATGCCGAAGATATTCTTTTCGCGGGCAGCGTAGATATCGGTCAAGTAGACGTGGTCACAGTCTTTAAAGGCGCTGACGAAGCGATCGAACAGCTTGAGGGTGCGGGTATAGGTATGGGGCTGAAAGGCCACTACGATCCTTCGATCGGGATGCATTTCTCTGACGGCCCCCAGGGTACTGACGATTTCATTCGGGTGATGGGCATAGTCCTCGATCAGCTTGGCGCCTTGGAAGAGGCCTTTGCTCTCCATTCGGCGAGACGCTCCGTGGAAGCCGCTTAGGGCTTCGGCCATTCCGCTCAGATCGTTTGTCACTTGGCAAATGGCGGCCACGGCTGCCACCGTGTTTGAGACATTGTAGACTCCGGGGATCGAGAGATGGACATGCATGATGGTTTCTCCCCGGTGGATGATGTCAAACTCAGGCAAACCGGTTTGATCATAGGTGATATTGCCGGCCCGGTAGTCGGCATCATTTTGGGTCGAATAGGTGACGATCTTGGTATCGATCCGATCGAGCACCGACACGATATTGGGGTCGTCGATATTGACGACCATGGTGCCGCCTAAGCGGGCACTGTTGGCAAAGTCGACAAAGGTGTCTTTGATATGGTCGAGATCCTTAAAGTAGTCCAGGTGGTCCTCATCGATGTTTAGGATGACGCCGATCGAATAGTCGAAATCGAGAAAACTCGAGAAGTATTCACAGGCTTCATTGACGATGACATCGCCATCGCCGATGACGGCGTTCGAGCCCAGCTCCGGCACATGGGCCCCGACCAGAAGCACCGGATCGATCGAGGTGTGCTTTAGCATCACGCTGATCATCGAGGTGGTGGTGGTTTTGCCGTGGGTGCCGCTGACGGCGATCGAGTCATGATACTGTGACGTTAAAAGGCCTAGGAAGTGGCCCCGGGTCATGGTCTGGATGCCGAGTCGATGGGCTTCGATCAGCTCCGGATTATCGTCTTTTATGGCCGAAGAGTAAATGATCAGGTCGCGCCCGTGGACCTGATTGGTCTCGTGGCTGGGAAAGATCTCCAGACCGAGCTTCTTGAGTTCGCGAAGCTCATGGCCGTCCTGGAAATCACTTCCGCTGACCTGATAGTTGTTTTTATGTAGAATCTTAGCCAAGGCCGACATACTGATGCCGCCGATGCCGATCAAGTGGACTATTTTTATATGATCATCAAGCAGTTGCTTCATACTTCCTCCTACAACTTCCTAATTATATCATAATAAAAAGTGATTTCTTTTAAGAAAGCGTAACGTGCCCGTCATTCGATAAACGCCGGAAGGCCTTGAAATCTCCCGTTTATCTCGTTATTGAGATAAGGGAGAAGTCTATGGACGTTTGGTCAACAGCGCGTAGCGAAAGCCGAAGCCCAAATCCTCCAGGTAGAAGTCGAGCAGCTTTCGGTGGTGGATGGAGGTGGCAATCACAGCGATCAGGTCGGTTTTGGGCGGCAGATGGTCTTCTAGATAGCGATAGAGCTGTTGGCCGATGCCTTGTTGGCGATAGTCCGACGCGATGAAAAGCTCGTTTAGTTCAAAGACCATCTCACCGATCTGGTTATAGCTGGTCTTTTCTTCGAGCCGGCGAAGCTCGCCTAAGGCGTAGCCGATGATGGTTTGGTCATCGAGGGCCAGATATACGGTCTGGTCGATATACTCACTGCTGTCATTACAGATATAGGACGGACAACAAGCCTCATCGGCCTAGGCCTTAGAGAGGGCCAGCAATTGCTCGAGGATCGTCTTATCGGATGGCGTGATCGTCAGGTGTTTGAAATGCAGTTTCACTGGTGGCCCTCCTTATCGGCTCCACTTCGGTGGCGAAATACCCAGAAGCCGTCTCGCTCATCCTTATTCCAGGGACAATCGACAAACAGCCACTCTTCAAACAGGCTGCAGTGCTGGAGGCTCTGAAAGTAGCCAAAGGACGGGTAGTAGAGGATGATATCGACGGTTCTGTCCCATTGGTCGATCGATCGGACGATCTGATCGAGCACCTCGCGAAAGATCCAATCGGAGAAGGGATGGAACAGGTAGAAGGTGTTGGCTTTTTCAGGCGGCAGATAGTCTTCGGCCTTGGTGCCAAGAAACGAGATATCGATCCGATCGGCCGGCAGCTGCTTTGTTTGAGCATAGCTCATCAGATTTTCCCAGGCCTGTTGGACGCGGTCGGGATCGACCTCGATCCCCAGTCCCGGCAGCTCCAATCGGTGGTTTAGATAGAGATTGATCCGGCCGAGGCCGCTGCCATAGTCGACCAAAAAGGCATTCTCAAGCGGTCGATAGTGTTCGATCAAACGGTCCAGGGCGATATAGGGTGTCGGTTCACTTCGGTGATAATCGATCATGGACTGATCCCATTCATCGATCCGGCTGGTATGGATGCCGAGTGAGAGATCGATCCGTCGTTCGGTGTCATTGATTGCGGCGTAGGGCATGGTGCCTCCTTCTGGTCTGATTATAGCTTAAATCGTTTGATCGTCGAACGAGTGGCGTGATTATTTGGCCAAAGACGGACATTTTTAGGGAGGATCGGCCGGAATCCAAGCGGTTAGTGCTATAATGTGAATAAATCCAACCAAGGGTGGTGTGATGAAGCGTAGTGAGCGGATTGCCTTTTTAACCAAGACATTGATCGATTGTCCCAACCGCGTGTTCAGTCTGAGAGTTTTCTCCGAACTGACCGGGGCGTCCAAGACCAGCCTGTCAGAGGATATCGATATCCTCAAGCGCACCTTTCACAAGCATCAGCTCGGTGTCATCGAGACGATCGTCGGAGCCGGCGGCGGGGTCCGGTATAAGCCGAAGCCCTCACCGAGTGAGCTTGAGTCGGCCCTAAGGGCGTTACTCGAAGAGATGCAGGAGCCGTCTCGGCTGATCCTAAGTGATTTCATCTACTATGGTGATATCCTGTTCAACCCGGCGTCGCTGCGAGATATCGCTCTAGCCATGATCGTGCTGTTTTCCGAAGAGACGATCGATGGGGTGCTGACGATCGAGACCAAGGGCGTTCCTCTGGCGATGGAGGTGGCCCGGCTGCTCGGGGTGCGGGCGATCGTAGCCCGTAAGACCAATCGCGCCAGTGAGGGGGTGGCCCTAAGCGTCCACTATAAGAGCTTTTCTCATAACACCATCCAGAGCATGCATCTGACCAAGGGAGCCATCGAGCAAGACGCCCGGATCTTGATCATCGATGACTTCATGAAAGCCGGTGGCACGATCGCCGGTCTCAAGAGTCTGATTGCAGAAAATGAAGCGCACTGTGTGGGCAGTTGCGTTTTCATGCAGGAATTATCCCGACCCGTATCGTTTGAGAATCATCACTATCTGTTCGAGCTACGCCGAAAGGAGCAAGCACTGAAGGTAGCATTATCCCCCGAATTATCACGCCTGATCGAGCAGAATGAAAGTTAGGTCGGTCTGACTTTCGAATTTCTCATCAGAAACTATGTTACAGCGGTGGAAAAGGTTGAATTATCCGCCCCGATATATTACAATATTATAAAAGATATAGATTGGCAGGTGAATCTAATGAATATTACCGACGTACGTGTCAGAAAAATCAACACCGAAGGTAAGATGAAAGCCGTCGTCTCCATCACGATCGATGAATGTTTTGTCGTCCACGACATCAAGATCATCGAAGGAAATAACGGTCGTTTCATCGCCATGCCCAGCCGAAAGGTCGGTGAAGGTGATTTTCGAGACATTGCCCACCCGATCCAATCTGAGACTCGTCAACAATTACAAGACATTATATTTGAGGCCTACGAAGAGAGTTTAAGAGAAGATCAGCCGGAAGTCATTGTCGAGGCGGATGAAGAGATCTGCGAAGATGATGACGATGATGACGATGAAGAATAGACACCGTGATGACGGGACGGATTGCTTTAGGCAGTCCGTTCTTTTCGTTTAAGGCGAAGGCGGTCTCTGGGATCAGTTAGGTTGTGGTGGGAACGGGTAGAAGACAGGTAGTAAAAAGAAGGAGGCCTGTATGGACCTGATATATCAAAAACCGACCGATCTGAGCCACGAAGAAGCGATCGAGCGCGTTAAGCAAGAATTGAAAGCCAGAAGCTTTGGCGTATTGTGGGAATTCGACATGACCAAGAAGCTGGCCGAGCACGATTTGGACCTGGGGGCGAAGTTTGTCGTCTTGGAGGTGTGTAATCCGCAAAAAGCCCATCAGGTGCTGTCAAAGGATATCGCCGTGGGCTACTTTCTGCCCTGTAAGATGGCGGTCTATGAAAAAGACGGCCAAGTCTTTGTCGGCACCATCAAACCGTCCTTTCTCATGGGCCAGCTCCCCGGACTCGATATGCCTGAGATCGCGGCCGAGGTCGAGGAGATCCTTCAGGCGACGGTCGATGCCCTGGCCGGTTGAAGCCGCCTGACGAAAAGCTTTTGAGCCGATCCTCGGCTCAATTCTTTTGTCGATTTCTTAATCCGGCTCAAGCCAGGCCATGGTGTATAATACTGGGTGGAGGAAGTATGAAACGAAATGTAATGATCCTTGCCGCCGGCAAGAGTAAGCGTATGAAATCAAAGACCGGGAAGTTTCTTCATCCGGTCCTGGGTAAGCCGATCATCCGCTATGTGGTGGAGATGAGTGAGCTGCTCGGCAGCGAGAAAACAGTCGTTATCGTAAACAATGAATCGGAGCCGGTCAAGCAAGCCCTCCGGGATAAAGAGTTGGTCTATGCCCTCCAGGATCCTCAGCTGGGGACCGGTCACGCCGTGATGTGTGGGGTCGATCAGCTCGAGGGCGGCTCGACGCTCATTCTACTGGGCGATGCCCCCTGTATCCGCGAGGAGAGCCTGCTCGATCTGTTTGAAGCCCATGAAAAGGCCGAGGCCGATCTGACGGTGCTTAGCGTCAATCACTCGAATCCGTTCAACTACGGCCGGATCCTGCGTGAGGGTGAGCGGGTCATCGGTATCCGTGAACACCGCGACTGTACGCCGGAGGAGCTTTTGATCTCTGAGATCAATTCGGGCGTCTTCTTGCTCAACACCGATCGTTTAAAAGAATACCTGCCCAAATTGTCGAATGACAATGCCCAAGGCGAGTACTATATCACCGACCTGTTGGAGCTGATGAGTGCCGACGGTCTAAAGGTCAGAGCGCATCTCATCAGCGATGAGACGGAGCTGATCGGGATCAATAACCGGTCTCAGCTGTGGGATGTGACCCAGGTGATGCAGCGGCGGATCAATCAGAAATGGCTGGTCGAAGGGGTGACGATGATCAGCCCCGATACCATCTTTATCGATGCCGATGTGACGCTGAGTCCGGATGTGACGATCTATCCCGGGACGCACCTGCGCGGAAAGACCAAGGTGGCTGAAGACGTCGTACTGGGGCCAAATGCCATCGTCAGCGACTGCACGATCGGGCGAGGCTCGACCATCGAGAACTCGACCGTAAAGGAAAGCACCATCGGCGACTACACCAATGTCGGTCCCTATGCCTATATGCGCCCGGGCTCGGTGGTGGGCGATCACGTCAAGGTGGGCGACTTTGTCGAGCTGAAGAATGTCACCATCGGCAATCATACCAAGATATCTCACCTAAGCTATGTCGGTGATGGGGAGGTAGGCGATAATGTCAATATCGGCTGCGGCGTCGTCTTTGTCAATTATGATGGTCAAAGGAAGCACCACACCAAGGTCGAGGATAACGCCTTTATCGGCTGTAATGCCAACCTGGTCGCGCCGGTGAGCGTCGGGCGAGGGGCCTATGTGGCGGCCGGAACGACGGTGACACGTGAGGTGCCGGCGGATGCCTTGGCGGTCGGCCGGGTCCGTCAGGAGAATAAGCCCGGCTGGGCCAAAGGAAAGAACAAGGCAGCCAAAGAGTGAAGATGATCGTGGGACTGGGCAATCCCGGCAAGAAATATGCCCGCTCAAAACACAATATCGGCTGGATGGTGCTCGATCGACTGATGAAGGACCATTCGGTCAGTCCCGCTCGGCTCAAGTTCGAGGCCCTCTTTGGCGAGGCCAGGATCAAGGGTGAGCGGGTGATGATCGTCAAGCCCATGACCTATATGAACCACAGCGGCCGGGCCATCCGGGCACTGGCCGATTATTTCGATATCCCTCACGGTGATATCTTCGTCATCGTCGATGATATCGATCTGTCGTTTGGACAGCTTCGGATCCGTAAGAGCGGCGGCCCGGGAACGCATAACGGTATGCGCTCGATCGTCGATCACCTTAGGGGCGAGGACTTTCCACGTCTTCGGATCGGGATCAGTGATGATCATCCCCGGGGAGATCTGGCCGGCTTTGTGCTGGGAGATTTTCCCAAAGCCCTCCAGCCGGAGCTCGATGAGCTATTGGATCGGGCGGCCGGGGCGGTCGAAGACTATCTGGCCCGGGGGATCGAGTACAGTATGAATCGGAACAATGGTTGATGGATTTTTTTAAGCTCTACCACTGGACAAAGCCACAACTGGATAAGCGTTTGGTGTTTGATGGTCTCAGTGAATCGGTCGATTCACTGATTTTTCATGCCCTAAAGCCGGCCGGGCCATCGCTGATCATCACCCCCGATATGATGATGGCCGAGCGGGTCGGAGCCGATCTGAGTGCCTTGGGGCTCGAGGTATCAGTCCTTCAGCCGAAGGAGCTCTTGACCCACCGGATCTATGCTCAGTCGAAGGAAGCTCTGATGAGTCGCTCGCTTCAGCTCCAGGAGATGCTGACGCCTGATTTTTCCAAGGTCGTCATCACCCCGATCAAGGGTGCCGCCCAGCGGCTGGTATCGGCTCAGGCCATGCGAGAAGCCAGGATCACCATACGCCTAGGTCAATTGATCGATCTCGATCAGCTGCTCTATCGGTTGGATCAGTTGGGCTATACCAGAGAGGTATTGGTCGAGAACCGGGGCGAGTTCTCGCGCCGAGGCGATATCATTGACATCTTCTCGATCGAGTCTGAGCATCCGGTCCGCTTGGAGCTGTTTGGCGATGAGGTCGATTCGATCCGATCCTTTCACGAAACCTCTCAAAAGAGTCTCGAAAACTTGGACAGCTTCTCGTTTGGTCCGGTGGTCGAAGCCTTCAGTAATGATGTCATTGAGCAGGCCCTGGCCAAGGTGGTGCCGGAGGATATCCGCTGGCGCGAGGAGTTCGGGCTGGAGCGAGATCGGTATTATCATCTGATCGATCAGACCTCGACGCTGTTTGATTATGCCGACTTCGGACTGGTCGGGATCCTTCAAGAAGAGGCGGTGTTCAAGCGGCTCGATCAGCTGATCGAGGACTATCAGCTGCGGCTGAGTGAAGCGCTTGAGCGCGAGGAGGCCTTGCCGGGAGAAGTCGACAATCTCCTAACGGAGCGATCAGTCCGGGCGGAGCTGGCCAAAAAGCCCCAGCTCTCACTCAATCAGTTCCATATCTTTGATGAGACGGTCCATCGGCTCCATACCGCCCGACAGCCTGAGTATCAATCGAATCTGGCGCTCCTATCGCAGGACCTGTTACGCCTTCAAACGGCCGGCTACCGACAGATCATTTTGACTCAGGAGCGGTCAGAGCTCGTTCGGATGCATCTGGCGAGTGAAGGCATCAGCTACCGCCAGCTGTCGGTCGGCGAAGACGTCTTACCGGGTGAGATCGGGCTGTTTGCCTCAGGCATCAAAAGCGGCTTTGTCGATGATGATGCGCTGGTGTCGGTCTATACCGAGAGCGATATCTTCGGCACGACCAAGAAGAAGCGGCGCAAGAGCTTTGGCGACAAATCCCAGCGTATCCGCGACTACTTTGATCTCAAGCCCGGTGATTATGTCGTCCACCTCCATCACGGCATCGGACGCTACAGCGGTCTGGTAAAAAAAGATATCGAAGGGGTGCGCCGCGACTATCTGAAGCTGGAGTATGCCGGCGGCGATAAGCTGTTTATTCCGACCCATCAGGTCGATCTGATCCAGCGCTATATCGGGGGCGATCTGGCCTCAGTCCGGCCGACTCGGTTGGGGACGAACGAATGGAAGCGAAAGACCGAGCGGGCCAAGAAGAGCATTGAGGATCTGACGGAGGAGCTGTTGGCGCTCTATGCCGCCAGGGAACAGGCCGAGGGCTTTGCCTTTCAACCCGATACGGCCTGGCAGAGGCAGTTCGAGGCGGATTTTGCCTATGAAGAAACGCCTGATCAGCTGCGGTGTGTGGCGGAGATCAAGCGCGATATGGAAAGAAGCCGGCCGATGGATCGGCTGCTGTGTGGCGATGTCGGCTTCGGTAAGACGGAGGTGGCGCTTCGCGCCGTCTTTAAGGCGGTGATGGATTCGAAGCAGGCGGCCATCCTGGTGCCGACGACGATCCTGGCCGAGCAGCACTATAAGACGATGCTCGAGCGGTTTTCGCCCTATCCGATGAAGGTGGCGATGCTGTCTCGTCTGACCCGGCCTAAGGAGCGCACCCGGATCAAAAAGGAGCTGGCGCAGGGGACGATCGATATCGTGGTCGGCACCCATATGCTCCTAAGCGATAAGCTGCGCTTTCGTGATCTGGGCCTGTTGGTGGTCGATGAGGAGCAGCGCTTTGGCGTCAAGCATAAGGAGAAGATCCGGCAGCTAAAGGCTAATGTCGATACCCTGGCCATGTCGGCCACACCCATCCCACGGACACTCAACTACTCCTTAAGCGGCATCCGCGATATGAGTATCCTGCAGGATCCGCCGGAGGACCGTTATCCCATCCAGACCTATATCACGGCCTATGATGAAAGGCTCGTCCGGGAGGCCATCCTGCGAGAGGTCGAGCGAGGCGGTCAGGTCTACTATATCTATAACCGAGTCCATGATATGGAGCGGCGCTTCCATCAGCTGTCTCGGCTGTTGCCGGAGGTGTCGATCGTGGCGGCTCACGGTCAGATGGGCGAGAGACAATTGGAGGAGGCTATGATCGGCTTTGTCGATCAGGAGTACAGCGCGCTGCTCTCGACGACCATCGTTGAGACGGGCATGGATATCTCGAATGTCAATACCATCATCATCGAGGATGCGCAAAACTTCGGTCTGTCTCAGCTCTATCAGCTGAGAGGGCGGGTCGGTCGGACCAATCGGTTGGCCTATGCCTACCTGTTCTATCCCAAGACGATGGAGCTGACGGAGCTGGCGCAGGACCGGTTAAAGACCATCAAGGAGTTCACCGACTTTGGCAGCGGCTTTCGGATCGCCATCCGAGATCTTGAGATCCGGGGCTCCGGCAATCTGCTGGGCGCTTCGCAAAGCGGCCATTTCGAAGAGGTCGGCTATGAGCTGTATATGCAGCTGCTCCAGGCGAAGATGGATGAGATCAGAGGCATCGAACAGCCTGAGGTGCCGGAGGTGGCGGTCGAGTTCAATCTCTCGGCCTACCTGCCCGATGGCTATATCCAGGACAGTGCGACCAAGATGGAGATCTACCGCAAGATCCGGGCGATCGATTCGGATGAGGATCGCTCGGAGATGATCGATGAGCTGATCGATCGCTTCGGGCTGATGCCGGGGCCGGTCGAGGCTTTGATCGATATCTCGTATCTGCGCTCCTTGGCCGAGAAGCTGCCGCTCAAAGAGATCACCGCCGGAGCGGAGCATTTGACGCTGTTCATCGATGAAGACAATCCGCCGCCGGCTCAGCTGTTTCAAGAAATCGCTCAGCATATGAAGCCGATCAGACTTCACCTGAGGCATAAGCCTCGGATGGAGATCGACTTCAAGTATAAGCCGATCGATCGGGACAAGGATCTGGCCCGCGTCATCCGGCTGCTGGAGCAAATGTTGCAACGCAAACAGGAATTGGCGTATAATGAACCTCTGGAGGAATAAAATGAAAAAACTACTGATCGGACTGCTGATCGGACTGATGCTGTTCAGTCTGGCCTGTGCCAGTCCTACCACGACCGATGCTGATGCCGTTGCGACCATCGATGGCGAGGCCATTACCAAGACTGATTTTGATCGCAATCTGGCGATCCTGAAATACAATTTCATCGCCCGCTACGGACCGGATTATTTTGATCAGGTGCCTGAGGAGGAGATGGATGAGATGCGCCAAAATCTGCTCGATGATATGATCAATGAGCATTTTGTGCTGCGAGAAGCGACCAAGGAGGGCGTCGCCCCGGATGAGGCCGAGGTCAAGACCTACTTTGACCAGTATATGGAGGCTAATTTCGGGACCGAGGAGGCCCCGACCGAGCATGGCCCCGAGATCCGTCAATTCCTTGATGAGAATGATATCGACGATGATTTCTTGTATCAGATGATCAAACGTGATTTTACGATGCGAGAATATATCATGAGCATCCAGAACAAGTATATGGATGAAGCGGCGCAGGCTGAGCTGTTTGAGACGATGGTAGCCCAGGTGAAGGCCTCACATATCCTATTGCCGCATGAACAAAAGGATCAGATCGATGAGCTGTATCAGACGCTTCAGGAAGATCCGGGACAGTTTGCGGAGCTGGCTAAGGAGTATTCGCAGGATGGCAGTGCTCAAAACGGTGGGGATCTGGGTTATTTTGTCCGGACGGAAATGGTGCCTGAGTTCAATGATGCCGCCTTCTCGGCCGAGGTCGGCCGGGTGACAGAGCCGATCCGATCGGATTTTGGCTATCATCTGATCCTGGTCGAGCAGCAGCGCTTCCTGGCCGATATGGAGGCCGGTGACGAAGAGCCGGCCACGATCGATCTGGCCCGAAACGGGATCCTGCAGGACACCGTGCGGTTGGAGTATTTTGATCGATTGGATCAATGGAAAGAGGCCGCCAAGATCGAAACCTTCGAACTGAAGTAGGCTTAAGATGTTGACCATCGTTGGGCTGGGCCCGGGCAGCCGGTCCTATCTATCCCGGGAAGCCTATGACGCGTTGAAACAAGCTGACAAAGTCTATGTCCGCACGGCCTGGCATCCGGTGCTCGAGGAGCTCGATATCGAGTTTGAGAGCTTTGATGAGGCGTATGAGCGAGCGGCGGATTTTCCGACGCTCTACCGAGAGATCGCCCAACAAGTCTTTGAGGCAGCCAAGACCGACGAGGTCGTCTTTGCCGTGCCGGGCAGTCCCTTTCAAGCCGAGGAGACGGTCAAGCTGCTCCTAAGCCTGGGCGAGGCTACGATCATCCCCGGGGTCAGTTTTGTCGAGCCGGTGCTCCAAGCCCTGCGCTATGATGTGACCGATGGACTGATGATCCTCGATGGTCTGAGTGAATTTCGACTGCCGGCCGATCAGTCGGCGCTTTTGCTTCAGGTCTATTCGCCGGCGGTGGCATCGGAGGTCAAGCTCAAGCTCATGGCAACCCTTCCCGATGAGCGTGAGGTGGTGATCGTTAAATCAGCCGGCATCCCCGATCGGGAGGAGCTGATCCGTTTGCCGCTTTATCAGCTCGATCAGGGGCCGCATTTCGATCACTTGACTTCGCTGTTTGTTCCGGCCGGAGAGGCCAGGCACCGGACCCTGGAGGAGCTGGTAGCGGTGACGGCCAGGTTGCGCGGCCCCGGCGGTTGTGCCTGGGACAGTGAGCAGACCCATCAGAGCCTCAAGCGCTACCTGATCGAGGAGAGCTATGAGGTGCTTGAAGCGATCGATCGCGAGGATTTCGATATGCTCGAGGATGAGTTGGGCGATCTGTTGTTTCAGGCCATCTTTCATGCTCAGATCGCCAGCGAGATGGGCTATTTTGATATCTATGATGTCATTCAAGGCATCACCGACAAGCTGATCCGGCGCCACTCGCATGTCTTTTCGGACGATCAGGCCAGCACCGCCCAAGAGGTGGTTGAGATCTGGGAAAAGAACAAGGCCGCCGAACGATCGACCGAAGATCGCTTGAGGTCGATCCCACGCATCAGCCCGTTGCACTATGGGATGAAGGTCATGAAGCTGCTGGCGCCGGCAGGATCGGACGATCTATCCGAGCTAACTGATAACGAACTGCTCGAGCAACTGTTAAAGCTTGTAAAGCAAGCTTCGCAGCGTGATCTGGCGCTTGATCTGCTCCTGAGTGAAAGACTCGATCAACTGATCCAGGAGCATCTAACGACCGAATAGATACCCGAAGCATCAGTCCCTGGTGGACTGGTGTTTTCTTTATGTGGGGGGTATGTAGAACATAGCAGTCATGAGAGCGGCACGCTCCCGGGAAAGCAAGGACTGTGGGAGAATTAATAGCCAAATACGTCCGGTTTTTCGTTACAGTTCTCTTTAAAAAAAAGGCCATCCGATCCTCCTCATATATAGCACCACTAACACCATTTAATATACTAGAAAAAGAATGGTAATGCAAGTGTTTAGAATAAAAAAAGACCTTGAAATTTCAAGTCTTTGAGGGATATTGATGCCGGTTTACCTACCAAATTTTCTAGTGCTAACCCCTAAAGACGGGACTGAAATCGGTCAATTCTGGTTAAATCAGGGGATGAAGGGTAAAAAAGGCTTGAAATCAAAGGCTTATCAGTATATTATAGGGGTAAGTTATCAATAGGAGGAAAAATGAATAAAACAGATTTAGTAGCATACGTAGCCGATCAAACCGGTTTAACGAAAAAAGATTCCCAAGCAGCTCTGGAAGCTGTCATCGGTGGTATCGAAGGCGCTCTGAAAAAAGGCGAAAAAGTTCAACTGGTTGGTTTCGGAACCTTTGAAGTTCGCGATCGCAAAGCCCGCAAGGGTCGCAATCCCCAACGCCCGGACGAAGTGATGGAAATCCCGGCCAGCAAAGCTCCGGTCTTCAAAGCCGGTAAAGGCCTCAAAGAAATCGTCAACACCAAGAAGAGGAAATAAACAAGAGCAGCTTCGGCTGCTTTTTCTAACATGCGTATCGATAAATTTCTTAAGGTAGCTCGAATCATCAAGCGTCGCACGATCGCTAAAGAGTTCTGTGACGGCGGTAAAGTCAAGCTCAACGATCGCCCGGCCAAGGCCGGAGACAATGTCCGGCTGGGCGATATCTTGACGATCCAATTCGGGCAACGCTTTGTCCGCTACCGGGTCTTGGCCCTGCTCGAGCACGCCTCCAAGGAGACGGCTCAGATGATGTATGAGGAGGTATGATGAGCAAGTGGTTCAATCGAAATAAATTACTGTTGTTGATCGTCCTCGGACTGGTCATCTTCGGGACGTCGACCTTTGTCTCACAGCAGATTCAGATCAAACAGCTCAATGCCGAGCGTCTGGGCTATATCGCCAAGATCGAGCGGCTCAAGCTCGTCAAACAAAATCTGCAGGAGGAGCTTGATCGATCGGGTTCGCTCGAGTACATCGAGATCGTGGCCCGTGAGAAGTACAATATGGTCAAGCCGGATGAGATCCTGTTCTTTATCAATCACTGAGCCAAGGCAACTTGGCTCAGTCCTTTTCACATAGAGAGGAATTATGAAAGCAGTTATCGACATCGGATCCAATTCGGTCCGGTTACTTGTATTTGACGGGGAGGCCGACTTCAAACAGGGGGTGAGCGATCTCGAGATCACCCGTTTGGGTCAGGGTCTGGATCGAACCGGCCGGCTCTCACCCGAGGGCATTCGGGCCACCTGGGAGGTGCTGGATCGCTTCCAGCAAACCATCGAACAAACCGGCGTCGATGAGGTCGAGGCCTTTGCGACCGAAGCCGTTCGAACCGCCGCCGATGGGGCGGACTTTATCGAGCAGCTCCGGCGGCGCTACGGCTGGAAGGCCCGGATCATCTCCGGCGAAGAGGAGGCCTTGATCGGCTTTGTCGGGGCGACCTCGGCTTTGGCGGAGGGCGAATGGACCCTGATCGATATCGGCGGGGCATCAACGGAGATCATCCAGGGACGAGATGCCATCGACTATCGACAGTCCTTTCCCATAGGAGCGCTTCGTTATACCGAGCGGCCCGAGACCGATCTGGCGAAGGTCTTTCAGGACCTGCCGCCTCTTTTTGGTCAGATCGTCGGCATCGGAGGCACCATCACCACCATCATGGCGATGGAATTGGCCCTCACTAGCTACCGCCGGGATCGGATCCAGGGGGCGAAGTTAACGAAGGCCTGCTTGGAAAAGTGGGTAAATAGACTACAGGCTATGACGCCTCAAGCTAGGAGACAGCTTCCGGGACTCGATCCCAAACGGGAGCCGATCATTCTTGGCGGGATGAAACTACTCCACTACCTGCTCGAACGCTTCGATCAGGAGTGGCTGGTTGTCAGCGACTATGGCAACCTGGAAGGCTATGCGATCAGCAGGGGATTATGCAGAACCAATTCGATTTGATTCGGCCGGGCGATAAGGTGCTGGTGGCCTTTTCCGGCGGGGTAGATTCCGTTGTGCTCTTGGATATGCTCTTGGAGCATCGGCGATCGCTCGATTTCACACTCGATCTGTTCCACCTCAATCACGGCATCCGTCAGGAGTCGGTGGCGGAAGAGGCTTTTGTCATATCAGTCGCTCAGGAGCACCAGCTGGTGCTCCATCTAAAACGGGCCGATGTACCGGCCGAGGCCGAGCGGCGACGGGTCGGTATCGAAGAAGCGGCCCGGCTGGTGCGCTATGAACTGATCGAGGAACTGATCGATCAGGAGGGCTACGATTATGTGGCATTGGCTCATCACCAAGACGACAATATCGAGACCTTCTTTTTGAATCTGTTTCGAGGGAGCGGCCCCAGGGGCCTAAGCGGGATGGCGATGATCGAAGGCTATAAATACCGGCCGCTGCTGTCGATGTCAAAAGCGTCCATCACCGACTATGCCCGGGCCAAGGGGCTTGAGCACGTACAGGATATGACCAATTTCGACACCCGCTATAAGCGAAATCGGCTGCGTCAGGAGGTCATTCCCTACCTAAAGGAAGTGGCCGATCCGGCGCTGAGTGATCATATCACGACCACGATGCGGCTGCTGGCCCAGGACGAGGCCTATTTTGATGAGCTTCTCCAAGCGTTCGATTTCGCTTCGTCGGAGTATGAGACCGAGACGCTTCGGGCACTGGCGCCGGCGGTGTTTTCGCGATTGATCCGGGCCATCCTGCGCCAGCGAAATGATCTAAAGGACATCAGTGCCGCCCAGATCGAACTGCTGGATCGGCTGATCCGCCAGTCCGATGCGGGTGAGCTGATATTAGGCGATACCCGGTTTTCGCTCGAGCAGACCAAGCTGTTTGTCCGGGATAAGGACGAACCGCTGGTCGATATTGAAACGATGGAGCTGATCGAAGGGAGCAACCGCATCCCCGGCGGGACGATCGAGCTGTTCTACAGTGAGGAGCCGGCCGGTGATCTGGCGATCCCGGTGACGTCGTTCCAGGGAAAGCTTCGCATCCGCTCCAGGCGGACGGGGGATCGGATCTCACTCTCACCGACGGTGACCAAATACTTAAAGAACTATTTTATCGATGAAAAAATCAGTCGCTCGAAGCGTGATCGGATTCCGCTTTTGACCGATGATCACCGGGTTTTTTGGATCCTGGGCTATCGCAAAGCCTATCTGCCTAAAAAACCGGCCCCATTCATCTGTCTTCGTTTTACAACCAACGATAACTGATGTATTATTGTTAAGATAGCGATTAGGAGGAAAGATGCGTAGATCTCAAAGAAGTCTGTTGCCGTATCTGATCCTGATCATTGCGTTTTCGCTCATAGGAACCAGCTTCCTTCGCGGCATCGGTCCGCAGGAAGAATCGATGACTTTCATGCAGGTTTTTGAAGCGTTGGAGAATGATCAGGTGAAGGATATGACCCTGCAGGGGGATGTCTTATCAGGCGTCCTGCGGGGAGAAGACAGTCAAGAATTTCGAATAACGATCCCACTGACCGGCAATGTGGTGGATCGGATCATGGAATATGCCGCCGCCAATGGCATCGACCTGGATACCGAGGCCATCGCCGGACGATCGATCTGGTACGATCTGATACCGACGGTCGTGATGCTTCTGGTCATGATGGGGCTGTTCTATTTTCTGTTTTCCAATGCTCAAGGCGGCGCCAATAAGGCGATGAGCTTTGGTAAAAGTAAGGCCACCCTGGTTAAGCAAGGCGGCGATCGCCGTGTCACCTTTGCCGATGTGGCCGGTCTGAAGGAAGAAAAAGAAGAGCTCTATGAGCTGGTCGATTTTTTAAAGACACCTCAGAAGTTTGCTCGGATCGGTGCCAGGATCCCCAAAGGGATCCTGATGGTAGGTCTGCCGGGAACCGGCAAGACCTATTTGTCGCGGGCAGTGGCCGGCGAGGCCGGCGTCCCCTTCTACAGCATCTCGGGCAGTGATTTCGTCGAGATGTTTGTCGGTGTCGGGGCCAGCCGGGTGCGCGATCTGTTCACGCAGGCCAAAAAGGATGCCCCGTGTATCATCTTCATCGATGAGATCGATGCCGTCGGCCGCCGCCGCGGTGCCGGTCTGGGCGGAGGCAATGACGAGCGTGAGCAGACCCTCAACCAATTGCTGGTCGAGATGGACGGCTTTGGTGATCATCAAGGGATCATCATTATTGCCGCCACCAACCGACCCGATATCCTGGACCCGGCGCTGCTTCGTCCGGGCCGGTTCGACCGCCAGATCCAGATTGGGATCCCGGATGTCAAAGAACGGGTCGATATGCTAAAGGTCCACTCGAAGAATAAACCGTTGGCCGCCGATGTCGACTTTGAAGTCATCGCTCGCAGGACGCCCGGCTTCACACCGGCCGACCTGGAAAATATCATGAATGAAGCGGCGCTTTTGACAGCTCGGCGCAATCAGACCGAGATCACGATGGCGACCCTCGAAGAAGCCATCACCAAAGTGATCGTCGGAGTTGAAAAAAAGAGCAAGGTCATCACCCCCAAAGAAAAGCGTTTGGTCAGTGTCCACGAGGCCGGCCACGCACTGGTGACCTACCATCTGCCCAATGTCGACCCGGTCCATATGGTGACGATCATTCCCCGCGGCGGTGCCGGCGGCTTTACCATGAGTCTGCCTGAGGACGAGAAAAACTATATGACCAAGGAGCAGCTCCAAAGCATGCTGGCGGTGATGCTCGGCGGTCGGGCGGCCGAAAAGGTCGTGCTAAAGGATATCACCACCGGGGCCAGTAATGACCTCAAGCACGTGACCGATATCGCTCGAAACATGGTGGTCAAATACGCCATGAGTGAAAACCTGCCTCAGATGGCCTTCTCGGAGGAAGAGAATGTCTTTATCGCCAACGATATCATGACCAGGCGTGACCATTCGGAACGACTGGTGGCTGAGATCGACCGTGAGATCCAGACCATCGTCGATCATGCCTATGAGACGGCCCTCAAGATCGTTGAGGACAATGTCGATAAATTAGAGGAACTGGCCAAATCCCTGGTCGAATATGAGACCCTGGATGACCAGGACTTCATCACTGTCATGGAAGACGGTTTTGAAGCACTTAAGGAAAAAGTCGAAGCGGCCAAGGCCAAGACGGCCCCGTCGCTTCAACCACAGGTGGCGTAATGAAGATTGGTTTTATCGGAGCCGGCAATATGGCTCGGTCGATGATCCGGGGCCTGCTCGCCTCCGGCATACCGGCCGAGGATATCTTTGCTTCGGATAAGTTTGCTCCCAGCCGGGAGTCGGTCCATCAGGAGCTGAAGATCGAAACGACAGACGACAACCACACGATCGCTCAGGGAGCCGATGTGCTCTTCTTAGCCGTCAAGCCCCACTTCTATCAGGAAGTGATCGAAGAGGTGCGCGATGATATCCGGCCCGAGACGATCGTGGTCTCGATGACGCTGGGGAAAAAGCTGGCCGAGGTCCGGAGCTATTTCGGCCGAGACGTAAAGCTCGTTCGCATCATGCCGAATATGGCGGCGATGGTGTTAGAATCGGTCACGGCCTATACCCCGGGTGAAGGCATTTCGGACGAAGACAGCCAAAAGGTCATCGAGCTCCTAAAGAGCTTTGGTCAGGTATATCCGGTACCGGAGACTCAGATGGACGCCGTCACAGGGGTGGCCGGCAGCGGTCCGGCCTATATCTTTATGATGATCGAGGCCATGGCTCAAGCCGGTATCAAAGCCGGTCTGTCACATGCCGATGCCTATGCGATGGCCGCTCAGACCGCCAAGGGCTCCGCCAAAGCCGTGCTCGAGAGCGGGACCCATCCGGCTCAGCTTCGCGATCAGGTCTGCTCACCGGCCGGCTCGACCATCGAGGCGGTGGCCGTCCTCGAAAGAGAAGGCTTTAAGACGGCCGTGATCCAGGCGATCGATGCCTGTGTCAAGAAATCAAAAGGCGACTAGACCGGTTTACCGGTCTATTTTTTTGTCCGCCGGTAGGGTATAGATAAGCCATAGGAAAAAGAAAGGGACACGAAGTGAAAAGAATAGGACTGATCGTAAATCCGATCGCCGGTATGGGCGGTCGGGTCGGACTTAAGGGCACCGATGGGGCCGACATTTTAGCCAAGGCCCGGCAAATGGGGGCCAGACCGGAGGCCAATGACAAGACCAAGCTGGCCTTATCGGGACTCCAGTCGCCGGACGCTGTCTTCATCGCTGCCCCCGGCGCCATGGGAGCCGATACGCTCCAAGCGCTCGGACTCGAGCATGAGGTGCTGGCGATGTCGCTGGGAGACGAAACGACTCCGGCTGATACGACCAAGGCACTGGAGCTGATGCTTGAAAAGGAGCTCGACCTGGTCGTCTTTAGCGGCGGTGACGGGACGGCTCGTCAAGTAGCCGAGGTGATCGGGGACAAGGGATTGCCGGCCATCGGGATCCCGGCCGGTGTCAAGATCCACTCCTCGGTCTATGCCATGCGACCGGCCGCCGCCGGCGAGATGATCGCCCGCTTCATTGCGGCCGATGAGGTCGAGACGATGCTGGCTGAGGTCATGGATATCGATGAGGAATTGTTTCGCGAGGATGTCGTCTCAGCCAAGCTCTACGGCTATCTGACCATCCCGTCGTTTGAAGAGTTTCAGCGCTCCAAGGCCAGCGGCGGTGAAACGGATCGTGACACGAGCTATGCCATCGCCGAGACGGTGATCGACAATATGGACCCCGATGTCTTCTACTTGGTCGGCCCCGGCTCAACCACCGTCCCGATCATGGAGCTGTTGGAACAGCCCTACACACTGCTTGGCTTTGATGTGGTAAAGGATGGCCGGCTGATCCATAAGGATGCCAATGAAGAGGTGCTGCTCGATATCAAGCAGCAGGGACCGATCAAGCTGATCCTATCGGTCATCGGCGGTCAGGGCTATCTCCTGGGTCGAGGCAATCAGCAGCTCTCACCGGCGGTTTTGAAGGGACTGGATAAGACGGATTTCATCGTTGTCGCATCCAATGACAAGATCCGGCTGTTGGAGGGCCGACCGCTGCTACTCGATAGCGGCTCTCCCGAGATCGATGCCTTACTTCGGGGCTATCACCGGTTGGTGGTCGGACCGGATCGCTACTATGTCTATCCGGCCGAATAGGTCAAGAAAAGCCAGGTTTATGAAGACCTGGCTTTTTAGCGCTTGTTATAGCTTATGGACTTGTTGTTTTAACCAATCGAACCACGGTGTCATGCCTTGGCCGGTCTTGGCACTGATCGGGATGACTCCGATCTCGGGATTGATCTTGGCCAGACGCCGGCGGAACAGATCGAGGTCGAAGTCGAAAAAGTCGGCCGCGTCGATCTTATTGACCAGGACCAGGTCGACGATGCTAAACATCAAGGGGTATTTGAGCGGTTTGTCGTCGCCTTCGGGGACGCTTAGGATCATGACATTCTTATGGGCCCCGGTGTCGAATTCGGCCGGACAGACCAGGTTTCCGACATTTTCGAGGATGACGAGATCGAGGCCGGAGGGGTCGAGGGCTTCGATCCCCTGGCGGGTCATCTCGGCATCGAGGTGACACATGCCGCCGGTGTGGAGCTGGACCACCCTGGCACCGGTCTGATCGATCGAGCGGGCATCGACATCGGAGTCGATGTCGGCCTCCATCACCCCGATCCGGATATCGTTTTTTAGTGCCTCGATGGTCGAGACCAGGGTGGTCGTTTTCCCCGAACCGGGAGAGCTCATCAGATTGATGAGGAGTGTCTTGTCTTCTTTTAGCCGGTTTCTCAGCTCCTGGGCGGTCTGATTGTTCTGCTCAAAGATACCTTCTTTGATTTCAATGATTTTGATCTGACTCATAATGATCCTCCACGGCGATTTGTTTGATCTGAAATTCCCGACCGCTAAGCATCTCAAACTGCTTGGATCGGCAGGTAGGGCAGATGCCCTGACTGTCTCTTAGGTGATGGACCTGGCGGCAATCGAGGCATCGGCCCATGGCCGGGATGATCTCGATCTCAAGCTTTGTTTCTTCCAGGGTCGTTTGATGGATAGCCGCGTCGTAGCAGTCTTCGATGAAGCGCGGAATGACTGAGGCGGCCTCACCGATCTGCAGGACGATCGTCTTTACCTTGGGTGAGCCGTTGGCTTTCGCGACCGCCTCGACTCGGCGGACGACCTCGAGCATGATGCTTAATTCATGCATGATCACTTACCGGTCAGCGTTTTTTTGGCGCTGTGGACGGCTCGCTTGAGCTTGGTCTTGACGGCATTTCTAATGACGATCGGCTTGAGGTCCTCGATATAGACGCCCTCGACATCCGATACCTTCTCCAAGCCGATGGCGTCGAATTTACACCGGACGGTACATTGACCGCAGCCGACGCATTGATATTCGTCGACATAGACCCGGCCGCAGCTCAGGCAGCGATCGGCCTCGAGTACGATCTGTTCGGGGGTAAAGCTTCGTCTCATGTCGCGGAAGGACTTGCGGGCGGCATCATCGAGCGGATCGATCTGTTGTCTGGGTTTTAAGTCGAAGCCCTGATAGTCGACATTTTGCTTATCGAAGGCCTGATAGTCTCGCTTGAGTCGACCCAAGAGAAGGCTTTGACCGGGCTGGACAAAGCGGTGGATCGAGATGGCGCCTTCTTTACCGGCGGCGATCGCATCAATGGCAAACTTGGGCCCGGTGTAGGCATCTCCGCCGACGAAGACGTCCGAAATGGCGGTCTGATAGGTGGTCGGATCGGCCTTTAGGGTCCGGCCCGGCATATACTCGGCGGCGGTGCCGGCGAGGAGATTGCCCCATTCGATCGATTGGCCGATCGATACCAGGACGTGGTCGGCTTCGAGGAAGTAGGTGGCGGCTTCATCGTATTCAGGCGAGAAGCGACCGTGGTCATCGAACACCCTCAGGCACTGCTTGAATTCGACGCCGGTGACCTGTCCGTCCTTTTGGAGGATGCGTTTGGGTCCCCAGCCGTTTTTGATCGTGATACCTTCGTGCTGAGCTTCAGCGATCTCTTCGGGCAGAGCCGGCATTTGGGCTTCGCTTTCGAGGCACACCATCGTCACCTCCTCGGCGCCGGCTCGGATAGCCGTTCGGGCGACGTCGATCGCGACATTGCCGCCGCCGATCACGATCGTTTTACCGCTTAGGCTTTTTTCTTCTGTCAGATTGATGCGGCGCAGAAAATCGACGCCACTTATGACGCCCCGGGCGTCCTCGCCCTCGACGCCGAGCTTTCGGCCGCCCTGAGCACCGATGGCGATGTAGAAGGCCTGATAGCCTTGGGCTCTCAGCTCATCGAGTGTGATAGCCTGACCGACCTCGACGCCGGTCTTGAACTGAACGCCGAGTTCTCGCAGGACGTCGATCTCTGATTCGATGACATCGTTTTCTAACCGGAAATTGGGGATGCCCCAGGTCAGCATGCCGCCCAGCGCCGATTCCTTTTCAAACACCGTGACCGAGTAATTATCGATCGCCAGATAGTAGGCACAGGCCAGACCGGCCGGGCCGGAGCCGATGACAGCGATTTTTTTGTCGGAATAATCATGTCGCTTTTGGGGGACAAAGCGGTGCTCACTGGTCATATCCTGTTCGGCAATAAACTTCTTGATCTCATCGATCGCGACCGAGTCATCGAGGCTGTTACGGGTGCATTCGTTCTCACAGTAGCGCGGACAGATATGGCCGCAGACGGCCGGGAAGGGGTTTTCCTTCTTGATCAGCTCGAGTGCTTCACGGTATTTTCCCTCAGAGGCGAGCTTGATATAGCCCTGGATGCCGATATGGGCCGGACATTCCGACTTACAGGGACTGGTACCGCCCTCCATGATGACTTGGCGATTGGTCCGATAATCGGGATTCCAGCGCTCGAGCCCACACGAGGCATTGTCCGGCCGATCGATATGCGGATCGACCTGAGGCAGCGGTGTTTTGGAGGCGACCTTTTGACCGAGGCGAAGGGCATTGACCGGGCAGTTCTCCACACACTCGCCGCAGGCGACGCATTTGTCGGGATCGATCCGGGCGACATAGTTCGATCGGATAAAGTCCGGGTTCTGGAACATATTGGCGTTACGCATCGCCAGACAGCCACAGCCGCAGCAGTTACAAATGGCATGGGTCTTGCCTGAACCATCGAGGTTTGGGATCTCGTGCATCAGTCCGTTTTCCTCGGCCTGGCGCAGGATGGCCTTGGCTTCTTCGCGGGTGATTTGACGACCGCGACCGGTCGCTATGTAGATCTCGGCGCCGTGACCCATCTGGATACACATATCTTCTTTGAGGTGACCGCAGCCTTCGCCCATCGATTCACGGACCGTGCGGCAGGAGCAATTGGAGACGGAGAAGATCTCATTTTCGTCCAGATAGTGTGACAGTTCCTCATACGAGGCCCGGCGTGAATTGGAGTCGATGGCGCTCTCGATCGGGATGACGCGCATCGGGGCCATCCCCATTGGGATCATGCCGGGGGCGATCAGACCCTTCTTCTTGCCATAGGCATCAAAGGCATAGGCGATCTCGGGATACTTCAGGGCATCGGGGTGGTTCATAAACATTTCCATATGACCCGGCACCCAGACCTCGAGCCAGTACTCCTTGACGCCATCAACGGTTTCAAAGCTGCAACCGCCGGCATAGCATAGCTCGTCGATCAGCGGTTGGACCTGCTCGACCGGCTGGCCCAATGTCTCAGCGATCTGCTCGATGGTTTGTCGTTTTTTGAATTTGACGGCCATGCCGACCTCGGCCATCTCGTCTGTGACGAGGTGCTCCATGACAAAGTACTCCGGGTCATGATAGGTCAGGGCACCCTTTGAGCCGGGCTTGGTCCGATTGATATGATTGGCAAAGGCCAAAAGGGTCGGACTCTTCCTGGTGGGGGTATAGGGGGCGGCATACGGGATGTGATCAGACATGATTCCTCCTTCAACATGTGGTTGCTTTTATGGTAACGAATAGTCTCTCCGGTGACATTAGACAATGACGGTCCGATGTCTAGATTATTCGGCCAGGGCTTTGATGCGGCGATAGGCTGCCAGGTCGGTGTAGAGCTCCTGGGTATAGGGGTTTCGTTTGGTCTTAACGATCCGGTAGATCATATAGCCGAAGACGGCCGCATTGGTCAGCAGCGCCAGCAGTGACACCCCGAAATAGATCGTCGGCCGGTAGGTCGAAAAGACGGCGTATTTTCCGACATCCTGAAAATGAGGGAAGGTCTGAGCAAACATACACCAGATGGCCAGGGTGTGGGCTCGGTGCTGCAGCCAAGCGCCGCGACCGAGGCTGAAGGCACACAGGGTAGGTGCCAGCAAAAGGGCCAGTCCGCAGTACCAGGCATGGCCCGGCAGGGCATTGTAGGTATAGGCAAAATTCCACAGATCATAGGCGATGATCCAAAACCACAGCATATCGGGCCAGAGCATATCGCGGCTGGCATCGGTTGCGGTGACTCTACGGATGACAATGCCAAAGGCACCGGTGATGGTCAGGATGTTCAGGATCCCGGCTAAGCCATTCAGATAATTCCAAGTGCCGCTCATCAGGATCTGGCCTTCAAACAATTCCTTGTTTAGGCCCATCAGACCGATCTGAACGTCTCGAGCAACGGCTTCGGCAATATTGATGGCCAGGATCAGCGGCGGAAAGATCAGGACCCATTTCTGATCCGACAGTCGCCAGATGATCCGGCCTGAGCTGTCGCGTCGTTGCCAGTGCCTGATCAGCCAGAAGCCGATACAGCCGGCCAGGGCCGAATAGACCTTGGCGATATGGAACCAGTCGGTATAGGTCTTGTCTTTAAGGAGCGTAAACCACAGCAGACTGAGGCCGGCCGGCAGGACGATAAAGCTGATCACTGCGCCCGCTTTGGACCGGCGAGAAAACTCATTGAACAGGAACAGGGCGACCAGTATCAGCAGCCACATCCCCCAAGCGGAGACCGGGGTGGCTCCGGCCTCGTGGTTAAAGGTAAACATAAAAAACCTCCCAGAAATAGTTTCGCTCACTATTGTAGGAGGTCGAGTCGCAGAAAACGATAGACAAACCGGCCGGTTTGTCTAATTCTTTTATCGGGGATATCCCGTATGATCTAGGTGGCGAAGCGCTGGAGCACCATACAGATGGTGCCGTCGACCATCTTCTCGAATTTATCGAGCAATTGGTCGGGCTTTAGCCTTCGGCCGGTCCGGGTCCACTCGGTCATGACACCGTTAAAGACGATCCGGTAGTAGTCGATGACAAAGGCCTTGTCTTCGGGTGAGATGTGATAGCCGCCGGCAGCGATGCATTCGTCGAGCACTCCCTGAAGAAGAGAATTTGATACCGCGGTAAAATAGCGGTTGGCCTCGTCCCAGTAGCTGGAGGAATAGATATTCATGAAAATATCATGATTGTCATTGATAAAGGTGGTCGTGGTCAAAAAGCCGTGCTTCCAGGTGTCAAACGCTCGACCTCGCGACACTTCATCATAGATCTCCAAAAAGATCATGTCTTTAAGCAGCTCCATGATATTTTGATAGTGGTAGTAGAAGGTTTGGCGATTGACATTGGCCCGCTCGCAGATCTGGATCACGGTGATCTGATCGAGCGATTGCTGCTCGAGGAGTGAACGAAAGGCAGCTTGGATAGATTGTTTGGCGTTCATGATGCCCCCTGGACCGAGTGAAGGTGAAGTCTCTTCCATTATAACGAAAAAACCAAAAGGTACCAAACGAAGGAGGACAAGTTATGACACAGGATATCTGGCAAAGGGCTGTGGCCTTTCATGGCCATGAATGCCCGGGCCTGGCGATCGGGGTGGCTGCCATCGAGGCGGCGAAGGAGATCCTGGGCGATATTTTTGGAGCCGAGCACGATGAGACGGTGGTCTGCATCAGTGAAAACGATGCCTGTGGTGTCGATGCCATTCAGTGTCTGGGCGGGTGCACGCTCGGTAAGGGCAATCTCATCCTGATCCCCCGAGGCAAGATGGCCTTTAGCTTCTTTCACCGCGAATCCGGACGAAGCCTAAGGCTGGTCTTAAAGTCTGATGCACTGGCGGCCTATGATACCAGACAGGAAAAGCAAACAGCCTTATTGATGGAGGATTGGCGACACTTTTTTACTATCACGCCGCCGCGGCATGAGCTGCCTAAAAAGGCCGAGATCTACCCGTCAAAGCGCTGTGAGAGATGTCTGGAAGCGACGGCCACGCCCTGGCTTAGCCTTCACCGGGGACAATGGATCTGTCGGGACTGTGAACATGAAGACCGCGACTGAACCCGATAGCCTGATCGATTATGCCCTTCTCAGGCGAAAAAAGCAGCGACTGATCCGGTGGCTTTTCCTGGGCTGTCTCGGAGCGGTGCTGCTATCGATCCTACTGGGGGCCTCGAGTCGGAGCCTAAAGGAGATCGGGATGGCTCTTCTGATGAGAGGCGATGCCACGACCCGGCTGCTACTCTGGCAGATCAGGCTGCCGAGGATCACCGGGGCGCTCATTGCCGGTGCCGGTTTGGCTCTGTCAGGCTGTGTGATGCAAAATATACTGAATAATCCGTTGGCGTCGCCCTCGACGCTCGGTGTATCGAGTGGGGCGGCCTTTGGAGCCAATCTGGCCATCATTTTGTTTCGAGCCGGTGATGTCTCGGCGATCGGCCGAGGCTGGCTGCTCGACCAGCCGTATCTGATCAGTCTGTCGGCTTTTGTGGTATCGCTTAGTGCGTCGGTCATCGTCTTGGCTTTGGCCAGGCTTCGCCGGTTTTCGCCGGAAGCGATCCTGCTGGCCGGGGTGGCTCTTAGTTCGATCTTTTCTGCCGGTACGGCCATCCTGCAGTACTTTGCCAGTGATACGCAACTCAGTGCAGCCGTGTTTTGGTCGTTTGGTGATCTGGGGCGGATCAATTGGCACGAGATCGGGTGGCTGACACCGGCCGTTTTGATCGCCGGCTGTTTGTTCAGCCGTCACAGCTGGGACTATAATGCCTTGGCGATCGGTGAGGCCGGAGCGCTGAGTCTGGGCGTTCAGCCAAAGAAGCTTCGTCTGGTGAGTATGCTTGGTGCGGCCGCCTTGACGTCACTGTGTGTCTCATTTATCGGTTTGATCGGGTTTGTCGGCTTGATCGCTCCGCAGGCGATGCGGCGGCTGATCGGCGGGGATCACCGCTACCTGATCCCGGCCAGTGCCTTGGCCGGAGCGATCGTTTTGCTGTTGGCAGATACCTTGGCCCGGACGGTGCTATCGCCGATCGTCCTACCGGTCGGGGCCATCACCGCCCTACTCGGCGGGCCGATGTTTCTCTATCTGCTGATGGCTCGGAGGAGGCAAAACGGATGTTAACGGTCGAACAGCTGAGCTTTAGCTACGGCTCACAGAGGGTGCTTCAAGATGTTTCTTTTAAGGTAGCGGCCGGCCGCTGTCTGGCGGTACTGGGTAAAAACGGCGTCGGCAAGAGCACGCTTCTAAAAAGTCTGCTGGGGGTGCTAAAGCCCGAAGGTGACATTCGGTGGCACGATCAGTCGCTGATCGGGGCGAAACCGAGACAGACCGCGCAGTGGCTGGCCTATGTGCCTCAGCAGGTGACGTTTGGTCAGGGAAGTGTCTTTGAGGCGGTGCTTCTGGGTCGAAAGCCGTTTATGGACCGGCAGCCGTCCCGGGCGGATCTCAGTCTTGTCGCTCAGATCATCCGGAGTCTAGGCCTTTCGGAGCTGGCGCTGCGACCGGTCGAAGCACTTAGCGGCGGAGAGAGACAAAAGGTCGCCTTGGCCAGGGCCTTGGCTCAGGAGCCGTCGGTTCTTCTGCTGGATGAACCGACCAGCAGTCTGGATATGAAAAATCAGTTGGACTGGGTCAAGCTGATGCGGCGAGTCATCACCGAGCATCATCTGTGTGCGATCGTCACGATGCACGACATCAATCTGGCGACCCGGTTGGCCGATGAGTACCTGCTCCTAAAAGATGGCCGAGTCCATGCCATAGGCGATGAGACGGTCCTAAAGCCGGAGCATATCTCGGCGGTCTATGGCGTATCGAGCGCCTGCCATAGGATCGATGGCCGCTTGGTCGTCTTGGCAAGGTAGGTGAAGTATGAGTAAAAGATGGATGATCGGTTGGCTGATGCTTCTACTTTTGGCGGCTTGCTCCGGCCCGGTGGAGACCGGCCGGACGGTCCGGGATCTGATGGGGCGAGACGTCTTCGTACCGGAGGAGCCGACCCGCTTTGTCTGCATCGGTCCCGGGGCGCTTCGGCTGTATTCGTATGTCGCGCCGGCTGAGCAATTGGTCGGGATCGAGGCGATCGAGCGAGCAGCCGAAGGCAGAGCCTATGTCCTGGCTAATCACGAGCTCTTCGATCAGCTGCCGATCATCGGTCCCGGCGGACCCGCTCAGGCGCCCGATCCCGAGCAGCTGATGGCGGTAGCACCCGAGGTCATCTTCACGACCTATGGGGCTGATGCCAAAGCGCTCGATAGCCTGCAGCAAAAGACCGGCATTCCGGTGGTCGGGCTAAGCTATGGCGATCATGCAGTGTATAATGCATCGATCGAGCGATCGATCCGGTTGATCGGACAGGTGAGCCATCAGTCGGAGCGGGCGGAGCAGGTGGCTGAGCGCATCAAGGCTTGGCTGGCTGAGCTGTCGTCTCGGACAAAAGACATTGCCGATAAGGACAAGCCCAAGGTCTATATCGGAGCCCAGTCGCATCAGGGCTCGCATGGCATCGAGAGCACGACCGGTCAAGAAAGTGTGCTGATGACACTCCACGCCCAAAACGTAGTCGATGAGTCGGGGATCGATCGCCCGGTCCAATGGGACCGGGAGGCACTGTTACTGAGTGATCCCGATATCATCTTTCTCGATGGCGGGGGACTCGGCAATGTCCTGAGTGATCTGTCGCGGCATCGGGCTTTCTATCAGAGTCTTCGAGCAGTCGCTGATGGGCAGACGCACCTGCTTCTACCGACCAATCACTATGCCAAAAACATCGACGTCAGTCTGGCCAATGCCTTCTATATCGGTCACGTCCTCTATCCGGAACAATTTAGTGGGCGCGATCCGGCGGCTGTCTGTGATGAGATCTGCCACTTTCTGGTCGGAAAGCCCCTCTATCGTGAGATTGCGGATTATTCCTACGGCGGCTATCAGTCCTTTCATCTGCTCGATCCGGTCGAAGAATAGCTTCGGCCGGCTCTTTTTTTTAAGCGCAGGGAGAATGATTTTTCATCCGAAATTTTCCGATGCAAGTCAAGACGCGCTGTCTGAGCAAAAAGCGGCGGGGTAAGGGCTTGAAATCAGACCGTTAGCGAGGATGTCTGCAAGTTTACTTGCAGAAACTTGCGGGGAAAACTACCTATATGTATGTTAGAATAGTCTTGATTACTTAACCATAAAGTAGCTGTCTAAGGAGGCCCCATGTTTGATCGATCGAAGTTGGATCAAATGAAAGACAAAGCAAACCAATACGAAGCCCAGGTGGAGAAATCGATCGCCCGTTTTCCCGAACGGCGTGAAACCTTCGTCACCGGCTCCAATTCGGAAGTTGAGCGGCTCTACACCCCGGAAGATATTGCCGAGCAAGACTTCCTCGAGGATATCGGTTATCCTGGTTCCTATCCCTTTACCCGTGGTGTCCAGCCCAATATGTACCGGGGTCGTCTGTGGACGATGCGGATGTATGCCGGTTTCGCGACGGCGGAAGAATCGAATAAACGGTATAAATACCTGGTCGAGCAGGGCTCGAGCGGCCTGAGTGTCGCCTTCGATCTGCCGACCCAGATCGGGTATGACTCCGATCACGCCTTAAGTGAGGGTGAGGTCGGTAAGGTCGGTGTCGCGATCGACTCCTTGGCCGATATGGAAGTCCTCTTTGATGGCATTCCGCTCGACAAGGTCTCGACCTCGATGACGATCAATGCTCCGGCCAGCATCCTGCTGGCGATGTATATCGCCGTGGCAGAGAAGCAAGGGGTGTCGGCCGATAAGCTTCGCGGCACGATCCAAAATGACATCCTGAAGGAATACATCGCCCGCGGGACGTATATCTTCCCGACGGAGCCGTCGATGAGACTGATCACCGATATCTTTGCCTACTGTTCGGAGCATGTGCCGCAGTGGAATACGATCAGTATCTCGGGCTATCATATCCGAGAAGCCGGCTCGACCGCCGCCCAAGAGGTCGGCTTTACGCTGGCTGATGGGATCGCTTATGTCGAAGCGGCGCTGGAAGCCGGACTGCAGATCGATGATTTTGCGCCGCGTCTGAGCTTTTTCTTCAATGCCCATAACGACCTGCTTGAAGAAGTCGCCAAGTACCGGGCCGCTCGCCGGATGTGGGCTCGTCTGATGAAGGAGCGCTTCGGCGCCAAGAAGGAAAAGAGCATGCAGCTCAAGTTCCATACCCAGACTGCCGGTTCGACCCTGACGGCTCAACAGGCTGAAAACAATATCGTTCGGGTCACCATCCAGACCCTGGCGGCGGTGCTGGGTGGAACGCAATCGCTCCACACCAATTCTAAGGACGAAGCACTGGCTCTGCCGAGTGAGCAATCGGTCCGAACAGCCCTTCGGACGCAACAGATCGTAGCCTATGAATCCGGCGTTACCAATACGGTCGATCCGTTAGCCGGTAGCTACTATATCGAAGCCCTGACCGATCAGATTGAACAAGAGGCGATGGACTATATCCGCCGGATCGATGACATGGGCGGAACAGTCGCTGCCATCGATAAGGGCTATATCCAGCGCGAGATCATGGACGCGGCCTATGAGTATCAGCGGGCAGTCGAATTGAACGAAGCCATCGTAGTCGGCGTCAATAAGTATCAGGTCGAGGAAGAATCACCCACCGGACTGCTCCGGGTCGATCCGGTCGTCGGTGAGAATCAAACCAAAAAACTGCAGGCACTGCGCTCAAGCCGTGACAATGAAGCGGTCGAGGCCGCCCTGGCCGGACTGAAAAAAGCCTGTGAAGGTGATGAGAATGTGATGCCCTTTATCATCGAAGCCGTCAAAACGTATGCCACCCTCGGTGAGATCGCCGATGTCATGCGCTCGGTGTTTGGTGAGTACCAACAGGCTGTCATAGTTTAAGGAGAATAGAATGGAACAGATGATTCGTGTTTTAGTGGCCAAGCCCGGTCTGGACGGTCATGACCGAGGAGCCAAGGTGATCGCTCGGGCGCTGCGTGATGCCGGGATGGAAGTGATCTATACCGGTCTGCGCCAGACACCGGAGCAGATCGTGGCGGCGGCCATCCAAGAGGATGTCGATTGCGTTGCCATCAGCATCCTGTCCGGTGCCCATAATACCCTGCTGCCCAAGGTAGCTGCCTTGCTAAAAGAGCAGGGAGCGGAGGATATTTTGATGCTGGGCGGCGGCGTGATCCCGGATGAAGACATTCCCTTCCTGCTCGATAATGGCATCAAGGCCGTATTCACGCCCGGGACTCCGACCTCGAAGATCGTTGAGTGCATCAAAGAAAATGTGACCAAATGAAATGGACTGAACCCCGCCAGATCGCCCGCTTGATCAGTGCCGTTGAGGACGGGCGGCCCGGTCATGAGGAGCAGCTAAAGGAGCTGTTCTATCAGACGGGACAGGCCCATGTCATCGGCGTGACGGGTCCGCCCGGCGCCGGCAAAAGCTCATTGACTGATAAGCTGGCCAAGTATTATGTCGACCAGGGCAAAAGGGTCGGCATCATCGCGGTCGATCCGACCAGTCCGTTCAGCGGCGGTTCGATCCTGGGCGACCGTATCCGGATGAACGATCTGACGACCAATCCCAATGTCTTTATCCGAAGCATGGGTACTAGGGGTCACCTCGGAGGTCTGGCCTCCTCGACCCACCTGGTCAAGCAGATCCTGGATGGCGCCGGCGCCGATATCATCTTTATCGAGACGGTCGGTGTCGGTCAATCCGAAGTCGAAATCGTTCAGGCAGCCGATACGGTGCTGATGGTGATGGTGCCGGGACTGGGTGATGATATCCAGAGCATGAAGGCCGGTATCATGGAGATCGGTGATGTCTTCGCCATCAATAAGGCCGACCTGCCGGGAGCCGATCGGGCCAAGATCGATATCCAGAATATGCTGACCTTTCAGCCGGAAAAGGACTGGTTGCCTCTGGTTCAGATGGTGTCGGTCAAGGAGAACACCGGCATCGAGGAACTGGCCAAGGCGATCGAGATGCATCGGAGCTTCTTGAACGAAGAGGACCGTTTGGCCATCAGACGAAAACGTAATACCCGCAATGAACTGATCGATCTGCTCTATGATAAGCTGTATCGGCGCCTGGTGACCCAGGGCAATTTCGAGCGGTATCTCGAGCAGATCGTTGAGAAGACACTCGATCCCTATAGTGCGATCGATAAGCTGTTAGAAGATTTGAGGAGTGAGAATGAAAACGATTAAACTGGACCATATCGGGATCGCCGTCGAAAACCTCGACGAGGCGCTCGAGTTCTGGCAAGATGTCCTGGGACTGGAGTGTCAGGGGACCGAGGTGGTCGAGGAGCAGGCCGTCAAGGTCGCGTTCTTACCGGTCGGTGATACCGAGGTCGAACTGCTCGAATCGACCACGCCGGATGGACCGATCGCTAAATTCATCGAACGAAACGGCGGCGGCGGTATCCAGCATCTGGCCTTTCGAGTCGATGATATCGAACAAGCGATCGAGTACATGAATGCCAAGGGCATGCGCATGATCGACGGACAGCCGCGCTACGGCGCCGGCGGTGCCAAGATCGCCTTCGTCCATCCCAAGAGCTCACACCGGGTATTGGTGGAGCTGAGTGAGCGTGAATGAAGCGATACCGCACCTCCCACCTGATCAAAAGCGAGGACTTGAATCATCACGGCACACTTTATGCCGGACGCAGCACCGAGTGGCTGGTCGAGAGTGCCTTTATCGCAGCGGCCGCCACCCATGGCGACCCGGAGGAGATCTTATGCCTCAATGTCCACGGCTTCGTCTTTGAGGCCCCGGTCAAAAAGGGCGAGCTGTTGATGATGACATCGCTCGTTGTCCGGGCCGGCCGAAGCTCGCTGACGGTCCATGTCACAGCTGAAAACGAGATCAGTCATGTATCACCCACCCAGGGCTTTATCACCTTTGTCACGGTCGATAAGCAGACCCATCGCGCCAAGGCGCACCGGGTGACACTCGATGAAACGACCGATCAGGCCGAGCTTGAGCTGAGACAGCAGGCCGCGAAGCTGTATTGACCCTATCACTTAGTGATTGTTCACAACCAATCGGCCTCAATCCGTCATCGGATGGTTCATATAAACGCTATAATGGTTATAACACTGTGTAACGCATAGGAGAATCGATGAGTAACAAAATTCAGGACTTACAGGATCGCCGGCAAAAGATCGAAGCCGGGGGCGGACCCGAGAGAATGGAGCGTCAGCATCAGAGCGGCAAATTGACTGCTCGTGAGCGCATCAATCTGCTGTTTGATGCCGACACCTTCGTTGAACTCGACGCCTTTGTCAAACACCGCAGCACCAACTTCGGCATGGAAAAGGTCCATGCGGCCGCCGAGGGAGTGGTCACCGGCTATGGTTATGTCGATGGCCGGGTCGTCTATGCCTATGCCCAGGACTTCACCGTGATCGGGGGAAGTCTGGGTGAGATGCATGCTGCCAAGATCGTCAAGGTTCAAGAGTATGCCATGAAGGTGGGGGCACCGGTCGTGGGACTAAATGATTCCGGCGGTGCCAGGATCCAAGAAGGGGTCGACGCCCTGAGCGGCTACGCCAAGATCTTTTATAATAATACGATCTCATCCGGCGTCATCCCGCAGATCACGGCCATCATGGGCCCGTGTGCCGGCGGAGCCGTCTATTCCCCGGCCTTGACCGACTTTATCTTCATGGTCGAAGACAGCGCCAAGATGTTCATTACCGGACCCGAGGTCATCAAGGCCGTAACCGGTGAGGATGTCACGGCCGAAAAGCTCGGCGGTGCCAAGACGCATAACAGCGTCAGCGGCGTGGCGCACTTTAGAGGCTCGACGGATGAGGAAGTGATCTCTGAGATCCGCCGACTGCTCGGCTTCCTACCCTCCAACAATCTCGAAATCGCCCCGGGGCGTGACATGGGCGAGATCAGAGAGCATATCGCATCGCTCGATACGATCATCCCAGAGAGTCCGAATCGGGCCTACGACATGTATGCCATCATTGAGGCCCTGGTCGACAATGGCGATTATATGGAGTATCAGAAGTATTATGCCACCAATATGATCACCTGTTTTGCCCGCATCGGCGGTCAAAGCGTCGGGATCATCGCCAATCAGCCGCGCGTCATGGCAGGCTGTCTCGATGTCAATGCTTCGGATAAGGCAGCCCGGTTTGTTCGGACCTGTGATGCCTTCAATATCCCGATGCTGACCTTGGTCGATGTACCGGGCTTCTTGCCGGGGACCGATCAGGAGTTCAACGGCATCATCCGTCACGGCGCCAAGCTGCTCTACGCTTATTCGGAAGCGACCGTCCCGATGGTGACGATGATCGTCCGAAAAGCCTATGGCGGAGCCTATATCGCGATGTGCTGTAAGGAGCTCGGATCCGATATGGTACTGGCCTGGCCGACGGCTGAGATCGCGGTCATGGGCGCCTCGGGTGCAGCCAATATCATCTTCCGAAAGGATATCAAGGAATCGGCTGATCCCGAAGCCACCAGGCAAGACAAGATCGCTGAGTACGAGGCGGGCTTTGCCAATCCGTATAAAGCGGCCGAGCGAGGCTATGTCGATGATGTCATCGTTCCGTCCGAGTCGAGACTGCGACTGATCGATGCCTTCCGAATGCTCGCAAGCAAACAAGCGGAAAAACCGCGTAAGAAACACGGCAATATACCGGTATAGGAGGATGAATGGAACGTTTTGTTGATCCGACCATCCTTGAGACAATGTCACTTGGAGAAAAACTGCTCGATTCAGCGCTGGTCATGCTGCTTGGCATGGGGGTGACATTCCTGGTACTGATTTTTCTGATGTTCAGTATCGGATTGCTTAGACTCCTGTTCCAAGGGAAAACCAAGGCGGAAGAACCGGCCCGCCCTAAGCAGCCGGTGGCAGCACCGGCCAAAGCAGTCCCCGTACCGGCGGGAGACGATGAACTGATGGCTGTCATCACCGCGGCTCTGGCCGCCTCACAAGAGGATGTCATAGCGGTGATCGCAGCTGCTGTAGCTGCCATGGAAACCCCGGGCCGACGACTGAAGATCCAATCGATTCGTCGGGTATCCGAACCAATGCCGATCTGGGCCCAGGATGGCCTGATGAAAAATATGACAAGGATGTAAGGAGAAAACATGAAAACATACAATATTACCGTAAACGGCACCACATACGCGGTCCAAGTCGAAGAGGTCTCGAGCTCCGGCGCTCCGGCTCCGGCCCCGGCTCCGACCCCGGCCCCGGCCCCGACACCACAACCGGCCCCGGCCCCGGCTCCGGCCGCCAAACCTGAACCGGCTCCGGCTCCGGCCCCCGCTCCGGCTCCGGCCGGCGGTGGCGAAGGCACTGTTTCTTCACCCATGCCCGGCACGATCATTGACATTTTGGTCTCGGAAGGCCAACAAGTCGCCGAAGGCGATGTCCTCGTCATCCTCGAAGCCATGAAGATGGAAAACGAGATCATGGCCGCCTCAGCCGGTACCGTCGGCAAGGTCTACACCACCAAAGGTGCCGCCGTCAATACGGGTGATGCTCTGCTTGATATCGAATAGGAGAGGGCATGCTGAATATACTCCTGGACTTTTTTAAAACTTCCGGGTTTAGCGTAGCGACTATTCAACAGATAGGGATGATCTTCGTCAGCTTCGTCCTGTTCTATCTGGCGATCAAGAAGAAATATGAACCGCTACTGCTGCTCCCAATCGCTTTTGGTATGTTCCTGGTCAACCTCCCCGGGGCGGGTCTGATGGATCCGCCGGTGGATGGCCAACCGGGAGGTCTGCTTTACTACTTTTCGATGGGAATCGATCTGGGCATCTATCCGCCGCTGATTTTCTTGGGCGTCGGTGCCATGACGGACTTCGGTCCGCTGATCGCCAACCCTAAGAGCCTGCTGCTTGGGGCAGCTGCCCAATTCGGCATCTTTGTGACGTTCTTTGGAGCGATCCTGCTGGGCTTTACGGCCCAAGAAGCCGGTTCGATCGGGATCATCGGTGGAGCCGATGGACCGACGGCGATCTTTACGACCAGTAAGCTGGCCCCACACCTGCTCGGACCGATCGCGGTCGCGGCCTATAGCTATATGGCCTTGGTGCCGATCATCCAGCCGCCGATTATGAAGCTCTTAACGACCAAGGAAGAGCGAGCCATCAAGATGGTCCAGCTGCGAGAAGTATCGCGGACCGAACGGATCGTGTTCCCGATCTTTGTTACCGTACTCGTGAGTCTCGTCGTACCGCCGGCCGCGCCGCTGGTCGGCATGCTGATGCTGGGGAATCTCTTCCGCGAGGCCCTGGTTGTCGATAAGCTAAGAGAGATGGCATCGAATGCCCTGATGTATTCGGTCACGATCTTCCTGGGCTTAAGTGTCGGTGCCAAAGCGACCGCCGAAGCCTTCTTCAGCCCGATCTTTCTTGGGATCCTGCTGCTGGGTGTGACGGCATTTGCCTTTGGAACGACCGCCGGTGTGATCCTGGGTAAGATCATGAACAAGCTCTCAAAGACCCCGATCAATCCCTTGATCGGCTCGGCCGGGGTATCGGCCGTCCCGATGGCGGCTCGAGTGTCTCAGGTGGTCGGACAGGAAGCCAATCCGTCCAACTTCTTGCTGATGCATGCCATGGGACCCAATGTGGCCGGTGTGATCGGCTCAGCCATCGCAGCCGGGGTGCTGTTGACCCTGTTTGGTTAATACGGATAAGGATACGTGTCCTAGCGGGCACGTATTTTTTTCTTTGAATCGGTTAAGGAGAGCACATGAATATCATCGGTGCCTATTTCAGTCCGACCGGCACAACTAAAAAGATCACTTGGACAGTGGCTGAGGCGATCCATCAAAGCCTTAAGGAATCGATCATTTCTCGGCGAGACTTCACGCTGCCTCAGGCCAGACAGGCGCCGCTTGAGTTTCTGGTGGGAGATATCGTGGTCCTGGGCATGCCGGTCTATGCCGGACGGGTCCCAAACCTCCTGTTGCCGTATCTAAGCAGCTTAGCGGGTAGTGGTGCCATCGGTCTGCCGATCGCAGTCTATGGCAATCGTCACTTCGATTATGCGCTGATCGAGCTGTCGGATATGATGAAGCAGGCCGGCCTTCGGGTGATCGGCGGTGGCGCCTTTATCGGTGAGCACTCCTTCTCGAAGGTCCTAGCTAAGGACCGGCCCGATGACAACGACCTGGCTATCGCCAGGCGCTTTGGCGAAGCGATAGCTGAGAAAATACGCCGAAACGACCTGAGCCATGTCAAGCTGCCGGGCGATGAGAACGATCAGGCCTACTATCAGCCCAAGGCTCAAGCTGGTGATCCGATCGATATCCGGCCGGTCAAACCCGTGACCGATAAAGTGCGGTGTATCGACTGTCGGCTGTGCGCCAAGCGCTGCCCGCTGGGATCGATCGACTTTGAAGATGTCTCGAAGACCCCCGGCATCTGTATGAAGTGTGGCAGCTGCATCAAGGGCTGCCCGACTCAAGCGAAGTTCTTTAACGATCCGGGCTATCTGTATCATAAGACAAATCTCGAGGAGACCTATACCGCCCGAAAAGAGCCGGTGTACTTTTTGTAGGCGGATGTTCTGATAAGCTTCTAGAAAAAATTATTTTTCCGAAGCTTTTCGAGATGGCATTCAATATAGGAAGAAACTCATTAAACCTTGTTTTATCTTGATATTTCAAGGTTTTTTGATTTGACACCATTCTTTTTCTTGTTTACCATGAACATGATTCGAAGACCTTTAAGGAGTTCATTCATGGAACAATTGGCCGATCCTAAGATCATAGAGACCTTGAGCCTGGGCGAAAAAATGTCCGAGTCGCTGCTTGTGATGCTGCTGGGTGTGGGCATCGTCTTCAGTGTCTTAGTCCTGTTGATGTTCAGTATCCATCTGCTGAGTGCCATCTTCTATAAGAAGGAATAGCTAAGGCGGCGGCCGATCACTTTTCGACCCGGAATAGGTGGGACATGTTCGATATTATCTATGAATTTTTTCAGTCATCCGGCTTTGGCGCTGTCACCTGGCAGCAGCTGGGCATGATGCTCGTCAGCTTTATCCTGATGTATTTGGCGATCCATAAGAAGTATGAGCCGTTGCTTTTGCTGCCGATCGCCTTTGGGATGTTTCTCGTGAATCTGCCGGGGGTGGGTCTGATGGATCCGCCGCTCGATGGTCAGCCCGGCGGCTTATTGTATTATTTCTCGCAGGGGATCGAGCTGGGGATCTATCCGCCGCTGATTTTCTTGGGGGTCGGGGCGATGACCGATTTTGGTCCGCTGATCGCCAATCCCAAGGCGCTCTTATTGGGTGCGGCGGCGCAGTTTGGGATCTTCTTTACCTTTTTTGGAGCGATCCTGCTGGGCTTTAGTGCCCCGGAGGCCGGTTCGATCGGGATCATCGGCGGGGCCGATGGACCGACCGCTATCTTTACGACCACCAAGCTGGCCCCTCATCTGCTGGGTCCGATCGCGGTGGCTGCCTATTCCTATATGGCGCTGGTACCGATCATTCAGCCACCCATCATGAAGGCGCTGACGACCAAGGAGGAACGGGCCATCGAGATGAAGCAGCTGAGGGAGGTGTCGCGCAAGGAGCGGATCGTTTTTCCGGTCTTTGTCTCGGCGGTGGTATCACTCGTCGTGCCGCCGGCTGCGCCGCTGGTTGGGATGCTGATGCTGGGCAATCTCTTCCGGGAGGCCCTGGTGGTCGATAAGCTAAGAGAAATGGCGTCGAATGCTCTGATGTATTCGGTCACGATCTTTCTTGGACTGAGCGTCGGAGCCAAGGCAACGGCCGAGGCCTTCTTCAGTCCGATCTTTCTGGCCATCCTGCTGCTTGGGGTGAGCGCTTTTGCCTTTGGGACCGCTTCGGGCTTGATACTGGCAAAGATCATGAATAAGTTCTCGAAGCAGCCGATCAATCCCTTGATCGGATCGGCCGGTGTGTCGGCGGTGCCGATGGCGGCCCGGGTGACGCAGGTGGTCGGCCAACAGGCCAATCCGTCCAATTTCTTATTGATGCATGCCATGGGCCCGAATGTGGCCGGTGTGATCGGATCGGCCGTAGCGGCCGGGATCCTGCTGACACTGTTCGGATAGACATTTCGAGCGACCCGGTCGCTCTTTTTTTGTGTCGTTGTGGCTTTGGTTTTAGAATGGGTATATCTAGAACGAAAAAGTTTTATCGTTAGAGGAGGGGTCGATGAAGAAGATCGTGATCAATCTCGGTCAGGGAATGGATCAGCTGAAGACTGATTTTCCCGAGGCCGATGTGGTGCTCGTTAGAGATCGGGCCGAGCTTATGCGGGAGCTGCCCGAGGCGGAGGTGCTGGTGAGCTGGGGCGTCGATGATGAGATGCTTGATCGGGGCACTAAGCTAGACTACGTCGCCAGTCTGTATGCCGGCGTCGATAAGCTGCCGCTCAACCGACTACAGGCTAAGGAGATCCTGCTGACGACCGGTCGCGGGATCCATGTCATCCATATGGCGGAGTATGCGCTTATGATGATGATCCTGCACGCCCGCAGTCTCGATAAGCTGTTGGATCAGCAGCGCCGGGCTATCTGGGCCGGGGCTGAGACCCATCCGCAAGACGAGATTTACGGCAAGAAGCTCGGGATCATCGGACTCGGGGCGATCGGTCAAGAGATCGCCAAGAAGGCTTCCTTCATGGGGATGGAGGTAGTCGGGGTCCGAAGGACGCCCAAGGAGACCGACTATGTCACTCGGGTCTACGATCTGGCTGAGGGGATCGAAACGATCTTTAAGAGCTGCGACTATATCATCAATCTCCTACCGCATACACCGGCGACGAACCGTTTGATCGATCATAGATACTTTGATCTGATCCAGCCCCACGCCTGTCTTATCAATATGGGACGAGGCGATACCGTCAATGAGGACGATCTGTATGAGGCGCTAAAGAGCGGACAGATCAAGCGCTATATCACCGATGTGTTCGATCAGGAGCCGCTTGAGCCAAACAGCCGCTTCTGGCAGCTGGACAATATCGTCATCACACCGCATATCAGCGGTCCGAATCTGAGCTATATGGCCAAGGCCTATCCGATCGTTAAGACCAATCTCACCGCCTACCTGGCCGGTTCGACCGATGAGATGGTCAATGTCTACTCGCATGAGCGAGGCTATTAGGAGGACGCATGAACCTGAAAGAATTGATCTATCGCAACCGAACCATCCGCCGATTCGACCAGTCGGTTCGGATCTCACACCAAGAGCTCGAGGACTTGGTCGATCTGGCCCGGGTGACCTCGAATGCCGGCAACAATCAGGCCCTGAAATATGTCCTGGTGACTGATCCGGCGATGTGTCAGGTGGTGTTTGATACATTGAAGTGGGCGGCGGCGCTACCGGACTGGGATGGGCCGGAGGAGGGCGAACGGCCGAGCGCTTATATCATTGCGATCCACGATGAGTCGATCTCGAAGAACATCCTGTGGGATCTGGGACTGGCCATCCAGAGCATCACCCTCGGAGCCGTCGACAAGGGCTATGGCGGCTGTCAGTTCGGGAGTGTCAATTTCCCGGCGCTAAAGGCCGGCCTTGGCATCACCGATGAGGCCCATAAGCCGCTGATGGTCCTGGCACTGGGAAAACCGATCGAGCAGGTGGAGCTGACAGACCTACCGGCCAACGCTCAGACCACCTACTGGCGAGATGATGATCAGGTGCACTATGTACCTAAGCGACAGCTGAGCGATATCATCCTAAAGCGGTTCTAGAAAATATGACACGAAAAACCACCTTGGACGAGGTGGTTTTTTAGTGTCTAGATGATCGATCGGAACTTCTTCACGCCGGCGGTGGCAAGATAGCGATACAAGAACAGGGCAGCCAGGGCGTAGAAGGCAAGGGCGGCGTAGAGGATATGGTCGCCCAGGTATTTTCTCAGCCAAAAGAGCAACAGCATCAGCGCGATCGTGCCGAGCATCACACCGAGTGAGCCGATCATGACACTGGCGCTGTTTTTGACAGCCGCCGTATCACTGGGGGCATCGAGCTTCGGGAAGTGGATATTGGCGATCAAGCCGATGAGTGACGATACCAGACCGGCCAATAGCGGCAAGACAAAGATGAGTATTCGCTCCAACAGCGTCAAATCGAATAGGATATTGCTGACGATGCCGGCCACCAGCAGCGGTGGCAGGAAGAGCAAGAAGTTTAGGATGATCTTGGCGTGGAAGACATTCATCGTCGAAACCGGAAGAGATTTCAGGATCCACAGCTTCGAACCCTCCAAGGAGATGCTGGGCGCGGTGGTATTACTCATGCCAAACATCGAGATGACGGCCGCGATCACGAGCAGGCCGGCCGGAAGGCCGATCATCGTTAGGACCCCCTCGATCTGTCCGGCCATCTCTGGCTTAAACAGCAGGTAGAGCGAGCCTCCCAGGACCATCAGCGGCCCGAAGATGGTGTTTACAAAGTAGGCCGGTGTATTGATGTACTGCTTGATTTCCTTTCGCACCAGGGCAACCAGGGGTGATCTACGCCCGGAGGGTCCCCGGTAGTCGCTCGATTTTCGTCGGACGGCCATGCCCGAGATGATATCGACGAACCGGCGAGCCAGCAGCCACGTCACTGCCGCCAGCGGAAGGATGGACACCAACGCCAGCATGAGGAGCGAGCGCATATCGGTGTCGACCAGGATGTTTCGCACCCAATAAAATGGTTGAGCCAGTTTTAGCCAGCCGGTAGGCAAGGCCCAGGGCACGATCGAGCCTTCGATGAGCTTGCTCTGCATCGTGATTGAAAAATACATCACGCCGCCCAGGCCGGCCAGCATGATGATATTCATGATCATCGGCGATACCTTGGTTCGGGCTTGGAACAGTCCGAAGATATAGCTGACGATGAGGGCCAATACGGTCGCGATCATCGGCAGCAAAAGCACAATGGCCAGAAACAGCGGATAGGCTGCTACCGGCAGGCTTTGATACCTGGTATAGGCATACATCGACGGTGCCAGCATAAAGAGCGTCAGCAAGAGCGCCTCGCCGTAGATGGCCGACAGCTTGGCCAGCATGACCTTTCGCTCGCTCAGCGGCAGGCTTAGCAGAAAGGTCGTATCCTTGGCCTGAAAAATGATGCCGTTTGCTCCCATGACGATAAAGAAGAGCGACAGGATCACCGCCAGGCCGCTCATGAAGACAAAGACCATATCCGGCGCGCCAACGGCACTAAAGGCCAGGGCCATCTGCATCGAATAGATGCCGCCGATATAGAGCCCCAGTCCGGCGATCAGGGCGAGCATCAGCCAGATCGAGCGGGACTGGCGCTTCTTCTTGCCCATCGAGGTATTGTAGCTTAGGAGCTGTTTAAGCTGGATGACAAAGAGCCTTAGCATCATCTTCATCACAAGACCTCGGATTCTGACAATTCAACGAAGATGTCTTCCAGACTGGCGTTTTGGGTCAGCTCCTGAGTCTCGCCCTGAACGACCAGTCGGCCGTTTTTAATGATGGCGATCTCATCACAGATCTTTTGGGCGACCTCTAGAACGTGGGTCGAAAAGACAACCGCGCCGCCCTTATCACAGACCTCTCTCAGATAGCCCCGCAGGGTCCGGGCGGCGATCGGATCGAGGCCGACAAACGGCTCATCGAGTAATAAGAGCTTGGGCTCATGGATCAGGGCACCGATCAGCGCCAGCTTTTGCTTCATACCGTGTGAGTAGCTTGATACCCGGTCGGACAGGTTGCCTTGGAGCTCGAAGCTGTTGGCGTACTTTGTGATCCGCTCTTGCCGATCGTGATCATCAAGCTCAAACACATCACTGATAAAGTCCAGGTATTCGGCTCCGGTCAAAAACTCATAGAGCTCGGGATTATCCGGGATAAAGGCGGTCAATGACTTGACTCGGATCGGGTCTTGCTTGATATCGGTCCCGTCGATCCGGATGGTGCCGTCTTCAAAGTCGAGGATCCCGGCGACCGAGCGCAGGGTCGTCGTCTTACCGGCTCCGTTATGGCCGATAAAGCCCATCAGCGTCCCGGGGCGGACATGCATATCCAGTCGATCAACTGCCAGGAAGTCGCCATAGCGTTTGGTATAGTTCTCAATCTGTAACATAAACTCTCCTTTTGCCTGTTCATTTTTTTTTGATTCTCTTGGTTCTATCTTACTGTAAATAGCGGTCGGTTTAAAGTAGAATCGATCGGTCTTTGTATTATTTATTATAATGCAAACAATTCAATAAATCAAGCCGAGTTTACCGACTCTTTACCGGCTTTGGGCGAAGGCCTTATTCAATTTTTGGGGCAAGTGGTATAATGAATAGGATTTTAAGTCAAAGGATAAGGATGGAGCATGCGCCGAGCGATATTGGAACGGTTAAAACAAACGGACGACTATCTGTCCGGTGAGGCCCTAAGTCAAGCATTTGGGGTTTCCCGGGCAGCCATCAATAAGCATATCATGGCTTTAAGAGGTCTGGGCTATGAGATCGAATCGATCACCAACCGAGGCTATCGCTTGCTAAGCGATGGACCGCTGAACTCGCTCGAGTTGGAGCTTTTGATGAAGCGCCGAGGCTATCCCTTAGCTATGGCGTTCTACGATTCGGTCGATTCGACCAATCAGGCGGCGAAGCTGAGCATGACGCCCAGTCTGATCGTGGCCTTGGAGCAGACCCGGGGCAAGGGCCGGCGGGGCAGAGACTGGGTCTCGACCAAGGGTCAAGGGCTTTATTTTAGTCTTGCGCTTATGCCGGATCTTCCGCCGGAGGTAATCTCGGCCATCACGCAATTGGCCGGTCTGTGTGTCGCCCGGGCGATCGGTCCGGAGGCTCAAATCAAATGGCCCAATGATGTCTTTCTGGGCGGCCGGAAGGTGTGCGGTATCCTAACGGAGCTGGTGACGCAGGCGGATCTGATCGAGAAGCTTATCATCGGCATCGGCGTCAATTTTTTACCGGTCAGCGCTATGCCGACGGCGACCTCGCTCCAGGAGGCGGAGATCGATCAGACGATGATCGGTCTGTTGGAGCGCTTCTTGGATGAATTCTTTGCAACCTATCCGGTGTTTCTCGATCAAACCGACCTTTCGGCTTGGCTCGAAGAGATCAATCAGCGGTCGTTCCTACAACACAAGAAAGTCGAGATCCTCGGGACCGGTGAGACCGGTGTGTTCGAGGGGATCGATTCTCAGGGGCGAGCGATCGTTGTCGGCGATAAGACTCATCGACTGGGCTATGGTGAGATCAGTCTGAGAGGCCGGGCGTGAGACTGCCTCGAATCATGATGGCTCCGATGGCCGGCATCACCGATGCCCCCTACCGAAAAATCTGTCGAGCGATGGGGCTGGAGCTGGCCTATACCGAAATGGTATCCTCCCGCGGCTTGATCTATGAAAACGAACGGACAGAGGACTATATCATCAACCCCGATGAACCACCATCTTTAGGGGTACAGCTGTTTGGCAACGACCCTGAAGTGATGGCAAGTGCAACTAAAAGATTGGGAGAGATTGGACGGTATGACTTTCTCGACTTGAACATGGGCTGTCCGGCCCGTAAGATCATGACGAATCGGGACGGCTGTCAATTGATGAGGACACCGCTTCTGGCGGGAGAGATCATTGCCGCCATGCGCCGAGTCACTCAAAAACCGCTCAGTGCCAAAATGCGGCTCGGACTGACTCGAAGCTCGGTCAATGTCTTGGAGGTGGCCAAGCGTGTTGAAGCGGCCGGAGCAGATTTTATCATCGTCCATGGCCGCACCGCTGATCAGATGTATACCGGCCGGGCCGATTGGGAGATGATCGCCCAGGTAAAAGAAGCGATGACGATCCCGGTCATCGGTAACGGCGATATCTTTAGCGTCCGGGATTATATCGATCGACAGGCCTACGGTGTCGACGGCTTTATGCTGGCGAGGGGGATCCAGGGCAATCCTTGGCTGATCAGAGATATCCTATTATATGAAGAGACCGGTGAGATCGCGCCGCCACCGACGCTTCGGGAGCGAGTCGAGGTGGCGAGGCGCCATCTCGATGAGATCATTTCGATCAAAGGTCCCGGGGCGATCCCGGAGTTTCGCAAGCACGCCGGCTGGTACTTTAAGGGGATCCCCGGGAGTGCCAAGTTTCGGGCTGCCCTGTCGAATCTGAATTCAGCCGCCGAGTTTCGTGAATTGACCGAGCCTTGGCTTGACATTCAGGGTTAAGCATACTACAATAGTCGCATTAAATACGGAGGTAAGACACTTTGCTAAACCCGAACAAGGAAGTTATTCTGACAACGGAGGGCTTGCAGAAGCTCGAAGATGAATTGGAAGTATTAAAGGTAGAAAAGCGGGCCGAAATCGCCGAGCGCATCAAGGAAGCCCGCACCTTTGGCGACATCAGTGAAAATGCCGAATATGATGAAGCAAAAAATGCCCAGGCCGAGCTTGAGCAGCGCATCGATAAACTGGAAAACATATTGAAATTTGCCATTGTCGTCGACGATGACGACATCCCCAAGGGCGTTGTCTACGTCGGATCGATCGTCAAGGTCAAGGATCTCGACGAGGACGAGGACGAAACCTTTGAGATCGTCGGAGCCCGCGAAGCAGATCCGTTCAACGGAAAAATATCACACGAATCACCGATCGGCGCGGCCCTGATGGGCAAGAAAAAGGGCGACAAGGTAGAAGCCCACACTCCATCAGGAACGATTCACTACAAGATTTTGTCAATCAAGAAATAGGAGAAACCATGTCACAAGAAATCACCGACCTGAGGCAAATCCGGATCGAAAAACTCCGTCGTCTCCAGGAAAAAGGGAAGGACCCTTTTCGGATCGAGAAGTTTAAGCGCACCCATCAAAGTCAACAGATCATTGAGCAGTATGACGAATTAGAAGGTCAGACTGTATCGATCGCCGGTCGGGTCATGACCAAACGGATGATGGGCAAGGCCTCCTTCATCCACATCCAGGACATGCTGGGCCGCATTCAGGTCTATGTCCGCCAGGATGTGATCGGTGAAGAGGACTTCGAGGACTTTAAGACCATCGATATCGGTGATATCCTGGGCATTACCGGGGAAGTCTTTTTGACGAGGACCGGCGAAAAAAGCGTCAAAGCAGAACAAGTGACGCTCTTGACCAAGAGCCTGTTTACGCTGCCGGAGAAGTTTCATGGTCTGACCGATCCGGAGCTACGCTATCGTCAGCGTTACGTCGATCTGATCATGAACCCGGAGGTCCGTGACACCTTCTTAAAGCGGACCCGGATCATTAAGGGCATCCGGCGCTACCTCGACGATCTGGGCTATCTCGAGGTCGAGACCCCGATTTTGCAAACGGTTGCCGGCGGTGCGGCCGCCAGACCCTTTTTGACTCACCACAATACACTCGATCTGGATATGCAGCTGAGGATCGCCAATGAGTTGTTCTTGAAGCGCTTGACCGTCGGCGGCTTCGATAAAGTCTATGAGATGGGCAAGATGTTTCGTAACGAGGGCATCTCGATGCGACACAATCCAGAATTCACCAGCATCGAATTATATGCCGCCTATCAAGACTATGAGGACATGATGGATACGCTTGAGGGACTGGTGGAGTATCTCTGCCTCGATCTCTACGGTCAAACCACCATCACCTATCAGGACCGTGAGATCGATTTCAAGCGGCCCTGGCGACGAGTCTCGATGAACGATCTGGTCGTTGAAAAAACCGGCATCAATTTCTTTGACATGCCGCTGGAAGAAGGGATCGCCGTCGCGAAAAAAGAGCTGGCGCTCGATGTTGAGCCCTATATGACCGAGGGCCATCTGGTCAATCTGGCGTTTGAAGAATACTGTGAGAAGGATCTGGTCCAGCCGACCTTCGTCCTGCACCATCCGGTGGAGATCTCACCGCTGGCCAAACGAAATCCGGAGGATCCCCGGATCACCAATCGGTTTGAGACCTTCGTCAACACCTGGGAGATCGCGAATGCCTTCAGTGAGCTAAACGATCCGATCGACCAACGCGGCCGCTTCGAGGATCAGGTGAAGGCCGGCGAAGGCGGTGATGAAGAGAGCCATCCGATGGATGAAGATTTCCTGCAAGCGATCGAGGTCGGCCTGCCGCCGACCGGCGGTATGGGGATCGGCGTCGACCGGTTGATCATGATCCTGACCGGCGCCTCATCGATTCGGGACATTCTGTTCTTCCCGACGATGAGACCGATCGATTAATAAAAGTAGAGCGATGCTTCGGTATCGCTTTTTTTTGTCCGCATATCTTTTGTCAAATAGAAGCAACGGATGAAACATCGATCTCTCCTTCATTTGGTGGGCGACTTTTATTTGACTGATTGCCTGATTTGAATTATAATAAGTAATGCAAAGGAGGCGAACATGCTGGTGAGCTTTGATTTTCAAAGTGACATTCCATTATATATGCAGCTCAGAAACCAAGTGGTGATCGGGATCGCTCAGGGCAAGCTGTTGCCGGGTGAGCAGCTGCCGACCATCCGGGCGCTGGCCGAGGAGAGCGGCATCAATATGATGACCGTTTCCAAGGCCTATCAACTGCTGAAGCAAGAGGGCTATATCCTGACCGACCGGCGAAGCGGTACGGTGGTCGCACCGCGCCAAAAGGGTGTGATCTCCGAGGAAACGATCCATGGACTGCGGGTGCTGCTCTCAGAGCTTCAGGTCAGCGGTCTATCAGAGAAGGAGGTTTTGACGGTCTGTCGAAAGCTCTATCAAGAGGGGACGAAATGATGCTAAAATGGATTCTTTGGCTCAGCTTGGGCTGGTTACCGGTCCTGATGTATTTTATGCTCCGAAATGAGACCAAGTTCAAGAAAAATATCGTGGTCGCGGTGACGCTGCCCTATCAGGCTCGAAGTGATCATGAGGTGCTTGAGCTCCTCGATCGCTTCAAACGACAGATCCTTTGGATCAATCTGGGCTTGCTGCTGATCCTCATCCCGTTTTTACTTATTGACAGTCAGTGGTTGATGATGAGTGTCTATATGACGTGGGTCCTGTTTGCCATGGTCCTGCCGATGGTGCCCTATGTCCGAACCAATCTGGCCCTGAAGCGCTTGAAGGCGGCGAGGGGCTGGAAGCGAGTCGATCAAACGATCAGACACGTCAATCTGGCCGCGGTGCCGCCGGCCAATTGGATCTCGCCCTGGGCGTTTTTGCCCGGGATCGTGATCAGTTTTTTACCGATCATCTGGGACCGGGCGATGTTTCCGCTCTATCTGACCTTTGGACTGACGGCGCTTTTCTTTTGGTTTGGCTACCGCTATTTATACCGCAATAAATCGGAGATGGTCGATCAAAACACCGAGCTGACACGGCTCTTGACCCAGGTGAGGCGCTATAACTGGGGCAAGGTCTGGCTGCTGTTTGTCTATTCCTTTGCCCTTATGAGCCTGATCGGGTGGCTCTTGGCAAAGTGGCCGTTCATCCAATTGGTCGCGATCATTTTGCTGAGCTTTATCATGACGATCTTTGCCATCCGGGTGGAGTTTCGGACTCGGCGCATCCAGGAGGAGTTGACCAAGGACAGCGGCAAGGACTGGTATGTCGATGATGACGATTATTGGCTCGGTGGGGTGGTCTACTATAATCCGAATGACAGCCGATTGTTGATCAATTCCCGGGTCGGCATGAACAGTACCTTCAATCTGGCGCAGACCTCGGGTAAGATCCTGGCGGGTGGGCTGGTGCTGATGCTACTGGCGATGCCCTTTACCGGCTTGTTTCTTCGGGCGGTGGAAAACCAACCGATCAGCCTGGAGCTAAGCCAGCAGTCGCTGATCGCCCATCGGGGAAGAAATCAAGCGGTGATGGCGCTTTCGGATATCGAGCAGGTGGAGCTCTTGACTGAATTACCAAAAAATATGACGAGGAACTGGGGCAGCGGGTTCGACCGCCAGCTCTCGGGCAGGTTCTCGGCGCCGGGCTATGGCGCCATGGAGCTGAGGCTCGATCCGACCAAGCCGCCCTATCTGCTGGTGACGCTTCGTGATGGCACCACCTACCTGATCGGATCGCGTGATACCACCGAGACGGAGGAGATCTATCGCAGGCTCAACCGATAGTTTCATCACAAAGTCTTGGTTGAAAGATAGGCAGTTGAATCCCGTAGGAAAAAACTCAGCGATTTAGATGGGTGAATGAGATACTCTTTTCTAGCAAAGCCATGGAATTTCGGTCTTTGCATTTTCTTGCAGACTATAAAAAACCCTTGCATTCTAGTCGGACTCTGATACTATATATGGTACCGAAAAGATTAGTTAAGCACTATATATAGAAACACAGGAGGAATTATGCTAAGGGTTGTAAAACGCGAAGGCAACGAAGTCGACTTCGATGCCAGAAAGATCCAGCGGGCCATCGAGCGCGCCATGGCCGAGACCGATCAGGGTCCGGATGAGGCATTGGCGGCCTCGATCGCTGATGAGATCGAAGACGAGGTTCGGGAATCCACCGCCCGGATCAGTGTCCATGATATCCAGGATATGGTCGAAGACCGTCTGATGATGTCGCCTCGAAAAGATGTGGCCAAGAAGTATATCATCTACCGCAGTGAAAAGGATAAGACTCGTCCACTTCGTAAGCAGGCCGAAAAGGATATGCTGCTGACCGAGGACTTCATTCGCAAGTATAAGCACGCGCCCTCACCGATGAATCAGCTGGGCAACTTTGTCTTCTACCGGACGTATTCTCGCTGGATCCCGGAAGAAAACCGCCGGGAGTACTGGTGGGAGACGGTGCGCCGCAGTGTCGAGTACAACTGTTCGCTCGTTCCCACGACCCGCGATGAAGCCGAGCGGCTGTTCGATAATATCTATCATATGCGTCAATTCCTCAGTGGCCGGACCTTCTGGGTCGGCGGGACGGATGTAGCCAAGAACTACCCCATGAGTAACTACAACTGCTCCTTTGAGGTGCTCGATTCCCTGGGGGCTTTTAAGGACCTGTTCTACCTGCTGATGATCGGCTCAGGGGTTGGCGTTCGCATCCTAAAAGATGATGTCAAGAAGATCCCGAAGATCCGGACCGACTTTGAATTGATCCATGAGGACTATACCCCGATCCTGATGAACGAGCGAGAAGACAATACCTCTCTCAACTTCTTTTATAACAACACCGTCAAGATCACGGTCGGTGATTCGAAGGAGGGCTGGGTCCAATCCCTAGCGCATTTCCTCGATCTGATCAGCCTGAATGATTTCCGTGATATCAAGACGATCATCATAAACTATGATCATGTCCGGCCGATGGGTGAGAAGCTCAAGACCTTTGGCGGGACCGCCAGCGGTCATTCCTCCTTAAAGAATATGTTCATGAAGATCGATAAGGTGATCAAGAAGGCCGGCTATGTCCAGGAGAAGCGCTGGATCAAGCTGCGTCCGATCGACTGTCTCGATGTGGCCAATGTCATCGGTGAGAATGTCGTCGTCGGCGGCGTCCGGAGAACGGCTGAGATCGTGTTGATGGATCAAAATGACCGTGAGAGCATCGAGGCCAAGAGCAATCTGTATAAGCAGATCGATGGGCAGTGGATCGTCGATAAGGATCTACTGCATCGTCAGATGTCGAATAACTCGATCTTCTATACCTCGAAGCCCACGCGTGAGCAGCTCAAGTGGCAGATCGAGCAGATGCGTTATTCGGGTGAGCCGGGCTGGGTCAATGCCGAGGCCGGTGAGAAGCGCCGCGCGAACTTCCAAGGCGTCAATCCCTGTGCCGAGATCCTGCTAGACTCTAAGGGACTATGCAACCTGACGACCATCAATGTCGCCGCCTTTATCAATGAAGACGGCAGCCTGGATGAACAGGGACTGCTCTATGCTCAGCGGCTGAGTGCCCGAGCCGGTTTTCGCATGACCCAGGTCGAGCTGGAGCTGGCCCACTGGAATCAGGTGCATGATCGCGACAACCTGATCGGCACCTCGCTCACCGGCTGGCAGGATATGGTCAATGCCACCGCTATGAGCTATGACGAGCAGGCGAAGCTTTTGAGAAAACTACGTCAGGTGGCCAATAACGAAGCCGAGAGCTATGCCTTGGAGATCGGGGATAATACGCCGCTGCTGGTGACGACCGTTAAACCGGAAGGGACTTTAAGTCAGCTGCCGACCGTTTCTAGCGGCATCCACTATTCACACTCGCCGTACTATATCCGCCGGGTCCGCATCAATGCGGCCGATCCGTTGGTCAAGGTCTGCGAGGAGCTGGGCTATCCGGTCTATCCTGAGGTCGGTCAAGATCCCGAGACCTGCACCACCAAGGTGCTTGAGTTCCCGGTCAAGGCCCCCGAAGGCAAGACCAAGTACGATGTCACGGCCATCGAGCAACTCGAGAACTACAAGCTGTTCATGGACAACTATGTCGACCACAATGCATCGATCACCGTTCACGTCCGAGATCACGAATGGGAAGGCGTCGAGGAGTGGGTCTGGCAGAACTGGGACGATATCGTCGCCATCAGCTTCCTGTCGCTGGATGATAGCTTCTATGAGATGCTGCCCTATGAAGCGATCGATGAGGCGGAGTATGAGCGCCGGGCGGCCGAGATGAAGCCGTTTAGGCCCTCGCTCATCGCCAAGTATGAAGTGGTTGAAACCCAATATGATATCGGCGATGGCAGCTGCGATAACGGCGTCTGTCCGGTCAGATGAGTCTGGTATAACCGGTGAGCTTTTTATAGCCCACCGGTTTTTTAGTGGAAATCTTGGCACAGGATGGCTTTGGCGATGGAAGATGCAAGAATTCGGTTTTGAATCACCTCTTATCAATGCTATAATATTGTTATATGAATGTTTTTAGGAGGACAGATGAAGACTTACCCGAAAGATAAGATCCGCAATGTTGTGTTGCTGGGTCACGGAAACAGTGGTAAAACCACCTTGATGGAGTCTATCCTTTTCAATCTGGGCGAAACCGGCCGGATGGGAAAGGTTGAGGAAGGCAATACCGTATCTGACTTTACGAAGGAAGAAATCAATCGTAAGTTCTCGCTGAGCACCAGTCTGATCCCGGTCGAGTGGCGTGATCATAAGATCAATTTCTTAGACACACCGGGCTATTTCGACTTTGTCGGCGATGCCTTCAGTGCCCTTCGAGTCGCCGGCGGCGCGGTGATCGTGATCGATGCCGGTAGCGGGATCGAAGTTGGAACGGAGAAAGCCTGGGGCTATACGCAAAAACGCAATCTGCCGCGTATCATATTCATCAACAAGATGGATAAGGAAAACATAAACTATGTCAATCTGATCCGAAACCTCAAGGATAAATTCGGTAAAAAGATCGCACCGTTCGTGCTGCCGATGGGCGATGGCGAAGACTTTGAGGGCTTCGTCAATGTCGTCGACATGGTCGGTCGAAAATACAATGGCACCGTCTGTGAAGACGTCGCCATTCCGGATGAGCTGACCGCCAAGATCGATCCGCTGCGCGATATGCTGATCGAGAGCGTGGCCGAGAGCGACGAAGAACTGATGGAAAAATACTTCGAAGGCGAAGAGTTCACCAAAGAAGAGATCCAACAGGGCCTGCGAGCCGGTGTCCTGGAGGGCGATGTCGTTCCGGTCATCGTCGGAGCGGCCGGCAAGAGCATCGGCGTCCACACCCTGATGAATATGATCATCGACTATCTGCCGATGCCGGCCGATACCGGCACCGTCGAAGGCTTCAAGCCGGGCGAAGAAGAGACCAAGGTCGTGCGCGATGTCGATAAGGATGCTCCGTTTAGCGCTCTGGTGTTCAAGACCATGATCGACCCGTTCGTCGGAAAGATCTCTCTATTTCGGGTGATGTCGGGTACGATGAAATCGGGCATGGAGGTCCTAAACGTCAATAAGGATCAAACCGAAAAGATCGGCAACCTGTTCATCGTTCGCGGTAAGAAGCAGATGGAGGTGTCGGAGATCACAGCCGGTGATATCGGAGCCGTGACCAAGCTATCGGTCACCCAATCAGGCGATACCCTAAGTGATAAGGCCAACCCGATCCAGTATCCCGGGATCAAATTCCCCAAGCCCGGTCTGTTCAAGGCGATCGAGCCTAAGGCCAAGGGAGATGAAGAAAAGATCGGTTCATCGCTGACTCGCTTGAACGAAGAGGATCCATCCTTCTCCGTCACCCGTAACAGTGAGACCGGCCAACTGCTCCTGGGAGCCCAGGGCACGATGCAACTGGCCGTCATCGCCAACAAACTAAAGGATATGTTTGACGTCGAAGTCGAGGTCATTCCGCAAAAGATCGCCTACCGCGAAACCATTAAAGGCGAAGCCACCGTCCAGGGTCGCCATAAGAAGCAATCGGGCGGCGCCGGTCAGTTCGGGGATGTCCATATCAAGTTTGAGCCCAATGCCGACGGCTTTGTCTTTGAAGAGAAGGTATTCGGCGGCAGCGTTCCCAAAGCCTATTTCCCGGCTGTCCAAAAGGGTCTGGAGGAGTCGCTCCTGCACGGACCGCTGGCGGGCTATCCGGTCGTCAATATGAAAGCCACCCTGTTAGACGGCTCCTACCACTCGGTCGACTCGTCCGAGATGGCCTTTAAGATCGCCGCCTCGCTGGCCTTCAAGCTTGGGATGCCCAAGGCCAACCCGATCCTGCTTGAGCCGATCATGCACCTCGAGATCACCGTGCCGGATGAGAACATGGGTGATATCATGGGCGACATGAACAAACGCCGCGGCCGGATCCTCGGGATGGAGCCGGATGAAGACGGTTATCAAAAGGTACTGGCCGAAGCGCCGGAGGCCGAACTGTTCAGCTATTCGAGTGACCTGCGTTCCATGACTCAGGCCCGAGGTTATTTCTCGGTCCGGTTCGAACGCTATGAAGAAGTACCGGGACAGATCGCTTCCAAGATCATCGCCGAAGCCCAGGAAGAAGACAAGTAGGGGGGTGAATCCCCCCTTTCTTTTTGAACGGGATATTGCATGAAAACAAAGACCGAATTTGTCTGTAATCAGTGCGGCAGTGTGTCAGCCAAATGGCTGGGACGCTGTCCCGATTGCGGCGAGTGGAACTCTTATACCGAAGAGGTCGTCCAGCCCAAGCAGCCCCGAGGCATCGCGCTATCGGATGCCAAACAGCCGATCGCCATCAACCGAGTCGAGATCGTCAACGAGAAGCGTCGCACCACCGGCATCAAAGAGCTCGACACAGTGCTTGGCGGAGGTATCGTTGAAGGTTCACTTATCCTGGTCGGGGGTGACCCTGGCATTGGAAAGAGTACGCTGCTACTGCAGGTGGCGGCTAATATCGCCCACCAGGGCTATAAGGTATTATATGTCTCGGGTGAGGAGTCAACTACTCAGATCAGGTTGAGGGCCGATCGGTTGCATATCGCAACCGACAATCTCTACCTGCTGTCCGAGACCGTGTTTGAACCGATCCATCAGATCGTAAAGAATGAATCGCCCGATGTGTTGATCGTCGATTCGATCCAGACCATGACCCAGGCCGATCTGTCCTCGGCTGCCGGCAGCGTCTCGCAGGTGAGAGAGGTCACCTCGGGACTGATGCGACTGGCCAAGAGCCGAGGGATGGCTACCTTTATCGTCGGCCATGTCACCAAGAGCGGCAGCATCGCCGGCCCCAAGGTGTTGGAGCATATCGTCGACACGGTGCTCTATTTTGAAGGCGACGGCTCGACGATGCACCGGATCGTGCGCTCGGTCAAGAACCGGTTCGGTTCGACCAATGAGATCGCCTTGTTTTCAATGACCTCCCTCGGACTAAAAGAGATCACCAATCCGAGCGAGCTGTTTGTGTCACATCTCGAGAGGCGTGAGCCCGGGACGGCCATCTTTGCCTCGATCGAAGGCACCAGACCGCTGTTGGTCGAGATCCAGAGTCTGGTCTCACGGACCAACTTCGGCAATCCCAGACGGATGAGCCTTGGGATCGACTACAATAAGCTGGTGATGAGCATCGCGATCCTTGAAAAGAAGCGAGGACTTGAGCTGTATGATCAAGACATCTATGTCAATGCGGTGGGCGGCATCCAATTGGCGGAGCCGGCGCTGACGCTGCCGATGATGATGTCGATCGTGTCGAGCTTTCTCTCAAAGCCCATCCCGCCAAAGACGGTGATCATTGGGGAGGTCGGTCTGCTCGGTGAGATCCGGCCGGTCCCACAGCTCGAAAAACGGTTACAGGAGGCACTCAAGCTCGGCTATGAGCGGGCGATCGTCCCGCAGCAGGTGAACACGACAATCAACGGGCTTAGCATCCATCCGGTGGAAAATATCGATCAGGCGATCGAAATCACCTTCGGATAGGGCGAGGCCCCACTCAGTTGGGTATAAACAGAAGCAGGAGGACGAAATGGAAATTGGCAAAATGGTCGTTTATCCAATGCACGGCGCTGGTACGATCGTCGAGGTGGAGAAAGAGGATTTCTACGGTAAGGAGATGATCTATTGCACCTTGAACATCGTATCGAAAGAAATGGTGCTCAAATTTCCTCTGGCTACGGCAGATAAGCTCAAGATCCGTGATATCGCTACCACCGAGGAGATCCTCGGGGCAATGGAGGGCGAGATGGATCGGGAGTATCTGACGACGTCCAACTGGAATAAACGCTATCAGGCAACACTCGATAAAATGAAGATCGGGACGCCTGAGGAGATGGCTCAGGTGATCGTCAACTTAAAATTCCATGATCTGGAAAAGGGTCTCTCCAGTGGCGAAAGACAGCTCTATCATCAGGCCATGGATATTTTGACCAGTGAGATCATGCTGATCGAAGACATCGACTATGATTCAGCCTATCAAAAGCTTGAAACAAAATTAGAGGAGGTTACATCTTGCGAAACACCGTCCGAATAATTCTGGGACTGGTGGCATTGGTCTTTGGTTTTTTAACTACATATCTGATCATGAGCACCAAATTCCTGGACACTGTCGCACCAAACCTGATGGTCGGGAGCGTGCGCTACTTGGTCATGGCTGGTGGAAGTCTATTATTTGCCCTTATTTATATAATTTTTTTCCGCTTCCTGATTCGCCATGGCTCCGCGCTGATCCAGACCATCGCCGAAACCATCACGAAGAAATCACCGGCTCAGATCATTGGGGGCACGGTCGGTCTTCTGATCGGGATCGTGATCGCCTTTTTCATCTCACAGCTGTACAACTTCATCCAGATCAATCTGATCTCGACGCTCTTGGGGGTCGTCACCTATATCTTCTTTGGGTACCTGGGTTCCTCGATCGGATTTCGGTTTATGGAGGATGTCCAGCAGGGCTTTCCCGAGCTGGCTCGGCGCTTTCAAGCCAAGTCCAAGGGGCACCCGGTCCATGGGGCGATGCCCAAGGTCCTCGACACCTCAGCCATCATCGATGGCCGGATCGTCGATATCAGCCGGACCGGCTTTTTAGAAGGAGAGCTTGTCGTGACGGAGTTTGTACTGAAGGAGCTTCGTCATATCGCCGATTCGAGCGATGATCTGACCCGAGTCAAAGGGCGACGCGGGCTGGACTTTATCAAGGAATTGCAGGAGATCCCCGGCGTGACGCTGACGATAACCTCCAAGGACTTTCCGGAGACGGGTGAGGTCGATATCAAGCTGTTGAAGCTGGCAACGGAGCTCAAAGGCGCCGTCATCACCAATGACTACAATCTCAACAAGGTCGCCAGTCTGCAAAACATCAAGGTACTCAATGTCAATGATCTCTCAAATGCCGTCAAGCCCAATGCCATCCCGGGCGAGACCTTCATGATCGAGATCATCAAGCGCGGCAAGGAAGCCGAGCAGGGCGTCGGCTATCTGAGCGATGGCACGATGATCGTGGTGGATAAAGCGAAAAACCGGATCGGAGAAGATCTGCTGGTAGAGGTTACCAGTGTGCTTCAGACCCCGGCCGGTCGAATGATATTTGCAAAAATAAAGGAGTAATCTATGACCTATTATGAGCTCGATGAGAGTACGCTGGATCGAGAGATCTGGAAGAAAGTCACCCAGGGGATCGACCTGGAAAAGCTGCGGAATATCCCGGTGGCTGAGAAGTTTATTATCGTCGAATACCTAAAGCACCTCCGAGCCGAGGCCGACTGGGTGCTCGAGCACGGCCAGGAAAATATCAAGGATGCGCCCTATGCCCATCTCGGTAACAGCTATAAGCTGATGGCCGCCCTGGTGGCCAAGCAATACCCGATCGAGGATATGCAGGCGGTGTCGTGGAACTATCTCGATAATTTCGAGTACAGTGAGACCTACTACACCAAGTTCACGATCGTTACTTTGGGGACCCTGCTCATTCGCCTCGGGGTGCCGGGCGAGACGATCTTTCATATGCTTTTGGGGACGCTGGGCGATGATTTCCTGATCAATAATCTCAAATACTATGGCTATGTCCAGGCGCTCAATTCAGAGCCCAAGTTTGCCACGGCCATCAAGTATAAGGACTATGACCTGAAATTCCGCCGGACCAAATACGATCTGTTGGCCCTCAATATCATGGCCAAGGAAGACGGCATCGATCTGGTCGAGGACTATATCATCAATCACACCAGTGATGATTCGATGAAGCTGTTCTTCCAACTGATCAAGCGGACCGATCCGGCCTTTCGCAAATGGCAGGTCCTGCAGCTGATCAAGGACGAGAAGGACTACAATCAGATGGTCATCACCGGCATCCACTCGATCTTTTTGGGCCGTGATCTGATGCTGAGCCACTATATGATGAATTCCTCGATCGGCAAGTACTCGCACTTCGATCTGCGACCCGACAAGGTCGAGCAGGAAGCGCGGGATCGCTATGAGGAGATGAAAGCATTATTATAGTGTTTTCGTCAGCCGGTTGGTGGTATAAATTTAGAATGTAAGGATGTAAGGAGGAATAGATGCGTACGATCAAGAAAAACCAAGGTCTGATCATTGGGATCATTGCCGGTATCGTAGTGGTTGCTGCGATCTTGACCAAAGTGGCACTGATGCTCAAGAAGTTTAAAAAGAATTCCGACTTCTTCTTCTGGATGGACCAGGACGAACTCGACTTTACCGGGGAAGAATTTGAAGACACCACGATCTCGGCGGCCTTTAGCTCGATCACGGTCGATCTGGCCGATGCGAAGCCATCGACCAATCCGATGAATCTGTGTCTCAAGGGCTTCTCGAGTAATCTCGATGTCATCGTGCCCAAGGGTTGGAATGTCCAAGTCCAGGGTGAGAACAAACACTCGACGATCGAAAATGTCACATCACTTGATAAGGATAACTTCGAGCTGCCCCTGCTGTTTGTCAACTATCGGTTGAACAAATCGATCATGAATGTCTACTACGCTTATCAGATGGATCAGTTTGAGGATTCGCTGATCGAAGAGGTCAACGGCTTTGATGAGATCGTCGTTGATGAGGTGGTCCTAGACGAAGCGGAGGCAGTGATCTAGTGATCGATGGTATCCTGCGGTGCGAACTCTTTCGACAACTGACTGAAACGCACATTCGCCGCCTTCTTGAGGAAATTCCGCTGACGAAGGCGGTTTTTCACGAGGGTGAGATCATCTATCAGGAGGGTCAGGTGTGTGACTCGCTGGCCATCATCAATCTCGGTCAGGTCGATATCTCTCATCTGTTCTCATCCGGTAAGGAGATCCGCTTAGCTCTGCTGGAGGCCGGCGATGTGTTCGGTGAGGCGCTGTTGTTTGGAGATAATTCCAAGGTCCCCATCACTCTGAGCGCCGCCGAAACGACCGAGGTCTATTTTATCCACCGGACCAGCCTCCACAATCTGCTGATGCAGGAGCGCCTGATCTCGCAAAACTTCTTGACGCTGCTGTCGCATAAGATCTTTCTACTGAATGAACGGGTCCGGCTGTTGGGACTCGACTCGATCCGAAAAAAGGTCGTCTGGTACCTACTCCAACAGACCGAAGGAGAGGCCATAACGGTTCCGTTCAATCGCGAGGGGATGGCACGTCATTTGGCGGTGCCGCGACCCTCCTTATCACGAGAGCTGGCCAAATTAAAAGAAGACGGCCTGATCGATTATCAAGGCCGTCAATTCAAGCTGTTGAGTCGGGTCGGACTGGAGGCGGAGCTGAGCGAATAGTCAGCGCCTCAGCCGATAGCCGCCGATGACAGGCGTGGTATCACTCATGGTGATAAAGGCCTCATCGGTATGATCCATAATAAACTGTGACACCTCGGGGATATCTTTTCGTTTGACGATCACGATCAAAATCTTGCGAGGTCTGATCCGCCCTTTGCCGTCGATTACAGTCACGGCAAAGTTTTTTTCGCGGAGCTCTTCGGCCAGAGCCAGGCCTTCGGTCTCGGGCACGATGACATCGATCCGGGCATTGCCGAGGCCGATCTTTTCTTCGAGGACCGAGCCGACATAGTTGCCCAGGGCAAAGCCCAAGGAATAGGCCACGACCTTCCAGGGGTCACTCGTGATATCATCGAGCACGATCGAGACCACGATCAGCCACAGTGCCACCTCAAAAAAGCCGATGACACTGCCGGCCAGCTTTTGGCCCTTGGTGATCAGCTTTAACCGAACGGTCGTCATCGACAGCTCGATGGTTTTGACAAACACGATCAATAGATACATCACGACACTTGGCATTTTCTGCTCCTTATAGACTGAGGATAACAATAAGTAATAGTAGTGAATTTGTCGGAAAATGTCAATCACTTTACCCAGACTTAGCCTAAGGGGTATACTTAAGACCAGTCAGTCTCAGGGAGGAGGTTATATGAAGCGATTACTATTGGGCTTGCTGATGGTGATGCTCCTGGTGAGCTGTCACAGCGAGCTTTCCCTAGAAACTGCTGAGCCGACCATTCCAGCGCCGGAAACAGACAGCCCCCGGCCGGAGCTCCCTAAGCGATTGCGCTTTATTGAAAAATCCGATCCGCCCAGTCTGCATCCCTGGGTCGCCAGTGATGAGCGGAGTTTTTTGCTGCTGGGAAATATCAATTCCGGCCTGTTTGGCATGGATGATCATCAAGAGGTGAGCCATGATCTGGTCCGTCTGATGGAGGTATCCGACGATGGCCTAGAGTATACCTTCCATTTAAAGAGGGCCTATTATGTCGATCATACCGGTCAGCCGGTGGCACCGATCACGGCCCAGGATTTCGTTTATTCCTGGAAGCAGCTGGCTTCGCCTGAGACCGATTCGCCTCATCACGGTCTGCTGGTGAGTGCCGGCATCAAGGGCACTTCTCAGATCCGGCGACTCCAGGGCATACTCGACCGAGTCGATCGACAGACCAAACAGATAGAAGAGCTGGATATCTCCGATTTTCTGGATGATGAGACCGGCAGTGCCCAAGACAAATTTCGCCAACGAAGTCAAGCCCTGCACCAGGTGCTTGATGAGACGCTTGAGGCGGTAGACGAAGAATACGGCTCCCTCGAGGAGGCCCGCGATCAAATGAGTCAACTGATCGACGAGCTGGGTATTTCAGCCATCGATCACGACACCCTCAGGCTTGAGCTCGAGCGACCGGTTCCGTTTCTAAAGGAGCTGCTGTGCTTTCCGGCCTTTTATCCGATCAATCAAGCCTTTCACGAGACCTGGGGCGAGCGCTATGCCACCTCGAAGGAGGCGATGCTCTACAGCGGCCCGTTCTATCTCGATCAGTGGCAGCCAAATGAGCTGTATTCCCTCGATCGAAACCCTGAGTACTGGCAGGCTGAGCTGGTCGCCCTGGAGGGTGTCGATCTTCGGATCGAGCCCGAGAGTACCAATGAGAGCTTGGTCGAGGCCTATCTAAACGGCGAGATCGACTGGACGTCACTGACGGGAGAGAAGATCGAAAAGTACGGCAATCGGCCCGATGCCTGGTACCGGATGGACGCCTCGGTCATCTTTATCGAGATCAATCAATCCTTCTCGGCCGATCGGCGTTATCGCCGGCTGCTCTCCGATCCTGAGGCCAGAAAAGCCCTCCATATGGCCCTCGATACCAATCGTCTGACCGAGCAGGTGTTGAACAACGGCTCCCTGGCGATCGATACCCTCTATCCCAGAAGCTTCCAACAGCTCGACGGACGAGACATCCGAATGCTCGATCCTGACTATTCCGATGGCTACAATCTCTACGATCCGGAGCAGGCCGAGGCGCTGTGGCAGGCGGCCAAGGAGAGGGCGGGGCTTAGCTGGGTCAATCTCGAGATCGTGGTGGCGGACAGTCCCAATTCTGAAAAAGTGTTTGAGTTTCTAAAGAATGAATGGGAGAGACAGCTCTCCGGCACGACGATCGAGCTTCGGCAGACCAGCATCTCCGATAAGCTAAAATCAGTCGAGCAGGGGAATTTCCAGCTGGCACTGAGTGCCTGGACACCGGACTATCCGGATATCATGAGCTATGCTGAGCTGTGGACCTCACAAAGCGGACATAATAACACCGGCTTTTCCGATCCGACCTATGATGAGCTGATCAACCGAGCCAAGACGGGGGATCTGGCGGCGCCGGGCAAGGAGATGGAGCGGATGCAGGTGCTCCTAGAGGCCGAACGGATCCTGCTGGAAGACTATCAGGTGATCCTGCCGCTCTATCAGCGCGGCGCGATCGATCTGTTGAATCCCGGTGTCCGCAATCTGACTGTCCAGATCGTTGGGCCGAGATTTCAATTCAAGTATGTCGATATCGAATAAGGAGTAGCAATGAGTAAGAAAATGGTACGGCTGATCGCTCTGGTGGTCCTGGCGGTCATGATTCTGACCACCATCCTATCGGTCATCCTATGATCGAAGCGATCCGCTTTAAGGGCAATCGGGTAGAGATCGATCAAGCGGGCGAGACAAGGGTGCTGCATGAGCTGATCTATTTTCAGCTGTCACCTGAGATCGGTGACGAGATCGATCTGAGTCGGGCGGTGTTCGATTCACAGGTCGAGTTTGCCTTCGAGCAGGCGACGGCCTATCTTCTCAGCCGGCTCAAGAGCGCTCAGCAGGTGAAGGACTATCTGGTCAAAAAAGGCTATGAGCCGGAAGTGGCCGAAAACGCCTGCAATCGTTTGATCGAGCATGGTCTGATCGATGATCAGGAATATGCCCGGATGTATATCGAGTCGTTTCACGGCGAGCGCGGTCAGCGCTATCTCAAGCAAAAGCTGTGGGAGCGTGGCATTCGTGACGTCGATCTTCCCGAAGAAGACCCCGAGGTCGTTTGGGCCATCTTAGAAAAAAGATGGGGAAATCAGGGGAAAATGGAGTTAAAACAGCGACAAAAAGCGCAAAACTTCCTGCTTAGTCGCGGTTTTTCCTACGATACAATAAAAAAAGCCTTTCAATTGTATGAAAACGAGTCAATAGTCGGTTAAAACCGTTTACATAACCGACTGTTTAGGGTATTATATAGTTCTGTAGAGATAATATTTGGAGGAACAATTGGAATATAACATTCGCAGTAAAGAAAACAGCCATATCATCATCGATTACAGTCTGGACATGACTGAATTCGAACCCTATATCGAACAGGCCTATCAAAAGAACAAGGGCCAATACGCCATTGCCGGTTTTCGAAAGGGCAAGGTCCCGCGCCGCATCCTGGAGAGCCACTACGGCAAGGAGTTGTTCTATGATGACGCCTTCAATCTGATGCTGCCTGATCACTATGATCGGTCGATCAAGGAACTGGAGCTTGAGCCGGTGGCTCAGCCGACCTTCGATCTTGAGCAGCTCGATGACGAGGGCATCAAGTACTACGCCAATGTCGTCGTCCGCCCCGAGGTCACCCTGGGCCAATACAAAGACTTTGACATCGAAGCGCCCTCGACTGAGGTGACGGAGGAAGACATCCAGCAAGCGATCGATCTCGAGCGCGAGAAAAACGCTCGGATGAAGACGATCGATGATCGTGAGACCAAAGACGGTGATGTCGTTACGATCGATTTTGTCGGCCGGGTCGACGGTGAAGCGTTTGACGGCGGCAGCGGCGAAGGCTTCGATCTGACGCTGGGCTCCGGCAGCTTTATCCCGGGCTTTGAAGATCAGCTGATCGGTAGAAGCATCGGCGATGAGGTCCAGGTCGAGGTCACCTTCCCGGAAAACTATCCCGAGGAGCTGGCCTCCAAAGACGCCGTGTTCGATGTGACGATCCACGCCATCTCGGAGAAGGAACTGCCCGAGCTGGATGATGATTTCGTGATGGATATCTCGGAGTTCGACACGGTCGATGAATACAAGCAATCCGTCAGTGAAAAACTGAAGCAGGACAAAGAGGACTACGCCAAGACCTTTGTCCAAAACGAATCCTTCAACCGGGCCATCGAAGCGATGGAGGTTGATATCCCGCGGGAGATGATCGATAGTGAGCTGGAGAATATGCTTCATGATTTCGAGCATCAACTGAGCCATCAGGGTCTGGACCTGGCCAAGTATTATGAATTCACCTCGCAAACGGAGGATCAGCTCAAGGAGCAGATGGAGCCGGAAGCGATCAACCGCCTCAAGGGCTCGCTGTTATTTGAAGCTGTCATCGAAGCCGAGGGCATCGAAGTGACTGAGGAAGAGATCGAAGCTGAGATCGATCGGATGGTCGAAGAGACCCAATACGATCGGGAACAACTCAAGCAGATCTATTCGCAGGATGACTTCTACTACCTGAAGCAGAACCTAAGTCTGCGTAAGGCGACGCAAGTTGTCGGCGGTCAGGTATGACACTGATCCCCTATGTGATTGAAAACACCCCACGCGGTGAGAGGAGCTATGATATCTATTCCCGGCTCCTCAAGGACCGCATCATTTTCCTATCGGGTGAGATCAATGACGCCTTGGCCAATTCGATCATTGCTCAAATGCTTTTTTTGGAGATGGAGGATCCCAAGTCGGATATCCATTTGTACATCAACAGTCCCGGTGGCGTCATGTCAGCGGGATTTGCTATCCATGACACCATGCAGTTTATCCGGAGCGATGTCTCGACCATCTGTGTCGGACTGGCGGCCTCGATGGCGTCGTTTTTACTCGCCAGCGGTGCCAAGGGCAAGCGCTTCGCACTTAAGAACAGTGAGGTCCTGATCCATCAGCCGCTCGGCGGTATGTCGGGTCAGGCGGAGGATCTGAGGATCCATGCGGAGCATATTCTGGAATCACGCTCCAGGATCAATCGATTGTATGCCGATTATACCGGTCAATCGATCGAGAAAATCGAACGCGACACCGACCGCGATACCATTATGCGGGCCGAAGCGGCCAAAGCCTATGGCATCGTGGACGAGGTCTTAGATAAGAGGAAGTAAATGAAAAAACAGGAACACCGCTGTTCCTTCTGTGGCAAACGCCAATCAGAGGTGCCAAAGCTTGTCACGAGTGACTACGCCGCCATCTGCAGCGATTGCCTGGAGATCTGTCTTGAGATCGTCGAAGACGAGCTGCCCGAGCTGCCGCTTCCGATCGAGCTCGAGAAGGTGGCGACACCCAGTGAGATCAAAGCCTTTCTAGATCAATACGTCATCGGTCAAGATCACGCCAAAAAGGTCTTGTCGGTGGCGGTCTATAATCACTACAAACGCATCCAGACCCAAGGCAAGGATCTGGACATCGACAAGAGCAATATCCTGCTGCTGGGGCCGACGGGCTCGGGCAAGACCTTTTTAGCCCAGACCCTGGCGAAAATGCTGCAGGTGCCGTTTGCGATCGCCGATGCCACCAGCCTGACCGAGGCCGGCTATGTCGGTGAGGATGTCGAGAATATCGTCTTGAAGCTATTACAGGCGGCTGATTTTGACATTGAACGGGCCCAGATGGGCATCATCTATATCGATGAGATCGATAAGATCTCGCGTAAGAGCGAGAATGTCTCGATCACCCGCGATGTCAGCGGCGAAGGCGTTCAGCAGGCCCTGCTCAAAATGATCGAGGGCACCATCACCAATGTGCCGCCCCAGGGCGGCCGCAAGCACCCTCACCAGGAGTTCATTCCGGTCGATACGACCAATATCTTGTTCATCCTGGGGGGAGCCTTTGAGGGTCTCGATAAGATCATCACTCGCCGGATCGGTAAGAAGCAGCTGGGCTTTCATGCCGCTCCGACGCCGGTCGAGACACAGGTCGGAGAGACCCTGGCTCAGATCGAGTCGCAGGATCTGTTGGACTATGGGTTGATCCCTGAGTTCATCGGCCGGGTACCGGTGATCGCGACCCTGCATGAGCTCGATGAAGAAGCCCTAAAAACCATCCTGACCGAGCCCAAAAACGCGCTGACCAAGCAGTACCAAAAGCTGCTCTCGCTCGATGATATCGAGCTGAAATTCGACCCGGTCGCCCTGGAGATGATCGCCTCACAGGCCCTGACCAAAAAGACCGGTGCCCGCGGCCTGAAGAACATCATGGAGCAGGTGATGCTCGATACGATGTATGAGCTGCCCGGGGCAAAGAAGAAACCCAAAACCAAGACCATCACTCAAAAAATGGTGGCTGATATTCTGGGACAGGATGCCCAGCTCAAGAAAACATCCTAGGAGAAGACAATGGATAAGAAATCAATTCCCCTGATACCATTGCGCGGGCTGATCATCTTCCCCAATATGGTATTGTATTTTGATGTCGGACGGGAAAAGTCGATCCAAGCCCTCGAAGAAGCCATGCTGCGCGACCAATTGGTCTTTTTGACGACTCAGCGTGATCTGGAGGTGGAGGATCCGTCCCCGAGCGACTTCTATCAGATCGGAACGATCGCTAAGATCAAGCAGATGCTCAAGCTCCCCGGGGATGCCATTCGCGTCCTGGTCGAGGGGCAGACCCGATCCAAGGTCGAAAGCTTTGTCCGCACCCATGACTATTTCGATGTCCACTACGAAGAGCTTGACGGCGAGGTCGATGAAGCCGATATCGAGGCCATCGCACTCGTTCGGACCATCAAAGAGACCTTCCAGAAGTATTCGAGTGTCTCGAATAAGATCCCGCCCGAGGTGGTGCTGTCGCTGCAAAATATCGATGATCCCGGTCGCTTCAGCGATCTGATCGCGCCGCAGCTCGGCATCAGCATCGATAAAAAACAAGAGCTCCTGGAAGCGGTCGATATCAAGGACCGCCTAAGAAAGGTCTATGAGCTGCTGTTACAGGAGATCGAGATCGTTGAGATCGAGCAAGACATCAATGAGAAGGTCAAAAACCAGATCAATAAGCTGCAAAAGGAATACTTCCTGCGCGAGCAAATGAAGGTCATCCAGCAGGAGCTCGGTGAGGACGATGAACCCTCGAGCGATGCGGATAAATTCATGGAGCGCCTCAACAGTCTGAGACTGCGAAAAGATGTCCATGAAAAACTGGAAAAAGAGATCAAGAAGTTTTCTCGGATGAATCCGTCGAGTCCTGATTCGATGGTGACCAGAAACTATGTCGAGTGGATCCTCGATCTGCCGTGGAATAAGTCCACCAAGGATCGGATCGATCTGCCGCATGCCAGAAAGATCCTGGATGAGGACCACTACGGTCTGGATAAGGTCAAGGAGCGGGTGATCGAATACCTGGCCATCCGCAAGCTGACCAATTCCCTCAAAGGTCCCATCATCTGTCTGGTCGGCCCTCCCGGAGTCGGTAAGACCTCGATCGCCAGCTCGATCGCCCGGGCGCTCAACCGCAAATTCATTCGGATGAGCCTTGGCGGTGTCCGAGATGAGGCCGAGATCCGGGGCCATAGACGAACGTATATCGGGGCGATCCCGGGCCGAATCATGACCAGTATCAAGGAAGTCAAATCGAAGAACCCGCTGTTCCTATTCGATGAGATCGATAAGCTGTCGTCTGATTTTCGGGGAGATCCGGCCTCGGCACTCCTCGAGGTGCTGGATCCGGAGCAGAACAAAACCTTCCAGGACCACTACCTGGAGGTACCGTTCGATCTCTCGAAGGTGATGTTCCTGACGACCGCCAATACGACCCAAACCATCCCCCGACCGCTGTTGGATCGGATGGAGGTGATCGAGATCACCGGCTATACGGTGTTTGAAAAAGAAGAGATCGCCCGCCGCCATCTGCTGCCCAAGCAGCTCAAAGAAAACGGCCTAGAGGACTACGATGTCACGATCTCAAAAGAAGCGTTGCTGACGATCATCGAGGGCTATACCCGTGAGAGCGGGGTGCGTGAGCTGGAGCGTAAGCTGGCTCAGGTCCTGCGAAAGGTCGCGGCCATCATCGTCGAAGAAGGTAAAAAGAGCTTCTCGGTCACGAAGAAAAACCTTGAGAGCTTCCTGGGACCGATCAAGTATCGTCAGGATGAGCGCGACGAAGAAAACCACGTCGGGATCGCGACCGGTCTGGCCTGGACCAGTGTCGGCGGCGAGACCCTGAAGGTCGAAGTCAATCTGATGAAGGGCAAGGGCGGACTGTCACTGACCGGTCAGCTCGGGGATGTCATGAAGGAATCGGCTCAAGCCGGCCTCAGCTATATCCGAGCGGCCGCCGATAAGTTCGGGGTCACCGCCGATGTATTTAAAGACAACGATATCCACGTCCACGTGCCTGAGGGAGCCATTCCAAAGGACGGCCCCTCGGCCGGTATCACGATGGCGACCGCGATGACGAGCGCCTTGACCGGTAAGCCTGTCCGATCGAATGTCGCCATGACGGGCGAGATCACCCTGCGGGGCAGAGTCCTGCCGATCGGCGGACTGAAAGAAAAGATCCTCGCCGCGTCACGCTATGGGATCGATACCGTCATCATCCCGGCAGACAATGAGTCGGATCTGGCGGATATTCCGAAGCAAGTCCTAAAGGGCATCACGGTCCATCCGGTCAAATCGATGGATGAGGTGCTGGAATTGGTATTGATCGATGAAGATCAGGCAGCTTGATTTTCTGGGATCAGCCATCGGCGAGGAGCAGTTCCCGCCGGCTGATCTGCCGGAGATCGCGCTGGCCGGACGAAGCAATGTCGGCAAGAGTTCACTCCTGAACATGCTGACCAATCGCAAGAACTTTGCCCGGACGTCCTCGACGCCCGGTAAGACCCAAATGATCAATTTCTATGAGGTCAACGGGCAGTTTCGATTTGTCGACCTGCCCGGCTATGGCTATGCCAAGGTGGCCAAATCTAAAAAGGCCGCCTGGGCGGCCTTTATCAACCACTACCTGGAGGTCCGGGAGAACCTGATCGATGTCTTTTTATTGGTCGATGCCCGCCACGCACCAAGTGAAGACGATAAGCTGATGTATCGCTATATCATCGAACGAGGCTTTAGCGGCACGGTCGTCATGACCAAGACCGACAAGCTCAAGCAGTCGGAGCTGGCCAAGCAAAGACGCCTGATCGAGCAGCAGCTTCAGACCCAGGGGCGAGCGGTGTTTGCCACCAGCGCCTCCAAGACCAAGGGCAAGTATCCCTTCTGGGACTACCTCAATCAACTCTTTGCCAGTCACGGACTGGATATAAAAATGGAACGCCAACAGGAGGAAAAATGAAGCATGTCCGAATCACACTCGAGAGTGGCGGCGTGATCGAGCTGGCGCTGGATGAAACCGCCGCGCCGAAGACGGTCGAGAACTTTCTCAAGCTGGTCGAGCAAAACTTCTACGACGGCTTGACCTTTCACCGGATCATCCCGGGATTCATGATCCAGGGAGGCGACCCCGACGGCACCGGTATGGGCGGCCCGGGGCATACCATCACCGGAGAATTCAAAGCCAATGGCTTTGATAATCCGATCAAGCATGAGCGCGGTGTCATCAGCATGGCCCGGTCGATGAACCCCAACTCCGCCGGCTCTCAATTCTTCATCATGCATGAAGCGGCACCTCATCTCGATGGCAACTACGCCGCCTTTGGCCGAGTCACCAAGGGCTTAGAATTCGTCGATCAGATTGCTGATAGCAAGACCAGTCCGCAGGATCGGCCGCTCGAAAAGGTCGTGATGACCAAGGTCGAAGTGATCGAATAGACAGCCAAACAAAAGTATTCCAATCAGGGATACTTTTTTTATGGCCTTTTTCTTGAATAGCCTATGCCAATAATATATGATGGATGATAACAATTGATACTCACTATTATCATATCCATGCAAGGAGGATAGATGGATCAGCCCAGAGCACCAAAAATGTGGGAGGCTTTGCTCCCAGTTGTAGCTATGATGGTCTTTATTATTGTCGGTTTGCTTCTGTGGGAGCTTGAGCCCCATATCCCGATCGTCCTGGCCAGTATCGTGGCGGCTTTGGTTGCCACCCGACTGGGTTATTCCTGGCAGGCGATCGTCAGTGGGATCCTCGATAGCATCGGTCGGGCGACCGAGGCCTTGATCATTGTGATGATCGTTGGGATGCTGATCGGCTCGTGGGTCCTTTCGGGAACGATGCCGGCCATGGTCTATCACGGTCTGTCACTGTTGACGCCGGGGATGTTCCTTCCGATCGGAGCCATCCTTTGCGGCATCGTCGGATTGGCGACCGGTAGTTCCTGGACAGCCTCGGGAACCGTCGGTGTGGCCCTGATGGGGATTGCCGTGGGGCTTGGCATCAATCCGGCGATCGCAGCCGGGATGGTGATCTCGGGAGCTTATATGGGCGATAAATGGTCTCCCTTATCCGATAGCACCAATGTGGCGGCGGCTACGGCCGAGACACCGCTGTATGAACACGTCAGAGCGATGATGACCACGACGCTGCCGAGCTTTTTGATTGCTCTGGTGCTCTATACGATCGTGGGACTGCGGATCGGGACCTCGGGCTATGATGCCGGGGCAGTCCAAGAGATCCAGTCGACCATATCGGCCCACTTCAACGTGTCCCCCTGGGTCATCCTGCCGATCATTGCGATCATCATCGGAGCGATCAAGCAGATCCCGGCCATCCCGTCACTCCTGTTTGCCACCTTCTTAGGCGGCATCGTGGCGATTGTGGCGCAGGGAGCCGGTGTGGGCGATTTCTTGACCTCGATGCACTACGGTTTTTCGATCGAGACCGGTCACGCCGTGACGGATCAGCTGCTCAATCGAGGCGGACTCGATTCTATGCTGTGGACGATCTCTCTGATCATGTTTGCCTTGGCCTTTGGCGGTATTTTAGAAAAATGCGGCTTTATCGAGGTCCTGCTGGGTGATGTGGTCTCCCGGGTGAAATCGGTCGGATCGCTTGTCACCTTGACGATCGTGACCGGAATTTTGAGTAATGTCGTCCTGACCGATCAGTACCTGGCAATCATCGTGCCGGGGCGGATGTATGCCGGAACGTACGATAAGTTCGGGTTGAAGCGAAGCTTTCTGTCCCGGACGCTTGAAGACGGCGGAACACTTTGGTCGCCGATGATCCCGTGGAATGGCTGTGGGGCCTATCAGGCGGCCACGCTGGGCGTGCATAATTTTGCCTTTGCCCCCTATGCCTTCATGAATCTGATCAATCCCGTCTATGCTATCATCATCTCGTATCTTGGGATCGGTGTTCGCTACCGAGACGACCATGACAAGACGGCCGTGGTGGTCGATGATGCGGTGGTCTAGAGAGCGCCATGCATATCAGACCGCTCAATCAAGCCGAGACAAGTAAGCGTAAACGGATCCTTTTGGTCATCGCCGGTATCGTCTTCATCTACACCGGCTTTCTGGTCACCAAATACTATGGCTATGTGATAGGTCTGTTGCTGATAGCTTCGGCTACCTTTTATAAAGAAACGATCGTCGATGAGTGTGGGATCGAGATGAGCTACCGGGCGCTGATCATGCGATACAGTGAGCGCTGGGACTATAGTGACATCTCCAATATCCACTATAAGGATGAATCAAACGGCCGACGAGGACTCTATTTCACGAAAGGACCGATGTCAAAACAGCTCTTGTTTGACAAATCGGAGGCCCAAGCGATCATCGCCAAAGCCCATATGGCCAATCCCCGGATGCATATCGGGCCGGCGGAGTAGGTGGGATAATTGAATAAACACAACAAAAAACGCCCCGATTCGGGGCGTTTCATCCGTTGACTATTCAGCCGGTTGGACGTTGACGGCGCGTGAGCGTTTCGGGTCTCTCGAATCTTCTTCGATGTCGAAAGTCACTTTTTGGCCTTCGTTCAGGCTTTTGTAGCCGCTGGCTACGATGCCTGAGAAATGGACGAAGATATCTTCGCCGCCTTCATCATTTGAGATGAAGCCAAAGCCTTTGTCTGCGTTAAACCATTTGACTGTACCACTATTCATGGGTACCTCCTAAAAAAATATTGTGTACCTGTCTAAAAAACAAAACCCGCAATTTGTAACGATCATTACAAAATGCAGGTCCATGAATTTGTAACTGAGTACGGTGTAATCTTACCCCATATGTCAATCACTGTCAAGTTTTTCTAGCGACATTTCTTTTGGCTCGGCGTTAACCGGTCGTCAGGCGATCAAAGAAGACGTTTTTTTCCGTCATACTGAGCGGAATCCCCAGGGCAACGGCAGCTTCGGGCAGCAGTCCCAAACGAATAGCCGCCTTGCCGATGGTATACATGATACGTGAATCAACGCCCAACTGCTGACCGAGGGAGAGAGCTGAGCCGACGGCCAGACCCAGATCGATCAGATCATAGGCGCAGCGGCCGATGTTTTTGAGCTTATGGCCACAGTTTTCATAGCCGCAAAAGCCGCATTGCGGGACACCGCGGGACAGATCTTTGGCTCCGATCAGGAGTATGTAGTCGACTTTCAATATATTTCGGCTGTCCCGGATAAAGAACGGTACGTCCTTTTCGATCCCCAGGGCTTCGATCTCTTTGGACAAGGTCTGGATGTCGTCTTTTTCGGCCAATCGATAGATCAGGTTGTCGACGCCACGGGCTTTGGGAGCGGTCTTGGCTCGGCCCAGCATCGATAAACTGGCCTGCTCGAGGGCGCGATCGATGATTTTTTCTTCGCTTAGCATTGGATCCTCCTGCTGATATTATACTAGAGGAAGCGCTCCTTGGCTATAGGATGTCACCGGTATTCTTGTCGCCTATTGTCATGGCCTCGGGCTCTCGGGTAAACTGTTAGTATAAAAGCTATGGAGGTAAAGATGAATGTTGCCCTTAACGGCTGCGGCCGCGTCGGTCGCGCCCTGATCGAGCACTGGCTAACGCAGGAGGATATGCCAAAGATCGTCCTGATTCGCCGTAAAAACTATCAGTGGCGAAGAAAAGACGGCTTGTCTCGGGAGGAGCTATCGACTTTTTTAGACACCGGCCGGTTTCCTAGAACCAAGGTCAAATCGATCCAGGACAATCTCTACGATCGTGACATCGATGTCTGGTTCGAGCTGACGCCGACCGATCTGTCTCAGGCGGAGCGGGTCCACCGTGATATGCAGTCGGTCCTGATCTCGGGCGTGTCGATCATCTTTGCCAACAAAGCACCGGTGGTCCATGACTATTTGAAGCTGAAGCGATTGGCGGATAGTTTTGGGGCCGAGCTTGGTCTGAGCGCGGTCATGGGGGCGTCTCTGCCCGGACTGGCCCTGGCACGATACGGTGCGATGGGAGCGACCATCACGGAGCTGGCCGGCAGCCTGAACGCAACCACCAATTTTGTCCTGGAGCAGATGGAGCAGGGCCAAACGTTTGAGCAAGCGATCGATCAAGCGGTTCGGCTGGGGATCGCCGAAGGGGATTGGTCTCAGGACATCGATGGGATCGACAGTGCGATCAAGCTTAGTATCCTGGCCAGCGTGCTATTCGAGCGTAATGTCCCGCTCGATCGCTCACGCATCCAGGGCATTCGTCACCTTACGCCGGCGATGATCCAACGCTTAAAGGCGCAGGACAAGCGCTATAAGCTGATCGCCCGCTACCGTGAGGGAGAGGTCAGTGTCTCGGCCGAGGAGTGCTCGATCGATCAGCTGTTCTATCATATCGGCGGCTCCCAAAAGATCCTCTGGCTTGCGACGAAGGAGCTCTCGGATATGAGCGTCATGAGCGGCCGGAGTGGTCTGGCGGAGGTGGCGGCCAGCCTGCAGCGTGATCTGGTCGCGATCCAACAAGAGCTTGGCCGATGAACACCCTCTACCTGATCGGAGGCCCGATGGGGGTGGGCAAGTCGACCGTGGCCGAGCTCCTGAAAAAAGAATTGCCGGCGGCGGTCCTGCTCGAGGGGGATTGGTGCTGGGCGATGGATCCGTTTGTGGTCGATGAGGCGACCAAGGCGATGGTGCTCGATCATATCACCTACCTGCTAAACAGCTTTTTAGGCCGCGGCCGGTTTCAAAACATCATCTTCAGCTGGGTGATGCCCGAGCAAGCTATCCTCGATGCCATCATAAGCCGACTCGATCTCAGAGACTACCGGGTCGTTGGAGTGACGCTGGTCTGCTCGGAGGCGGAGCTTGGGCGTCGCCTGAAAAAAGACATTTCGGCCGGGTTGCGCCGGCCTGATATCTTAGAGCGCAGCCTGTTACGCTTGGCGGCTTGTCGAGAGCTCCATACGCAACAAATCGATACCTCGGGCTTAAGTGCTGAACAGGTGGCTGAGCGGATCAAGCGGTTGTAGTTGTTAACTATTTATTTCTTGGCACCAATCCGGGGTGGAGCGCCCCATGGTCGTCATTTTCTGATAAGATAGAGGTAGCAGAACTTTTGTTATAATGAACGATTTTTCTGAAAGGAAATCAACCCTATGTACGGAGTACCGTCCGATTTTTTGCGAGACTATGTCCACGGCGTATCGAATGAAGGCCACCGCTATCTGGGCGCTCATTTTATCGAGTGGAATAATCAACCGGGGGTCCGATTTTTAGTCTATGCCCCTCGGGCCAGAGAAGTCCATGTCGCCTCGAATCGTAATGACTGGTCGAATTGGAAGCACGGTCTGCAGCGGATCGAGGAGGGCTTTTATGTCGGCTTCTTTTCCGAATACCGGGAGGGCGACTCCTATAAGTATGTCATCCGGACTCATACGGGTGAACAGCTCTGGAAAGCCGATCCCTATGCCTTTTTTTCTGAACAGATTCCGGGCAATGCCTCAAGGATCTACAATGTAAGCGGGTATAAGTGGCATGACAAAGCCTATCGAAAACAGGTGGCCAGCCAAAACTTCTACGAACAGCCGATGGCGATCTATGAGGTCCATCTGGGCAGCTGGCGGCGCTGGGACGGCAGCGACTACTATACCTTCGATCAGCTGATCGATCAATTGGTGCCTCATGTCAAGGACCTGGGCTATACCCATGTCGAGATCATGCCGGTGACGGAGTATCCGTTCGATGGCTCCTGGGGCTATCAGCAGACCGGCTACTACGCCATCACCAGTCGCTTCGGTGATCCCAAGGGCTTTATGCGACTCATCGATGCCTTCCATCAGGCGGGCGTGGGCGTTATCCTGGACTGGGTGCCGTGTCACTTTCCAAAGGATGAGCACGGCCTAGCCTATTTTGACGGGCAGGCCCTCTATGAGTCGGAGTATTGGCACGAGGCCTATAATAAGCAGTGGGACACCCTCAATTTTGACTATAACCGGCGTCATGTCTGCAATTTCTTTTTATCGAATGCTCGCTTCCTGCAGGAGGTCTTTCATATCGATGGCTTTCGAGCCGATGCGGTCGCCTATATGATCCATCAGAGCTTTAGCGACTCGCACCATCACGCCATCTATAACCGAGCGGCCATCAGCTTCTTGCAGGAGGTCAATACCCAGATGGGGGCGGTGCCGGGCTTTATCATGATGGCCGAGGAATCCTCCGCCTTCTACGGCGTGTCGAAGTCGATCGAGGAGGGGGGCCTGGGCTTTCATTTCAAGTGGAATATGGGCTGGATGAACGATACGCTGACCTATATGATCAAGGGTCAGGACGAACGGTTCGATTATCATCAGAAGCTGACATTTCCGATGATGTATGCCTATTCCGAGCGGTTCATCCTGCCGCTCAGTCACGACGAGGTGGTGCATATGAAGCGCTCCCTGGTCGATAAGATGCCGGGCTACTATGATGAGATGTTTTCTCAGCTGAGGCTGCTCTATCTCTATCAATACACTCATCCGGGCAAGAAGCTCTTGTTTATGGGGGGCGAGTTCGGGCAGTTTCGGGAGTGGAGTGAGGACCGATCGCTCGATTGGGACCTGCTCGACTACGAGGCCCATATGAAGACGCTCCAGTATGTCCGGGAGCTCAACAGCTTCTATCGGTCTCATCCGGCGCTGTATACCCAGGAAACCACCTGGGACGGCTTTGAATGGATCGATGTCGACAACCGGCATCAGAAGTTTTTGGCCTTTAAACGAAAGGGCAGTGATGACTCGAGCCTCATCGTCTGTCTCAATTTCTCGTCGCTGCCGATCACGAGCCATCGTTTGATCGCGACCGATAAGACCTACCAAGTGTTATTCAATACCGATGATGACAGATTCTACGGCAAGCACCAGGGTTCGCGAGGCGTCATCACGCCTCAGGACGGCCAGCTCTATATCGGAGTCGGCGCCTATAGCGGACTGATTATGAGGGAGGAAAAGCAAGGTGAAAGGTAACATGATGGCCATGATCCTGGCCGGCGGACAGGGATCACGGCTCAAAGCACTGACCAGAAAGAACGCCAAGCCGGCCGTCCACTTCGGAGGCAAGTACCGGATTATCGACTTTGCCTTGAGTAACTGTGCCAACAGCGGGATCGACAAGGTCGGGATCCTGACCCAGTATCAGCCGCTGGGCATCAATACCCATATCGGGATCGGTGTGCCGTGGGACTTGGACCGGCGTGATGGCGGGGTCGAGATCCTGCCGCCCTATATGAGCACCGAAGGTGGTCGCTGGTATGCCGGTACGGCCAATGCCATCTATGAGAACATGGACTATATCGATCTGCATGATCCGCAGTATGTCCTGATCCTCTCGGGCGATCATATCTATAAGATGGACTACTCGAAGATGCTTCGGGCCCATATCGATAAGAAGGCCGATGTCACGATCAGTGTCATCGAGGTCCCGTGGGAGGAGACATCGCGCTTCGGTATCCTCAATACCCTGCCCGATGATACCATCTATGAGTTTGAGGAAAAGCCCAAGCAGGCCAAAAACAATCTGGCCAGTATGGGGATCTATATCTTCAATTGGCAGCTGTTGAAGAAGCTTCTACTCGAGGATCATGCCAATGAGGCTTCGAGCCATGACTTCGGCAAGGACATCATCCCGAAAGCGCTCGAGCAGGAGAAATACCTCCTGGCCTATCGCTTCGAGGGCTATTGGAAGGATGTCGGCACGATCGAGAGCTACTGGGAAGCCAATATGGATCTACTCGATCCCGACAACCCGCTCGATCTGTTCGATGACTGGAAGATCTTCACCCGCAACCTCGATGTCGCACCGCACTATATCGCCACCACCGGCGATGTCGAAAATGCACTGCTGAATGAGGGCTGCATCGTAAAAGGGGTGGTCAAGAATTCGATCCTCTCGACCGGTGTCATCGTCGAAGAAGGGGCGATGGTGACCGATAGCGTCATCTTGCCCGGAGCCAAGATCGGTCAGCGGGCGGTGGTGAAAAAAGCCATCGTCATGAGCAGTGCCACCATCAAAGACGACGAGGTCGTGGGGGATGATTCGGGGGAGATCACCCTGATCAGCTCGCGCGATCTGGGATTGATTTAGGAGGGGTCATGATCAATGATGTGTTAGGTATTATCAACCTCGGCGAACGCGAGGAGTATATCAAGGAATTGACCGAGGTCCGTCCGATCGCCGCCGTGCCCTTTGGCGGGCGCTACCGGATGATCGACTTTACGCTCTCGAATATGATCAATTCCGGGATCGACTATATCGGGATCATCCTCAAGGATAAATTCCACTCCTTGAACGATCATATCGGGCCGGGCAAATCGTGGGACCTGGACCGAAAAACCGGCGGTCTTCGCATGCTCTATCCCAATATCGAACCCAATCCGACGCAGATTGCGATTGGAGATCTGCCGGTACTGCGTGACAATTTCAACTTCGTCCTTCGAACCTCCAAAACCCATGTCCTGTTCACCCGCAGCTCCTATATCGGCAATATCGACTACAATCCGGCCTATCGCCACCATGTCGATAGTGACAGTGACATCACCATCCTGACGCGCCATATCATCCGGGGGAGAGACCGGGTCGATCTGCTGGGGCTCGATATCGTCTCGCAGGAAAATGGGGAGCTCGGTATCGGGCGAAACCTCGGCAATCAGGATGAATTCGATCTGTCGGTCGAGATGTATTTTCTAAAAAAGGAAGTCTTTGTCGAGATCGTGACCGAGGCCGTCGAAGCCGGTAAGGAGGCCTATCTAAAGCGGGCCATCATCGATCGATTGAGAAACTATCAGGTATCGACCTTTACGCTCGATAGTGATATCCTGCCGATCCATTCGCTCCAAAGCTACTACAATGCCTCGATGCAGATCCTCGATCCCGCCTATGCCGACTACCTGTTCTATCGTCACGGCAAGATCTATACCAAGGTCAAGGATGCGCCCTCGACGATGTATCTGGGCAAGACCGATGTCAACAATACCTTGATCGCCAATGGCTGTATCATTGAGGGAACAGTCGAAAACTCGATCATCTTCCGCGGGGTGACGATCGGTCGAAACACCGTGGTACGTAACTCGATCGTCTTTCAGGACGTCACCATCGGCGAGGACTGCAATATCAATAACTGCGTATTCGATAAGAATGTCGTGGTCGGCAATCGCAAGGTCTTGATGGGTGATGGCGGCTTGCCCTATGTCATCAAAAAGGGAGTCGTGATCAAATGAAGATCTTATTTGTCACCAGTGAAGCTGCCCCCTTTATAAAGACCGGTGGTCTGGCCGATGTCGCGGCGTCGCTGCCCAAGGCCCTGGCCGATATGGGTCATGATATCCGGGTGATCCTGCCGCTGTATTCAACCATTTCACTGGAGCATCGCAACCGGTTTGAATTCGTCAAGCATTTCCATCTGCGAATGCCCAAGATGAATCAGTATGTCGGGATCTTTCAGTACCAAGAAGACGGCGTGACCTATTATTTTATCGACAATGAGCACTATTTCGCCCGCAGCGGCGTCTATGGCTATTTTGATGACGGGGAGCGCTTTGCCTATTTTTGCCGGGCGGTGCTCGATGCGGCCTGTGAGCTGCCGTTTCATCCCGATATCATCCACCTCAATGACTGGCATACCGGACCGATCGCACCGATCTTTAAGGATCAGTATTTGATGCGACCGGAGTTTCAAAGCACCAAGCTGATCTTCACCATCCATAATCTCAAGTATCAGGGGATCTTCCCCTACGATCTGCTCGGCGACTATCTCGGGCTATCGGATGACTATTTCACCTATGATAAGCTCGAGCACTTCGGTAATGTCAATTTCATGAAGGCCGGCTTAAGCTTTGCCGACTATATCACGACGGTGTCTAAGACGTATGCCGAGGAGCTGAGATATGCCTACTACTCCGAGGGGCTCCACTCGCTCCTGTTGCACCGCTCGCATATCATCCGGGGCATCGTCAATGGCATTGATTATGACTACTATGATCCCAAGACGGATGATCAGATCTTTGCTAAATATGATTTTTCGACGATCGAGCAGAAGAAGACGAACAAGGTCGAGCTGCAAAAGCTCCTCCATCTGACTGTCGATCCGGAGGTGGCGCTGATCGCCATGGTGACCCGGCTGGTACCGAATAAAGGCATGGATCTGCTGAGCTTTATCTTTGATGAGCTGATGGAGGAAAAGGTCCAGTTTGTGCTGCTGGGCAATGGCGACTATGAATACGAGCAGGCCTTCTCGCACTTTGCCGCCCGCTATCAGGGCAGGGTGTCGTCGAATATCTTTTTCTCGAATGTCCTGGCCCAGAAGGTCTATGCCGCCAGCGATATGTTCTTGATGCCGTCTCGGTTTGAGCCGTGCGGTCTGGGACAGATGATCGCCATGCGCTATGGCTCGGTGCCGATCGTTCGAGAGACCGGCGGGCTAAAGGATACCGTTCAGGCCTACAATCGCTTCACGGGCGAGGGGACGGGCTTTAGCTTCAGTAACTACAATGCGCATGAGCTGCTGTTTACGATCAAGGACGCCCTCTACTACTACCGAGATCAAAAGACGTGGCGAGAGATCGTCCGGCAGGCCATGTTGGCCGACCACTCCTGGGCCGAGTCGGCCAAGCAGTACGATGAAGTATACCACTACGTGAAAGATATGACGGTCGAATGATTAATCAACCCACCAGAAAACTGGGCGCCAGCTACTCACCGAGCGGCACGACGTATTGTGTGTTCTCACCCGACAGCGACAAAATGGAATTGGTCTATTTTTCGTCCTCTTTGGGGGACGAACTGTCTGTCCATGAGATGCAGCGCTTAGCCGACGGCTGCTATTGTCTGAGTCTGCCGGGCGATCACGCCGGCTCGTATTATCTCTACCGGGTCTATCGGGGAGAAGCTATCTATGAGGTGACCGATCCGTTTGGGCTCGGCAGTGCGCCCAATTCGACGCGCTCGGCCGTGATCGATCTGAGTCGGACCGATCCGCCGGGCTTTCGCCACCATGAGCGGCCCAAGCTAAGCTATAAGGACGCCCTCATCTGTGAGACGCATATCCGGGATTTTACGGTCCATCCGGCGGCCGGCTTTCGTCATCCGGGAAAGTTTATCGGTCTGAGTGAGTCAAGAAGCCTCGGGGGGCAAGCGATCGGCATCGACTACCTGCAATCGCTTGGCGTGACTCATCTTCACCTGATGCCGGTCCAGGACTTTATCACCGTCGATGAAACGACGTCGGGCGGCTATAACTGGGGCTATGATCCCGAGCTCTATTTTGTGCTCGAGGGCTCCTATGTGACGGATCTGAGCGATCCTCATCAGAGACTCTATGAGTTCAAGCAGATGGTGCAGGCCATCCATGCCAAGGGGATGGGGGTGGTGATGGATGTGGTCTATAATCACACCTATAAAGCCGAGGACTCGAATCTCCACCGCTTGGCGCCGGGCTATTATCACCGGATGGATGAGGCGGGCCATTTCTATAATGGCAGCGGGGTCGGTAATGAGATCGCCTCTGAGCGCTATGTGACGCAGCGGCTGATCATCGAATCGCTCGAGTTTTTTGTCCGGGAGTGTCAGGTCGATGGCTTTCGGTTCGATCTCTTAGGCCTGACCGATATCGATACCACCAAGCGGGTGGTCAATCGTCTGCGGGCGATCGATCCCGATATCCTGCTCTATGGTGAGCCCTGGGGCGGCGGGCCGGCCGGTCTGCTGATCGATAAGATGACCCTGCAGGGACAGCAGCGCGGGCATGAGTTTGCCCTGTTCAACGATATCTTCCGCGACGCCCTGAAGGGCAAAAACGATGACGCCAGTCTCGGCTATGTCCAGGGCAATGTCCTGGGGCGGACCGGGGTGGTGTCGGGCATCACCGGTTCGATCGACTTTTCCGATCAGATCTACGGCTTTACCCATTATCCGTATGAGTCGATCAACTACCACTCCTCCCACGACAACCTGATCCTGTATGACAAGCTGAAAAAAAGCACCCAAAAAGACGATGAGCATATCAAGCGGCTGACCAAGCTGACCTTTGCCATCCTGCTGCTGTCGTTTGGGCTGCCGTTTTTTCACCTCGGGACGGAGTTTATGCGGACCAAGCAGATGCTGCCCAATACGTATAATCAGCCCGATGCCATCAATCAGATCGATTGGAGGCTAAGGGTCCGTCACAACGACCTGGTCGAATTTGTCCGAGGTTTGGTGAAGCTCCGCCGCCGAATCGGGGTATTTAGTGTCTATACCGACCAGGACATTCGCGATCATCTGGTGTTTTTGTATTCACCGATGATCATCGCCTATGCCCTGGAGCTAAACGGCGGCTCGGAGTTTAAGACGGTCCTGATCGCCCATAACCCGACGCCCGAGGAGATGGTCCTGCCGTTTGAGGTCGGCTCGGGCCGACTGCTCGTTTATGATGGAGAAGTACTCGATCGCCCGTATGCGGGCGAAGACATCGCCCCCTTCAGCACGCTGGTGCTCGGGGTGACAAAGGAGGATTGATGGCCAAGCATTATCACATCGAAGCCCAAGCGGGCGATATCGCCGAACTCGTGTTGCTGCCGGGTGACCCCAAGCGGGCGGAATATATTGCCACCCACTATCTCGAGGATGCCAAGCTCTACAATACCGTGCGCGGTATGAGCGGCTTTACCGGCACCTATCAGGGAAAGCGGGTCAGTGTCCAGGGCACCGGCATGGGCATGCCCTCAGCCGGGATCTATATCCATGAGCTGATCAATGTCTATGGAGCAAAAAAGCTGGTTCGGATCGGCAGCTGCGGTTCTCTTCAGGAAAAGGTCGGTCTCAGAGACATCATCCTGGCGATGAGTGCCTGCACCAATTCTGCCATGGTCCCGCGCCGCTTCTTCCACCAGACCTATGCCCCGACCGCCAACTTCGACCTGCTCTATCAGGCCTATAATATCGCCCGGGACAAAGGGGTATCGGTCCATGTCGGATCGCTCCTGAGCAGTGATCATTTCTACGATGATACCGGCGAAGACGTGTTTCGCTGGGCCGAGTATGGCGTGTTAGCCGTCGAGATGGAAGCGGCCGAGCTGTTTACGGTCGCCGCCAAATACGGTGTCCAGGCCCTGGCCATCTGTACCGTCAGTGACTCGCTCGTCACCGGCGATGAGACCTCGAGTGAGGACCGGGAGACCTCGTTTACCCAAATGATGGAGATCGCCCTGGAGCTGGCGTGATCAAAAGACAACCAAAGGAGAAATCAAATGGAAAAGACAACCGTCGTCAAACCTACGCTCTATAATGAGGATCTGAAGGAGACTGAGGATAAGCCCGTCAACGAGCATCCGGAGCTGGCTCAGATGGAGCATACCGGAGAATATGACGGCCTGATCGATGAGGTCAAACAAGACGATCAGACGCCTGAGAAGTAGACACTGAGAGACCATAGGAGAAATCATGTTGGGATTTCGTCCTTTGTCAGGGATCGATCGCTTAGCTGAAGTGATCGATTTTTGCTGGCAGCAGACGAACCAAAACGGCTATTGCGGCTACCCGGTCGTGATGCGTGATCAAGCGGATCAGGCAGACGGCTTGACCCGGGTGTTTTATGATGCCGCCGATCAGCTGCTTGTCCTCGAGGATGAGCGGCTGATCGCCGTGGCGGCGCTGCTGGTCGATGATCAGGCCCGCTATCTTCAGACCCTGGGCGGGATCTTCACGGCCGATTTTGCCGCTTCGCTAGCTAAGCTGGAGGCCTACCGCGATGAGTTCTATCCGGGTTATATGCTCCTGATCGGCTATCCGGTGATCGATGAGATCCGACCGATCCTTCAAGCCAGCGGCTCATTGATCGAGGAGCTTCATTTCTATGAATACACCGGCCATCGAGGCGAGCTGGGCCAAGGCGTAAAGAAGCTTAGCCGAGATGAGTTTTCCGACCTTTCAGCCCTCCGTGACCGGGCCAATCCCGAGATGTACTGGTCCGCCCGGCGGATCCTTGAGCACTGGGCCGACTGGTCGGTCTATCGATCGATCGAAGGGGAGGCCTACTTATTGGTCCGGCGGACACCGAAGCTGTCCGAGATCTACGGCCTGTATCTGACCGAGAACGATTCGACCGAACAGCTCCGGCAGCTGATCCTGGGAGCAGCCGAGGATGTGATGATCCAGAGTCAGCGACTGATCGCCTCGTCTGATCCGGCCGAGGGACTCGAGGCCATCTTTTTATCGGCCGGCTTTAGCTATCAGGCCGATTATATGGCCTATTCGGTCTAAACCAAAAACGAGCTCGCGCTCGTTTTGGTCACTCCAGATCGCTGATGATATCACCCAGCTTGATCAGTTCGGCTTTTTCAAACCGGAGGCCCCGACTCATCTTTCGGCGATCCGGGCTCCATTCCCGAATATCATACTTCGGGATCTGATCGTTGAACGACACCAGGTTTAACTCCTTGGTCCAACCATTGTCGCTGACGCTGAGCACGCCATAGTTTTCCAGGATCTGATACTTAAAATCACTCATCATGATCTCCTTTCACTACCATTATGACAATGAGATGCTCGGTGAGAAGAGAAAAGTCCGACTATTCCATCCAGGAAAACTTTGATAAACAACTAACAAACTGATATACTGTAACTGTCACAGCTAAGACTACGAGGAGAGGATCGTGAATAATTTAGTTCTGTTTGAGAATCGGGACGGCATCGGACTGCTGACGATGAACAATCCCGATAGCATGAATGTCTTTGATAGCCAGATGATGCAGGCCCTTCATGATAAGCTCGATGAGATCAGCCAAGAGGATCTGAGAGCGCTGATCATCACCGGGGCCGGACGGGCCTTTGTGGCCGGTGCCAGCATCAAGGAAATGAGTGAGCTGACGCCCACCCAAGCGTATGACTTCGGTCAACTGGGCCATCAGACCTTTGCCAAGATCGAGGCCATGAAGTGGCCGACGATCGCCATGATCAACGGCTTTGCGCTGGGCGGCGGAAGTGAGTTGGCGCTGGCGTGTGATCTGCGCTTTGCCTCGGAGAAGGCCAAGCTCGGTCAACCGGAGGTCACCCTGGGGATCACGCCCGGCTACGGCGGTACCCAGCGGCTGGCTCAGCTCGTCGGTCCGGCCAAGGCAAAGGATCTGATCTTTACCGGTCGGATCATCTCGGCCAAGGAAGCGCTCGATATCGGTTGGGTCGACCGCATCTATCCCCCGGAGGAGCTGGCCGACAAAACATGGGACTACGCCCTGAGTCTGAAGAAAGCCTCGGCCAATGCCATCGCCCGATCGAAACAAGCCATCCAGGCCGGCCTTAGCGGCCAGGACGGCTTCGAAACAGAACTGTCGGAATTTGCTCGATGCTTTGAGCATCCCGATCAACGCGAAGGAATGCGGGCCTTCCTTGAGAAGCGCCCACCCGAATACAAATAGGAGGAAGTATGAAAGTAGGAGTAATCGGATCAGGTACGATGGGAGCAGGCATTGCCCAGCTTCTGGCACAGCATGGCCATGAGGTGGTACTAAACGCTCGCCGCGAAAGCTCGATCGAACGAGGCATTGCCGGGGTCGATAAGCAATTGGGACGCGCTCTCCAGCGTGAGAAGATCACCCAGGAGCAAAAAGACGAGACGATGGCCCGGATCAGCGGATCGACCGTCCTCGAAGATCTGAAGGACTGCGATCTGATCATCGAGGCGGCGGCCGAAGAGATCGAATCAAAAAAAGAATTGTTCAAAAAGCTCGATGAGCTGGTGGGTGAGGAGGTCATCCTGGCGACCAATACCTCATCGTTATCGATCACAGAGATCGCTGCGGCCACCAATCGACCGGGCAAGGTCGTTGGAATGCACTTCTTTAATCCGGTACCGGTCATGAAGCTGGTCGAGGTGATCGGCGGCGTTTCGACCGATGATGAGACACTCGATTATGTGACCGAGCTCTCGAAGGAGCTGGGCAAGAACCCGGTTCGCGTCGATGAAGCCCCCGGCTTTGTCGTCAATCGCATCCTGGTGCCACTGATCAACGAAGGCGTTGGCATTTTGGCAGACGGTGTTGCCTCGGCTGAGGATATCGATGCCGCCATGAAGCTTGGTGCCAATCATCCGATGGGACCGCTCGAGCTGGGCGACCTGATCGGACTCGATGTCTGCTTGAATATCATGGACGTACTCTACACCGAATTCCAAGATCCCAAATACCGGGCTCATCCGCTGCTGAGAAAGATGGTCCGCGGCGGCAAACTGGGTCGAAAGACCAAAGCCGGCTTCTACAACTACTAGACACCAAATAATGGCTCAGTCCCCCGGGACCGGGCCGTTTTTTAAAAAGACCGGATGGTCCGGAAGCCGGTCTTTTCCTGGAGCCGAGGAGTTCGAGCCTATTCTTGAATTATCGCTTGAAAATATTGATAAGTTTTTCTCGAATGCAAGTTTCTTGTCTTGAAATTCTAAATAGGCAGCGTTATAATGGAGGTGGATAGAGGCGCTTTTTAAGAGGTAACAATCCCTGATAGATGGGTGAATCTGGGGATTGCGAAGGCTTAGGAGCCGAAAGGAGACCGCCCCACCCAGCGGCCTGACCTTGGTAGAAAAGCTGAGAGCTGACTACTGTCATGACGTACACTCATGGAGAGCTATTCACAGATTATTTTTGTGAGTAGCTCTATTTATATGCGAAAACAAACCCTTAGGAGGATGGAATGAAAGAAGTCATGATCCGCATGCGTATGAGCATGAAGGATGCCCACTACGGTGGCAATCTGGTCGATGGCGCCAAAATGCTGGAGCTGTTCGGCGATGTTGCCACGGAACTGTTGATTCGCCGAGACGGTGATGAAGGCCTGTTTGTCGCCTATGACATGGTCGAGTTCAAAGCCCCGGTCTTTGCGGGTGATTTTATCGAAGCCGTCGGTCAGATCACCTCGGAAGGCTCCTCATCTCGCAAGATGAGCTTTGAAGCTCGAAAAGTGATCGCCCCCCGGCCCGACATCTCAGACAGTGCCTGTGATGTATTGGAGGAGCCGGTCGTCGTAGCTCGTGCCACCGGTACCTGTGTCGTACCCAAAGCCAATCAAAGGAAGTGATATGGAAAAACTGATCATTACCGCCGCCATCTGCGGTGCCGAGGTAACCAAGGAACATAATCCGGCCGTACCCTATACGGTCGAAGAAATCGCCCGGGAAGCTGAATCCGCCTGTCGAGCCGGAGCCAGCATCATCCACCTACATGTCCGTGAAGACGACGGAACCCCGACCCAAGACAAGGCCCGCTTTCAGGCCTGCATCGATGCCATTCGGGAGCGTTGCCCCGATGTCATCATCCAACCCTCGACCGGCGGCGCCGTCGGTATGACGGATCTGGAGCGTCTGCAGCCGACCGAGATCGAAGGCACCGAAATGGCCACCCTCGATTGCGGCACCTTGAACTTCGGCGGCGACGAGATCTTTATCAATTCAGAAAACACCATCAAAAACTTCGGTCGGATCATGATCGAACGCGGCATCAAGCCCGAGATCGAAGTGTTTGATAAGGGCATGATCGACTATGCCATCCGATTTGCCAAGCAGGGCTTTATCGAAAAGCCGATGCACTTTGACTTTGTCTTAGGCGTCCAAATGGCCGCCACCGCCCGCGATCTGGTCTATATGGTCGAATCGATCCCCGAGGGCAGCACCTGGACGGTTGCCGGTGTCGGTCGGCATGAGCTGCCGATGGCCGTCATGGGCATCGCCATGGGCGGACACGTTCGGGTCGGATTTGAAGACAATGTCTACTATGAAAAGGGAGTTCCCGCCGAGAGCAATGGCCAACTGGTCGAGCGGATCGTGCGGATCGCCAAAGAAATGGGGCGAGCGATCGCCACACCAAACGAAGCCAGAGAAATTCTCGGTCTGGAGGTCAAATAATGAAAAAAGGTTGCAAGTACGGAACTCACCGGGTGATCGAGCCCCAGGGCGTCCTGCCCCAAGCCGCTCAAAAAATCGACAATGACATGGACATCTACTCGAATGAAGTCCTGATCGATGTCATCGCCCTCAATATCGACTCGGCCAGCTTCCATCAGATCAAGGAAGCCAACAACGCCGATCCGGACAAGATGGGTGAGATGATCACTTCCATCGTCTCGGAGCGCGGTAAGATGCAAAACCCCGTAACGGGTTCGGGCGGTATGCTGATCGGTAGAGTCAAGCAGGTGGGGGATGAGTATCCGGGAGATCTCAAGGTCGGCGATAAGATCGCTACCCTGGTCAGCCTGTCACTGACACCGCTCAAGATCGATCAGATCAAGCAGATCCATATGGATATCGACAAGGTCGAGATCGATGGCACCGCCATCCTATTTGAAAGCGGCATCTATGCCAAATTGCCCGACGATATGACCGAAGCTCTGGCCCTGGCTGCGCTGGACGTTGCCGGTGCCCCGGCCCAAGCCGCCAAGCTGGCCCAACCCGGTCAATCCATCCTGATCCTGGGAGCCTCCGGAAAGAGCGGCATCATGTGCGCCTATGAAGCCCGAAAACGCGTCGGCCCGACCGGCCGGGTGGTCGGTATGGCCTCACGCGAAGAAACGGCCGAAAAGGTCCGTCAGACCGGCTTTTGTCATGAGGTCATCGTAGCCGATGCCGGTAAACCGATGGAGGTCCTCGAAAAAGCCCTGGCGGCCAATAACGGCGAAGAATACGACCTGGCCATCAATGTCGTCAATATCCCCAATACCGAGATGAGCACCATCCTCCCGGTCCGTAATGGCGGGATCGTCTACTTCTTCAGCATGGCGACCAGCTTCACCAAAGCCGCCCTGGGAGCGGAGGGGGTCGGCAAGGATGTCACCATGATCATCGGAAACGGCTATACCAAAGACCACGCCGAAATCACACTCGAAGTCCTGCGCGAATCGGATATTCTGCGCGAGCTATTTGAAAATAGCTATCAGTAGAGGAGAGAACAGATGGATTATGAGAAGAACCGCAAGCGGCTGTTTCCTGACGTAACCGATGAGCAGTGGAGCGATTGGAAGTGGCAGGTGAGAAATCGGGTCGAGACACTCGAGGAGCTCGAAGCCCTGGTCGAACTGACCGACACCGAACGTGACGGCGTAAAGACGGCCCTTGAGACCCTGCGCATGGCGATCACTCCCTATTACTTAAGTCTGATCGATTTTGACGATGAGCATGACCCGGTCAGAAAGCAAGCCATCCCGACCGCCCTCGAGGTCCATCAGGCCGATGCCGACCTGTATGACCCGCTGGCCGAGGATGAGGACTCACCGGTCCCGGGACTGACCCACCGTTATCCCGACCGGGTGCTGTTTTTGATCACCGATCAGTGCTCGATGTATTGTCGCCACTGCACCCGTCGACGCTTCGCCGGCCAACACGACGCTCCGGTCGGCAATACCGTGATCGACGGCGCGATCGAATATATCCGAAACACCCCCAGCGTCCGCGACGTCCTCCTAAGCGGCGGCGATGCGTTGTTGATGAGTGATGAGAAGCTCGAATCGATCATCTCTCGTCTGCGTGAGATCCCGCATGTCGAGATCATCCGCATCGGCAGCCGGGTGCCGGTCGTCATGCCTCAGCGCATCACCCAGGACCTGGTCGATATGCTGAAGAAATACCACCCCATCTGGCTCAATACTCACTTCAATCATCCCAATGAAATCACCCGTGAATCAGCCGAGGCCTGTGCCCGGATGGCCGATGCCGGTATCCCGCTGGGCAATCAATCGGTCCTGCTGCGCGGCATCAATGACTGCCCGCATGTCATGATGAAGCTGGTCCACGGCCTGGTCAAGATCCGGGTCCGGCCCTACTATATCTATCAGTGTGACCTGTCGATGGGCCTCGAACACTTCCGGACCACCGTATCCAAAGGCATCGAGATCATCGAATCACTTCGCGGCCATACCTCGGGCTATGCTGTTCCGACCTTTGTGGTCGACGCCCCCGGCGGCGGCGGTAAGATCCCGGTGATGCCGGATTATATGATCTCACAAAGTGAAAAGCGGGTCGTCCTGCGTAACTTTGAAGGCGTCATCACGACCTATACCCAGCCGACCGACTATGAAGAGGACTGCCACTGCGAGGTCTGTCGCGGTGAGGCCAACAATCGATTAGAGGGAGTGGCCGGACTGCTCCAGGGCAAGCAGATGGCACTGGAACCGGCCCATCTGAGCCGCAAAGAAAGACATGCCGAGTAGGCTGCTACAAGCCGAATCGGTGGCCATTGTCGGACTCGAGAAAAACACCGGCAAAACCACCTTCCTAAACTATCTGATCGAACAAAACCGGACTGGACAGCGCCGTTTGGCGCTGACCAGCATCGGTTATGACGGGGAGGCCACCGACCTGGTGACAAAGACGGCCAAGCCGCGGATCTACGTCCCGAAGGGGACCTTGACCGCTACGGCGCGCCGGCTGCTGCCCCGATCGAAAGTCGAAAAAGATATCCTGCTGCTTAGCGGTATTCCCAGCTCGCTGGGAGAGATCGTCATCTTTCAGACGCTGGATGACGGTTTTGTCGAGCTGGCGGGACCGGCCACGATCGAGCAGACGAAGCAGCTAAAGGACATGATCCGCGCCCTCGATGACGAGGCGCTTTTCATCGTCGATGGGGCCTTATCGCGGCTATCGAGTGCCGGTCACGGACTGGCTGAAGAGATCGTTCTTTGTACCGGGGCCTCGGTCCATCCCGACCAGACCAAGGTGCTAGAAGAGACCGTTTTGGCAGCCGAGCTGCTGCAGCTGCCGGTGGTCAGTCTCCCCGAGGATCAATCGAAGCTCCTGGCTCAAAACGACTACCTGATCGCAGGCGACGACGTCCGAGCCGATCGGTTCAACGGCCCGCTCGATATCACACAGCTGATCGAGCAGGTGACGCCAAGCGATGATCTGATCGCGCTTAACGGGGTCATCACCCAGGAGATGCTGCACGAGCTCTTAGGGGTGCCGGCGATCGAAAATATCCGCTTGGTCGGACAGGATCCGACCCGATTCTTTGTCGATCAGCCGACCTTCGATCGACTAAAACGACGAAATATCCTGCTTCAGGTGGCTCAGGCTTCTCACTTGGCGCTGGTGGTTGTCAATCCATCGGCTCCCCGGGGGCCGGGCTTTGGCCCTGATTTTTTGGAGACACTCAAACGCCGGATCGATGTGCCGGTGATCGACGTCAGGAGGATGTGATGGAGCTTACCCCACAAGATCATACCGAGATCGGTTTCGAGTGGTTGATGCATCGGCTGGAGACGATCACGCCCTATGGGACCGACCGGGCCCGTGAGCAGACACCGTATCGGCCCGATCAGGCGCCGGAGCTGGAAGCCGAGCTCTCGGCGGTCGAGTTTTTCCATCAGCTGGATCCCATCAAGCTGCGACGCATCAGCGGCGCCCTGACGGCCTTTAAAGACATCCGCCGCTCCCTCGAACGACTCGGTCACGGCGGCGTCTTCGATGAGGTCGAGTTCTATGAGATCAAGTTCTTTTGCTATCACACCGAGGTCCTGCGAGCGATCGTGTCGGAGCTAAAAAACCCAAGACTTCAGCTAATTCCGACCGATGAGATCTTTGAGATCCTCGATCCCCAGGCCAATAAGCGCCTGACCTTCCACTTCTATAATGAGTATGACGAGCGGCTTGAAGGGCTAAGAGCAGACAAACGACGGCTCGATCGGCTCTATTATCAGGACGCCGGAAACCTGGTGGCGATGAATGAACGGGGCAAGGTGATCGCTCAGCTCGATGATGTCACCTGGGAGGTGAGACAGACCCTGTCTCGAAGGCTTCGGCCATTTGTTCAGAGGCTAAAGGAGAATATCGCCACGGTGGCCAGGATCGATCACTGGCTGGCCAAGGCCCAGCTGGCCAAGCAGTATGGTGGGGTCCGGCCAAGCCTTCAGCCGACCGTGTTAGCCCGGGGGATGCGTAATCCCTGGATCGAAGCGGTGCTAAGAGATAAGCACCGCAGCCTTCAGCCGATCGATATCGCCCTCGATAAGGGCTGTACGGTCTTGACCGGCGCCAATATGGGCGGTAAAAGCGTCTCACTAAAGACGCTATTGCTCAATGTCGAATTGTTCCGTCACGGCTACTATGTCTATGCTAAGGAGCTTTGCTGTCCTTTGTTTTCTTATGTCAGCTATCAGGCCCAGGATCAGGCCTCGCTCGAGCAGGGGCTATCGAGCTTTGGCCGCGAGGTCGTGATGATGCGTGATATCATGACCAGGCGCCAAGAGCCGGGACTGATCGTGTTGGATGAGCCGGCCCGGGGGACCAATCCGTCGGAGGCCAGTGCCATCGTGACGGCGTTGTGTCAGAGCTATCGTGAGGCTAATTCGATGCTGCTGATCGTGACCCACTTTCCCGGGGTGGCCCGGGCTGCCAATCGCCACTTCCAGATGTCGGGTCTCAGGCTCGATACCGATACGATCCGCGACTGGAGTGAAACTGAATCAGAGGAGGCCCTGGCCTATCTGGAACGACAGATGGACTATCGATTGGTCGAGGTATCGGCCGATCAGGCCGTACCGCACGAGGGCATCCGGGTGATGCAATTCCTCGGCATGCCGGAGTCGTTTATCGATACCATCAAACAATACCTTGGAGAAGAAAATGACGAAACTTAATCTTGATCAACACCAGATTCAAGAAGCCAGAAGTCTGGCGGCGGCCATCGCCGACGATACCCAGCGGTTTGTAGACGCCCATACCACGGTCACCGTGGAGCGGACGATCTGCCGGCTGTTTGGCATCGATGGCGTCAATGAAGATGAGGTACCGCTGCCCAATGTGCTGATCGATCATCTGGTGGAGAAAAACGCCCTGGCCGGCGGGATCAGCTACTATCTGGCAAATGCCATGCTGGTGAGTGGCCAAACGCCTCAGGAGTTGGCCGAAGCCGTCTCACGCGGCGAGACCGACCTGACGACCTTCCCGGCTCAGCCGCAAGCGGAGGTGGAGGAGCTGCTCAATCAGATGGCTCAAGAAGCCGCCGCCACCATTCGGGCCAATCGAAAAATCCGGACCGATCGGCTGGCCCAGTATGGCGATAAGACCGGCCCCTTGCTCTATGTCATCGTGGCGACCGGTAATATCTATGAGGATATCACGCAGGCCAAAGCGGCTGCCAGGCAGGGCGCCGATGTCATCGCTGTCATTCGGACTACGGGGCAGAGCCTGCTTGACTATGTGCCCTATGGTGCGACCACCGAAGGCTTTGGCGGCACCATGGCGACCCAAGAAAACTTCCGACTGATGCGGGCGGCGCTCGATGAGGTCGGGGATGAGCTGGGACGCTATATCCGCTTATGTAACTACTGCTCGGGACTGTGTATGCCTGAGATCGCCGCCATGGGAGCGCTCGAGCGCCTCGATGTCATGCTAAATGACGCCCTCTATGGCATCCTGTTTCGCGACATCAATATGAAGCGCACCATCGTCGATCAGTATTTCTCCCGCATGATAAACGGCTATGCCGGCGTCATCATCAATACCGGAGAAGACAACTATCTGACGACGGCCGATGCCTATGAGGAGGCTCACACCGTGTTGGCCTCGCAGTTCATTAATGAGCAGTTTGCATTAAAGGCCGGACTGCCTGAGGAGCAGATGGGACTGGGCCATGCCTTTGAGATGGATCCCGATATGCCCAATGCCTTCTTGTTTGAGATCGCTCAAGCCCAGATGGCCCGTGAGATCTTCCCGAAGGCACCGCTCAAGTATATGCCGCCGACCAAATTCAAGACCGGCGATATCTTCCGGGCCCAGGTCCAGGATGCACTGTTTAATATCATCACCGTCTTGACCCATCAGCGGATCCACCTGCTGGGGATGCTGACCGAGGCCATCCATACGCCGTTTATGAGTGATCGGGCGATCTCGCTCGATAATGCCTCCTATATCGCTCGCACCATGCGCGATCTGGGAGATGAGATCACCTTTAAGGACGGCGGCTTGGTCCAGGCCAGAGCCCAACACGTGCTAAGTGATGCCCTGGGCATCCTGAGTGAGATCGCCGGGATCGGCTTGTTCGAGACGCTCGAGCAGGGCAAGTTTGCCGGTATCAAGCGCTCACCCCAACGCGGCAAGGGACTAGACGGCGTTGTCCAAAAGGATCACACCTATCTCAATCCCTTCATTGAGATCTTTATGGAAGGAGAGCGAGCATGAGTCAAGCCATGAAAAATCTGGTCTCGCCCTATGGCGACACCCTAAATGACGGAAAAGTCCAGCTTAGCTTCACCCTTCCGGTGCCAAATGATGAGCGGGGGATGGAGGCAGCCAAGGTATTGGCCAAGCAGATGGGACTAAGAGAGCCGCTGGTGACGGCCCATATCACCCTGGACAAGGAGTTCACCTTCTATATCGTCTATGGCTCGGTGTCCTACCAGGTCAATCTCGACGATATCCAGGTCGAGGTGGTCCAAAACGAAGTCATGACGATGGATGAGACGGATGATTTCATCCGCAGCCGGATCGGCCGCAAGGTCGTCGTGATCGGAGCCTCTACCGGGACCGATGCCCATACGGTGGGGATCGATGCCATCATGAATATGAAGGGCTATGCCGGCCACTACGGGCTCGAGCGCTATGAGATGATCGAGGCCCATAACCTAGGCTCACAGGTGACCAATCAAGAGTTCATTGAAGCCGCCATCGAGCTGAAGGCTGATGTTTTACTGGTGTCTCAGACCGTAACTCAAAAAGACGTCCATGTCACCAATATGACCGAGCTGGTCGAGCTCCTCGAAGCCGCCAACCTGCGCCATCAGGTGCTGCTGGTCGCCGGTGGGGCTCGGATCAGCAATGAACTGGCCAAAGAGATCGGCTTTGACGCCGGCTTTGGACCCGGCCGCTACGCCGATGATGTGGCGACCTATGTCGTCAACGAACTGGTCGATCGAGAGATGATCTAGTCCAACCAAAAAGCATCCTGTTTTTTAAGGGTGCTTTTTTTATTGCTTGGTGTATGATGAGAAGACAAAGAACAAAGGATGGCGCTATGGGTCTTGATCTAGTGAAAATAGGCGTGGTGTTTGTGGTTATTATCCTATTCACCTGGCGAAAAAAGGGCTTGGATATCGCGATGCTTGGCGGCACGATCACCGCCCTCATCCTCTATCGGATCGGACCGGCTGAGATCGCCGGTTTGACGGGGCGGGGCTTGACGTCTTCGGCGACGCTGGAAATGATCGCGTCGTTCTATCTCATCACCTTTGTCCAGCGCATCCTGCAGCGGCGGGGGCGATTGCTTCAGGCGGAGGAGTCGCTTAGCCGGCTGTTTCGATCTAAGCGGGTCAATGCCATGTTGATCCCGTTTGTCATCGGCTTTTTGCCCTCGGCCGGAGCGGTGCTATTGGCTGCGCCGATCGTTCGAAATGCCGCCGGTGATTCGCTCGATGTCAAGGAGCAGGCCTTTGTCGCCAGCTACTATCGCCATATCGCCGAGAGCTTTCTACCGACCTATACCTCGGTCCTGTTGGCGCTGCAGCTCTCAGGGCTGTCGATGTCACGCTATATCCTGGCGATGATGCCGCTGGTGGGGCTGCTGTTTGTCCTGGGCTATGTCTTCTATGTCCGAAGGATCGAGCCGGTCCGATTGCCGGCGGCTGAGTCAAAGGCCTTGGCTCTAAGAGGCGTGTGTCACGGTCTGTGGCCGATCCTCATGACGGTGCTGATCATCGTCGTGTTTGAGCTGAGGGTGTCTCTGTCTGTTTTGATCGTGATCGCGCTCCAACTGGTCGTAGAGCGAGTCAAGCTAAGTGAAATCAAGTCGCTGATCGTTTCGGCTCTGGAGCCCAGAGTCCTGGTGATGATCGGGCTGGTCATGGTCTTTAAGGAGGTGCTGGCGTCGACCGGTGCGATCGACCGGATCGCTGCCGGGGTGGCGGAGCTGACGCTGTCTCCGGTCGTCGTCTTTAGCCTGATCTTCTTTTTGGCCTCTCTCTTGTTGGGCTCAAGCGGTACGATTGCCGTCTTTATCCCGATGGCCTTTGCGGCCGTACCGGGAGCAGGGACTCCGCTGCTGGTCCTTTTGATGTCGGTGGCCTATATCGCCATGCAGGTGGCGCCGACGCATATTTGTCTTGGGATCGTGGTCAATGAATTTGAGATCTCTCTAGCCGATCTGATCGCTAAGACGATGCCGATCCTGATCATCTTTTTACTTCTTCTCACCGGCTACTATCAGCTGCTTCAATTGTTTTTCTAGAAGCGAGTGCCGGGCAGCAAAAAGGAGCGATCGCTCGCTCCTTGGGTCGGGTTTATTCTTCTTTTCGTCTTCGGGGCGTCTTTTAGGGACAGCTGATCGAAGTTTTAAGTTGCCTGATCAGATGAATTTGCGTAGTTCCAGCGCATCAAACACGATCGTCGTTTTCGACTTATGAAAGCGTGTGTCTTGGGCCTTCGTAAATCCATTCTTATTACAGACCTTGAGTGAGGCCGTATTGTCCTTGGCAATTTCAGCACTCATGCCCCGACCGCCACGTGATTTGATAAAGCATTCCAGCCCCCTGATCAATTCGGTGGCTAGTCCTTGATTCCACCATGGGTAGGAGATCGTATATCCGATTCCCCAAATACCATCGTCCATCAGCCAAGTGCTGGCAGTGCCGTTTATCTCACCGGTCTGTTTATCTTGAGTGACAAAATAGAACTCAACATCCCACTGTTTGTTTTTGAGAAGTTCATCTTCCTTGAACATGGCTCTGAGTTCATCCCCGTTTTTATAGTAGGGGTCGCCCATGTATCGCCCAACTTCTTTACTGCCCCAAGAGTCGGCGACGATATCACAATCCGCCATCGTCATGTCTCTTACCATCAAACGATCCGTATAGAATCTGATATTTGTCATATGGCCTCCCTGGATGATAGATGGGTCTTAGAAATCGGTTTGTCGTTCGAACTGATGTGGCAGAGAGCTACGCTTTCAAAGAAAAAAGACTGCTTTCAATCAGCCTCGGTTCTGGTGGCCTACCTTCATAAAAAAGGAGCGATTGCTCGCTCCTTTGGTAGGGCTTATTCTTCAGTTGCTTCTTCAGCGGGCGCTTCTTCACCGGCTTCGGCATCAGCCACTTCGCCGTCTTCAGCTTCGACTGCTTCGCCTTCAAGGACGTCGTCTTCTTCGAGCTCAGGCTCAACGAATTCACGGACCTCAACGATATTGTAGACGGGGGATTCGAGGTCGGTCAGGATCTCGATCTTGTCATTCTTGGCGATATCGAGCTCGCCCAAGGTCAGGATATCACCGATCTCACCTTCTTCGATGTGAACGGTGACCGATGATTCGAGGTCTCCCGGCAGAGCGACGATCTCGATCTCACTCAGGAGCTCCTGGACCATCATATTGTCGCCACCCATATGCTCGCCTAAGACGACATTGACCGGGATGGTGACGCGGACCTTTTCATCAGCTCGCAGGGCTTGGAAATCCAAGTGCATGACCATTCGGCTGAGCGGATGGACCTGCATGGCTTTAAACAGGGCCAGATGGGTGTCCTTGCCAACGACCAGGTCGAGGGTCGAACCGGTACCTTGGTTGCGGACGAATTTTTCAACTTCGTTTTGCGGGATTTCAATAGCTTGACTTTCAATATGGGCGCCGTAGATGACAGCCGGGATTCGTTGTTCACGACGCAGGGCGCCGCTTTTCCCGGTTTTCTCACGGGGTTTCGCTTCTAATTTATAGCGACTCATGTTTCCTCCTAGGTA
>DUPT01000022.1 GCA_012838225.1 Tissierellia bacterium
GAGGGGTGTAGCTCAGTTGGTAGAGCAGCGGTCTCCAAAACCGCGTGTCGTGGGTTCGAGTCCTGTCACCCCTGCCATTGTTTTAAGCAGGGGCCATTAGCTCAGTTGGTTAGAGCATCCGGCTCATAACCGGCCGGTCCGGGGTTCGAGTCCCTGATGGCCCACCACCCTTAATCTTGCCCAGATAGCTCAGTCGGTAGAGCAATGGACTGAAAATCCATGTGTCGCTGGTTCGATTCCTGCTCTGGGCACCATCTTTTGCACTCATAGCTCAGCTGGATAGAGTACGTGACTACGAATCACGGGGTCGGGAGTTCGAATCTCTCTGAGTGCGCCAAGGAAAAGCCTGCAACTTCAATGTTACAGGCTTTTTTCGTATTTTCGTTTAGTTGTAAGAGTACCCTAGATATACTCCTGGTTCGTGGCGGTAGCAGACAAGTAGCTTACAAATCACATCGACTGCATATCGATCACCCGGAGAAAGCTGATAACGTTTAGTCCCTAGTTCGAATGACGCGGACCGGTTGGCTATCGATCGAGTCCTCGATCAGCTTGGTGCTTATCCGACTGCGGGTCGCCTCCATCAATAGCGTCCAGATGATGGCTGCCAGCGGGACCCCGACGATCATACCCATCAGACCAAACAGATTGCCAAAGACGGTGACTGCCAGTAGGACGATCAGTGGCGGTGTCCCGGTCTTACCGCCAACGATCCGAGGATAGATAAAGTAGTTCTCGATCTGGATCAAAATGATCACGATGACGAGGAAAATAAAGGCCTTTGAGATGTCGCTGATGGCGACGATGATAAAGCCCAGGCCCACCCCGATGATCGAGCCAAACAGCGGCACCAGGGACATCAGACCGATGATAAAGGCGACCAGCAGAGCACTTGGGATACCGAACACGAGCATACCCAGGTAGGTGAGGATCCCCATATTGATGACCTCAATAAACTGACCGCTGACGAAGTTTTTGATGGCTGAGGCCGTCAGGACAAACAGCTTCGAGGTGCGGCGGGTGAACTCCTTATTGGTAAAAGCAAACAGCAGTCGGTGGAGGCCCTTGAGGATCCGTTCACGCTGGAGCAGGACATAGATGGCAATGATCAGACCGACAAATAGATTGAAGACGACATTGAAGACGGAGCTCGTGATCGATACGATCGAGCCTAGGGCATCGGGCAATTGATCGGTCAAAAAGCCGCTGATGAGGTTGGTGATCTGGGTGGAATCCAAATGATCGATCCCCAGATTATGGCTCATTTCAGGATACTTATCGATAAAGCCGCTGATAAAGTGCTCGATCCGTTTGGCCATGCTGGGCATCTGTTCGCCTAAGTTTTGCAGAGCTAGAATGATCTGCGGGATCAGGATGACCAAGACGATGACGGTAAAGCCGATCACCAGTACGACGCTGCTTAACACAGATAAAACCCGGCGCCACTTATTATAGCGATCCCTCCCCGGTCGGAACTTAAAGATCTTTTCTTCAAGGATGTCGACAAAGACGCCGATGATAAAGACCAAGGCGATCCCGACCAGGATCGGCATCATCATCCGGGTCAGAAACAGCAGGGCCTGCCAGATGACACCGAGGTTATTGAGCGACCAATTAAATAAAATGATAAAGACGAGCAGCCAAAACAGTCGGCTCTTTTTGAAGCTAAAGAATTCCATGTATGCCTCCTAGGCGAAGTATACCCCAAAAAATGGGTAAATGTGGCTTGAGGGAGGAGTACTTATGCGAATATTATTAAACTGGCTCGTCAATGCCATCATCATCTATTTTGGATCGACTCAGCTGGGCTGGGTGAATGTCGACTCGTTCACGACGGCGCTGATCGTCAGCCTGGTGGCAGCGATCCTGACCTGGCTGATCCGTTTGGCGACCAAGCCCTTAAAGGTATTGGGTTGTCTGACCTTTGGGGTCAGCTATCTGGCGGCGGTCGTGTTGGGTCTGGTCGCCATTCCGCTCGGCTTCTATTTGACGCAGGAGCTGGTCAGTGGCTTTTCGATCACGACCATGCAGAACCTGATCCTGATCTCACTCGTGATCTCACTGGTCAACAGCCTGGTCTTCTCGAGTGAGGGCAATCGATAATCGTTGGCAAAAAAGCAAGCCGGAAGGGAATCCTTCCGGCTTTTCAAATGACTTTATTTGGCTTCCAGCATCGGATGATCATCGATCGTGCGATCGATCCCCAGGGGGGTGATCGAGATGAAGCCTTCGGTGACGGCCGTCACATCGGTGTCGGCCAGGTTTTCTGTCGGTACCCAGTCGCCCTCTTGCCAGTAGCGCCCATTGTCATGGCGAAACTTGGCTGAGAAGATGCGATAGCCCTGTCTGGTCCAACGGATCCCGTTTGATTTACGGTGCTCTCTCAGCTGGAAATTGACATTCAAGATGACACCGGCCTTTAACTGATCACCCTTGATCAGATACTCCAGGACCTCGGCGATCTCTCGCTCGGCGATCTCCCAGCTGCCAAAATCAGTCGAAAGGGCGATGCTTGGGATATTGAAGATGGCGGCCTCACTGGCTCCGGCGACGGTCCCGGAATACAGGATATCGGTCCCGAGGTTAGGGCCATCATTGATGCCTGAGAGGACCAGATCGATGTCGAGGCGAAGGTATTCGATCGCTACCTTGACACAATCAGCCGGCTTACCGGAGATCGACCAGGCCTGGACATCGGGGAATTTATCGACCTCCTCATCGATCTGCAATGGCTCATGGATGGTGATGCCTTGTGACACCGCCGATTGCTGTGCTTTTGGTGCCACCACGAACAGTCGGCCATAGGGCTTGGCGGCTTTTACCAAAAGCTCGATGCCGCGGGCATCAATCCCATCATCATTGACGATCAAAATATTCATTAAACAAGTCTCTTTCTAACAGCACCACTGAGGATATCCACGATCACGACCGTGATGATCAAGGCGATCAGGATCATCGACACCCGTGACCAGTTGCGGCTGCCGATGGCAAAGATCAGTGGGGCACCGATCCCGCCGGCGCCGACCAGGCCCAGGGTACTGGCCGCTCGAGTATTGATCTCAAAGCGGTATAGGGTATAGCTCATAAAATCCGGCAGCACGGTCGGAATGATCGCACTGACGAGCTTTTGAAAGGGTGAAGCTCCACTGGCATCAAGCGCCTCAGCCGGGCCCATATCCATGCTCTCGATCGATTCACTGAAGAGTTTCCCCAGCATACCGACCGAGTGGACGCCCAGGGCCAAGACCCCGGCAGCCGCTCCCGGACCCACCACCTTGATAAAGATGATGGCTAAAATGAGCTCAGGAAAGGTTCGAACGATCGAGACGAGGAGCTTGCCGACCTTTGACCATGGCTTGCTCACAATGTTCTGCGAGGCCAATAGGGCAAACGGCAGGCTTAGGATGGCCGAGAAGAAGGTCCCGGCGACAGCGATCGCCAGTGTCTCCAGGATGGCATAGAGCAAGCCGTCGATCGTCATATTCTGCAGGTAGCTGACATCGGGTCGCAAGAAGGCAGCCGTCATGTTTTTAAGCACGGTGGCCCAGCGTGAGGTCAGTCCCTGGAAGCTGACACCGCTCCAGCCCCAGACGAAGAGGCCGATGACGATGGCAGCGATGATCAGCGATTGGATGGTCCGGTCTTTTGGTTTTTTCGGTAAGTCAAATTTATTCATACCAGTTTCTCCCTGATCTTGGCTGAGATGGCATCGGTCACCAGGACGACCGCAAAGGTCAAGATGACGATCGTGCCGATCCGTTCATAGCGAAAGAAACTTAGATTTCTTTGATAATAGACACCGATACCGCCGGCTCCGACATAGCCTAGGATCGAGGCGGAACGGATATTGATCTCGAAGGCATACAGGATGAAGCTGAGATACTGAGGCAGCACCTGCGGTACGAAGGCATAGCGCAGGATGCTCAGCTGTGAGGCACCGGAGGCCTCCAAGGCTTCGACCGCACCGTGATCGATCCCCTCCATCGCTTCATAGATCAGCTTGGCTAAAAGACCAAAGGTAAACACGGCCAAGGAGAGCATGCCCGAGAAGGAGTTGAGTCCAAACACCGAGGCAAAGATGGCGGCAAATACCAGGGCCGGAATGGTCCGAAATACCCCAAGGAAGTTGCGCCAAAAGGCGGTGAAGACTTTATTCTTGATAAAGTTTCGGGCCGAGAAGACGGCGATCGGAATGGCGGCGATCGAGCCGATCATCGTGCCGACGATCGACATCTGGATCGTTTCTTTGAGCGGACCCAGCAGATTGGAAAGATATGACCAATCGGTATGAAAGAACATTTTGGTCAGGATCTCTTTGGTCTCACCGATGCCGCGAAATACCTCGATCAGGCTAAAGTCAGCAAACCAGCCCGAGGCAAACAGGATCGTCAGAAACAAAGCTATACTGAAGTATTTTTTTAGCTCGAGGGGTTTCTTAGGAATATTCATATCAGACCTCGAGGTCCTCGACATCACCTAAGACCTCCTCTTCGAGCAGTTCGCGGCCATAGATCTGGCGCAGCACATCGTCATTGACCTCAGAGCTTGGGCCATCAAAAACCAGATGGCCGCCTTGGAGGCCGATGATGCGATGGGAGTATTTCAGCGCCAAGTCAACGTGGTGGAGATTGACGAGGGTGGTGAGCTTGAGCTCGCGGTTGATCCGGCGAAGGTCGTTCATGACGTGGATGGTGGTGATCGGATCAAGACTGGCCACCGGCTCATCGGCTAATAGGATCTTCGGTTCCTGGGCAAGAGAGCGGGCGATGGCGACGCGCTGCATCTGACCACCGGAGAGCTCATCCGCCCGGTTATAGGCCTTTTCCAGGATGTTGACGCGGTGGAGCGCTTCAAACGCAATCTGCTTATCCTTCTCGGGAAAGAGACCCAGGGTGGTGACGATCGGGTGGTGATAAGCGATCCGGCCGGCGAGAACATTGGTCAGGACCTTCGAGCGCTTGACCAGATTGAAGCTTTGGAAGATCATGCCGATGTCGCGGCGCATCCGGCGCAGCTTTTTCCCTTTGGCGGCCACGATCGATTCACCATTGATCAAGACATCGCCGCTGGTCGGCTCGATCATTTTATTGATCATGCGAAGCAGGGTCGATTTACCGGCGCCGGAGAGGCCGATGATGGCGACAAATTCACCTTCTTCGATGGTGAGTGAGACGTCTTCGAGCGCTTTGACACCATTGGGATATATTTTCGTAAGATTTTTGATTTCTACCATATAGAATAACTCCAAAAAAAAGCTGTCGATCGACAGCTTTTTAGTTTTTTATTGACCGATTTCCCAATTTTCCTGACGCTTGAGGTATTCGCGGATGGTGTCGAAGTCAGCATCGGTGGCTTCGGCATAGCCTTCGTGATTGTAGATCGCTTGGACGATTTCGTGACCTTCGTCGGTGGCAGCGATTTCGATAAAGGCTTGCTTGATCTTTTCTTTGAGCTCAGGATCGAGTGAGGGGATGACCGAGATGGTGTCATTGAAGATCGGCTCGGTGTCGGTGACATAGACTACTTCTTCACGGATGTCCGGATAGTCGTCTTGCAGCAGTTCGCGGGCATCTTTAAAGGTAAAGGCGGCATCGACATTGTCTTCGAGGATGGCCAGGATCGCCATATCATGACCACCGGCTTCAAACCATTCCACATCGGCTTCCGGGTCTAGACCGTTATCAGCCAACAGGTTGGCCGGATACAGGAAGCCCGAGGTCGAGGTGAAGCTGGCGATGGCGATCTTTTTGCCTTTGAGATCGGCGACCGATGTGATACCGGAGTCTTTACCGGCCAGCAGTTGTGAGCGATAGGAAGTTACCAGCGGTTCGTCTTCTAGGCGTTGTCCTTCATCATCAATGTCATAACGGGTGGAAACGACGACGACTTCAGCGGCTCCTTGGTCAGCCGCCAGCACATACGAGGCGGGCGCTAGGAAACCAACGTGGACTTTTTCCGATTTCATGGCTTCGATCAGACCCGTATAGTCGGTCGCGACGGTCACATTGACCGGCATATCGAGCTTTTCTTCCAGCATGGTCTGCAGCGGACCGCGTTGAGCATCTAAGACGGCAGCATCACGCGAGGGGATCAGTTGAACCTCTAACGTTTCGATTTCGACCGTTTCCGGCGCCGGTTCTTCGGCCGGGGCTTCGTCCTCGGTGGTCGGATCATCCGCCGGAGCCGGATCATCGGTTGCCGGTGTGCTACACGCGACGACAGAGATGGCCAACAGTAAAACAAATAGCAGGGTTATTAGTTTTTTCATAGTTCCTCCTTCATGGTTCATATTATACCAGTAAATCCACCGCATTACTCAGTTTGGGGTAAATTAACTATTTCCTTACATACCCAGGCAGCCAGGGCAATCCCACCGGCGGCCGGCACCAAATAACAAGACGCCGGGACATGGCGGCTGATCTCATCTTGGACGATGAGCCGTTTTCTCGACGGCTCCAGGGAGGTGATGACCGGAAAATCCGGCCAGTCGTTTTGTCGGGCTTTTCGTCGAATGATGGCTGAGAAGCGATCGCCCTTGGTCTGATAGACGGTCGTTTCGATCACCTGCAGCGGATCGATCCGGTTGGCCATGCCCATCGAGCTGATGAAGGGGATCCGGCGATCGAGGCAGGCCTGGATCAATTGGAGCTTATTGGTCATGATATCGATGGCATCGATCACGACATCGACTTTTTTTGAAAAGATCTCGGCCTCCGTCTCGGGGCTATAGCGCAGCGGTAGGACCTCGACTCTAGCCTCGGGCAGAACAGCTAGGATATGATCCTTCATCGCCTGGGCTTTGTTTTGACCGACTCTGTTTGCCAGCGACTGAACGTGGCGATTTGAATTGGAGGCAGCCAATTCATCGAAATCGACCAGGATCAATTGTCCCAGGCCCATCCTGGCCAGTGCCTCGGCGGCATGTGAGCCGACACCGCCGACACCGACGATCAGGACGGTCGTTTGACGTAAGCTTTCATATGCCTCGCCTAAGAGTTGCTGGGTGCGAACTAATTCTTCCATGGTTCCTCGTGGTATAATCAAACTAAAAAAGGAGAATGATGCAACGTTTAAGTGCCGCTCTGGTTGAGCACAAGCTGCGAAAAAACTTCCGCAAACAGCTCTGGACACCCTTCATCAAAGCCATCAAGGATTATCAACTGATCGAAGACGGTGATCGGATCGCCGTCGCCATCAGCGGGGGCAAGGACAGCTTCATCCTGGCCAAGCTCTTTCAGGAGCTTTATCGACACGGTCATCGCAATTTCTCGCTCGAGTTTCTCGTGATGGACCCGGGCTATCGCTCGGAGCATCGAGCTCAGCTGGAAAAGGTGGCCGGTGATCTTGAGATACCGATCCGGGTCTTTGAGGCCCCGGTGTTTCGGGTGTCCCAAGCTAAGACCGATAAGCCGTGCTATCTGTGCGCTCGGATGCGCCGAGGCTATCTCTATGCCAAAGCCAAGGAGCTTGGCTGTAATAAGATCGCTCTGGGCCATCACTACGATGATGTCATCGAGACAGTCCTGATGAACGTGTTATCGGGCGGAAGCTTCATGACCATGATGCCCAAGCTTCACTCGACGAATTTTTCCGGGATGGAGCTGATCCGTCCTCTCTATTATACACGAGAAAAGGATATCATTCGTTTTTCCCGGGCAATTGGGTATGATTTTCTTAACTGTGCCTGCGTGGTGGCCGATGGCCGAATCGACTCCAACCGCCAACGCATAAAGCAGCTGATACAGACACTCAAGACCGACTTTCCCCAGGTGGAGGACTCATTGTTCGCTGCCACCAAAAACGTCCACGTTGGGGCCATTTTGGGCACGATCGAGCAGGGGGAGAAGCGGTCGTTTCTGGACCACTATAAAAAGGAGAAATAGCGATGGATATCTATACCAAGACAGGCGATAAAGGCACCACCAAACTGTTTACCGATCAGGAGGTGTCCAAGGATCACATTCGGGTCGAGGCCTATGGCACGATCGATGAGCTGGGCAGCTTTATCGGGTGGGCCAAGCATTCGACCGATGACGAGATCAAGACGTTTCTGGAGAAGGTCCAGAACCAACTGTTTGTTGTCGGCGGCCATCTGGCCAGTGAAGGCTTTGATTATCCGTTTCAGATCGTTGAGCAGGATATCGTTGAGCTTGAGAAAATGATCGACCAATTGAAGGTTCGGCCGGAGTTTCCGCCGCTGGAGTTTTTCATCATTCCCGGTTCGACCGAGATCGCCGGTCGCTTTCATATCGCCCGGACGGTCTGTCGCCGGGCGGAGCGGCTGATGATCACGCTGGCCAAGCAGTATGCGTTTGATCCGATCAATATCAAATATGTCAATCGGCTCAGCGATGTGCTCTACACCATCGCCCGCTTATACGAGGACAATGTCCAATACGTTGAATGGGAATAGACATTTTCCGCCGCTCGTTTGTCTTATAGACAGATAAGGGAGGTATAAGCGATGAAGAAAAAACCATTATTGATCGGTCTGGGCGGCCTGCTGCTTCTGGTCATCATCCTGATCTTTTCGGCGCGTGCCCCTTGGTTTCGAATGGCTCAGTCGCCTCAAGCCGATATGGCCTATCCGGAAGAGGCGATGGATGTCCAAGCGCCGGCCGAGAGGGCGCCGGGGAGTCAGGTCGGAGCAGCGGATGGCTCGGAGAAGATCATTCGGACGCTTCATTATGAGATCCGCTCGAAAAGTTTTGACGAAGATCTGCCGTTCTTTCAAGCCATTGCCGATCGCTTCGGCGGCCGGATCGAGTCGATCGATCAAGGCGCCAACCGCTCGGGCGATCAGCGCTATTTCCATGTCAGCTATCGGATCCCGACGGAGAAGCTGAGCGAGTTTATGGGGGAGCTGGAAGCGGATCGGGCGATCTTTCATAAGTTCTACCATCAATACGAAGTCACCGATAGCTACAATCAGACCGCCGCTCGGCTAAAAACACTCCAGGCGAGCGAGGAACGCTACCTGGCCCTGCTCGAGCAGGCGGAAGCGATCGAGGACATCATTGCCATCGAAGGCGCACTAAGCAATGTCCAAAGTGAGATCGAGTGGCTGTCTCAGACCAAGGATGGCTATGATAGGGATATCGATTATACCGCCGTCCAGGTCGAGCTCAATGAAGTCAAAGCCAGTGAGACCCTGGCGGGTCAGACCGGCTTTTTGGCCGAGGTCAAGGACGCCTTTGTCACCGGGATCAATTTCTTTCTGGCCGGTCTTAGAAATCTCGTTCTTTGGCTGGTGAGTCTGTGGCCGCTGGTGATCCTGCTTGGCCTGGGACTGGGAGTCTATTGGCTAAGACGAAAACGAAACAAACCCGAAGAGTAGGGTATAATAGAACTGCCGCCAGGCAGTTTTTTTAAAGACTAAGGAGCATTCATGAAGCAACTGATGATCATCGACGGTAACAGCATTCTCAACCGAGCCTTTTACGCCCTGCCGCCCTTAACGACCAAGGACGGGATCCACACCAATGCCATCCACGGCTTTTTATCGATGTTGATCCAGGTGGTGCGGGAGAAATCACCCGACTTCCTGGTCGTCACCTTTGATACCAAGGGCGGCAATTTCCGGCATGAAATGTATGCCGACTATAAGGGGACCCGGAAAGGCATGCCGGATGAGCTGGCAGAGCAATTGCCGATCCTAAAAGAAATCCTGGATGATCTGGCCGTCTATCGAATCGAACGGCCGGGCTTTGAAGCGGACGATCTCATCGGGACGCTGTGTCGCATCAGTACGGAAGAAAAGATCGAAACGACCGTCATCACCGGTGATAAGGATATGCTCCAGCTGGTTGATGAGGATACCGTCGTCGGCATCACTCGCCGCGGCACCAAGGATGTGGTCTATTATACTGAGGAGCTGGTCAAGCAGGACCTGGGCATCCGGCCGGATCAGGTGGTCGATTATAAGGGCATCCGGGGCGATTCCTCGGATAATATCCCGGGCATCCCGGGCATCGGTGATGTCGGAGCGACCAAGCTCTTGAATGCCTATGATCATCTCGAAGACATCTATGATCATCTCGATGAGATCAAGGGCAAGCAAAAGGAGCGGCTGATCGAGCATAAGGAGCTGGCCATCCTGAGCCGTGAGCTGGCCAAGATCGACACCACGGTGCCGCTGGATAGCGAACTCAGCGACTACGAGTTTCACCGCTTTAACGGCGAGCAGGCCCAGACCAATCTGGCCAAATATGAACTGAAATCGATCGCCAATCTGCTGTCGGTCGATCTGTCGGCGGGCATGAGAACGGCTGAGGCGGCTCCAAAAAGCCTGGCTGAGGATCAAATGGTGGCGATCGCGCTGGAGCCTTCGGGGGCGGGGCGGTTTGTGGTTTTGACGAGTGAGCCGACCTTTATGACGAGCCGCGAGTTTCTCGAAACATATCACCGGCGGCCTCACCTGATCGTGTACAATCTTCAGGACTGGGCGCCGATCTTCAAACAGTTTTCACTGGATTGGCCAGCGACGGCGGATGATGTTATGCTTGAGAATTATCTGATCTATCCCGAGCGCGGCGGTGATAGCCTATGGGAACTGGTCGGTCGATCCACTGAGCCGCAAACGGATGAGGACTGGCTGGGGGTCGCAGCGCTGCTGGCAGCCAAGCACAGTGAGCTCCAAGCGGAGCTTAAGGCCAAGGAGCTGCTGGCGCTCTATCATGAGATCGAACTGCCGCTTGTGCCGATCCTGGCTCGAATGAGTGAGCAGGGCTTTGCGGTCGATCGGAGCGTTCTGCGGGCGCTGGATGACGAGATATCACTGGCCCTAAAAAAACGAGAGGACAATATCCATCAGCTGGCCGGCTCAAAGTTCAATATCAATTCACCCAAGCAACTGGGCGTGGTGCTGTTTGAGGAGCTGGGGCTGCCGGTGGTCAAAAAGACCAAGACCGGCTATTCGACCAATCGCGATGTCCTAGTCAAACTGGCTGATCGGCATCCGATCATTTCTGAGATCCTGGAATATCGCATCCTGTCCAAGCTAAAAGGCACCTATATCGATGGCTTGGAAAAGGTCATTACCGATCAGGACCGGATCCATACCACCTTTCGCCAAACCATCGCCGTCACCGGCCGGCTCTCATCGACCGATCCCAATCTACAAAATATCCCGATCCGACTGCCGGAGGGCCGACGGATCCGACAGATGTTTGTCGCCAGTGATGACGATCATGTACTGCTGGCCGCCGACTACAGTCAGATCGAGCTGAGGGTCCTGGCCCATATCTCGGGTGATGAGCATCTGATCGAGGCCTATCATCATGACCATGATATCCACCGGCTGACGGCATCGAAGGTCTTTGGTACGCCCTATGAGGAGGTCACCTATGATCAGCGCCGCGAGGCCAAGGCAGTCAATTTCGGCATCGTCTATGGTATGAGTGATTTCGGACTATCGGAAAACATCGATATCCCGATCTCGGCGGCCAAGGAATACATCCAGCGCTATTTTGAGGAGTATCCCAGGATCAAGCAGTATATGGATGAGGCCATCCGGTCGTGTCGCGAGACGGGCTATGTCAAGACACTACTTGGTCGCATTCGGATGATCCCCGAGATCCAGGCCAAAAACTACAATCTCCGAAGTTTTGCCGAGCGGACTGCCATCAATACGCCGATCCAGGGCTCGGCCGCCGATATCATCAAGCTCTCGATGATCCGGGTCGACCGGGCGCTAAAAGAGCAGGGCCTTGAGAGCAAGCTGATCCTGCAGGTGCACGATGAGCTGATCTTCGATGCCAAAAAAAGTGAGCTCGAACAGCTGAAGGCCTTGGTGGTCGAAGCGATGGAGGGGGCCTATCAACTGATCGTTCCCTTACGGGTATCGCTTGATACGGGAGAGAATTGGTATGAGACAACGTAGATGGATCGGCATCGGCGGCAGTATTGCTTCAGGTAAGAGTACGCTGTCGGATTTCTTTCGCCAACAGGGCTATCGGGTGATCGATGCCGACCAGGTGGCCAGACAGGTCGTCCTGCCCGGTACAGCCGGACATAAAGCCCTAAAGCTGGCCTTCCCGGAGGCGTTTCTCGGCGAGGAGCTCGACCGTAAAAAGCTCGGACAGATCATCTTTGATGATGATGCGAAGCGTACCCAGCTAAACGAGCTGCTCCATCCATTGATCGTCGAGGAAAGCCGCGCTCAGCTCGAAGCCGAGGACGGCTTGGTCTTCTTTGAGGCCCCCTTGTTATTTGATTCGGTCATGCTGCCGGAGTTCGACCTGACCATCTATGTCACGGCCTCAAGAGAGATCCAGTTGAAGCGGCTGATGCAGAGGGATCACATATCTCGTCAGTACGCCGAGCAAAAGCTGGCTGCCTTTAAAGAGCCGGCGGTCCTGCCCTCGATCATCGTTAAAAACAATCGGTCCCTCGAAGATTTTGCGGCTCAGTCAGAGAGCTTATTGGCAATAATCGCTTGACAGGCGGCAACTTTCTGGTATAATCTTTTTGTATGCGCAAGAGTGGCGGAATCGGCAGACGCGCTAGCTTGAGGGGCTAGTGGTAGCAATACCGTGTGGGTTCAAGTCCCGTCTCTTGCACCAAACCAATTCATCCGAATTCAGTCTTTTCACGAAGAGGGGTTCGGATGATTGCTTTCTACGACCGGAAGTAAAAAGGGCTCAGGGGGAATGCCGGCGGAGGGATCGACCCAAGCTGGGAGGAAAAGAATGAAGATAGCCGTCACTGGCTTTAGCGGCAGCGGGAAATCGACGCTGGCTCGAACCATCGGCCAGAAACTGAATATTCCGGTGCTTCATCTCGACCGGGTCCACTGGCTGCCGGGTTGGGTCGAAAATGAACCCGATCAGGCCAGACAGCAGGTGGCTCGGTTTATGGACCAACCGGCCTGGGTGATCGACGGCAATTATTCGCGCTACCACTACGAGGAGCGAATGGAGCAAGCCGATTTGATCGTCTTTCTCAATTTCAATCGCTGGCAGTGTCTCTACCGGGTCATCAAACGCTACCTCAGATATCGCAACCGGACCCGCTCGGATATGACTCAGGGCTGCAATGAGAAGATCGATCCGGAATTCATCCGCTGGATCTTGTGGGAGGGTCGGACCAAACGCTTCCTAGATCGGCGCGATCGACTCATCCGCCGGTATGAGGATAAGGTGGTGGTGCTCAGTGATCAACAGCAGATCGATGGTTGGTGGGCTGCCTTTGACGGAAGTTGATTTTTTTCAAAAAAATCCCACAATGAAGTGGGATTATTAAAACCTCTGGGAGATAGACTCCTTTCGGATCGTTGGGCAGCTCTTTATCTTAGCCGGCGATCCAGCCACCATCGACGACCAGTATGTCGCCGCTGATATACTTCGAGTCATCAGACATCAAAAACAGGGCGGCCTGAGCGATATCTTCGGCGGTGCCGGGCTCGGGCGAGGCAGCATAGATCTTACTCAGACGCTCATAGGCGGTGACATTGGGCTGACCCATCGAGGATTGGATCTCTGTCGTGATGCCGCCGGGGGCGATCGCATTACACCGGATGCCCTGGGGCTGATACATATAGGCCGTGTTTTTGGTCAGTGAAATCAGGGCTGCTTTGGAGGCACCGTAGATGGCACCGGCCACCGTGCGCAGACCGCCGACCGAGGCGACGTTGATGATATTACCGCCCTGGCCCTGCTCGCTAAAGACCTGGATGGCCTTTCGCATCAGATACATCGGACCATAGACATTGACTTGAAAGATCTGTTCCATCTTTTCATTGGTGATATCGCCGACGCCGCTCATATCATCCATGATCCCGGCATTGTTGACCAGGCCGTCGAGTCGACCAAACTGCTTGATGGCTTCTTCGATGGCCGCTTCATTTTCGGCTTGTTGGCTGACATCGCCTTGGAAGGGGATGACCTTGCCCGGCATAGCCTCTAGTTCTTCGGCCAAGGCCTCGAGGCGTTCCATTCGGCGAGCCATGGCGATGACATTGGCGCCTTCTTGTGAGAACAGTTTGACGATTTCTTTTCCCATACCGGAGGAGGCTCCGGTGACCAGGATGGATTTTCCGGCTAGTTTCATATTGATCTCCTTTATGTTTCGTACCAGTTTTCAAGCTCTATATACCCAAACCGTGACTCAAATCAGGAAAATAGACAAAAGATTCACTAAGTATCTTCTATCAACCGCTATCTCATCAATTTCGGCTTTGGCTGAAGGTCTGTTCCGGCAGGTCGGGCGGTGGTCTTCTCGAACGCTCCGATCGGGTGATCCACGACCGGCGGTACCTTTTTTCCGGCCGGGCGAATAATGGATTTTTCGGTCGAGCGATTCACAAAAAAATTTATAAATTGTAAGTCGATAACGATAAACAAAGTTTGCGAATCATGTTATAATTGAGGGGATGTAATCATATATATCGTACATACTAGTCGGCGTAGCTGACTAAAGGAGGAAACCACATGGAAGTAAGGTCCTTTAAGGGCGGTGTTCACGTACCGCATTCCAAGGGCTTGACCGAGGGGAAGGAGACGGTCGTCTGTTCGCAGCCGAAAACGGTCTTCATCCCGATGCGACAGCATATCGGGGCTCCGGCCAAACCGGTCGTGGCACCCAAGGATCCGGTCAAGAAGGGACAAGTGATCGGAGAAGCCGGCGGCTTCGTTTCCGCCAATATCCACAGCAGTGTTTCGGGGACTGTCAAAAAGATACATACCATGAAAATCATGGGTCTTGATACGACAGTCATTGAAATAGACAATGACTTTCAGGAGACCTGGCACGAGTCGGTCACACCGCGAGCCGGGATCGATCAACTCAGTGGCAGTGATATCAAAGGCTTGATCCAGGAAGCCGGAATCGTCGGAATGGGCGGTGCGGGCTTTCCTTTGCATGTCAAGCTATCCCCACCGGAGAATAAGCCGATCGATATCTTTATCGTCAACGGTACCGAGTGTGAGCCCTATCTTACCTGCGATCATCGCCTGATGCTCGAGGAGTCGGATCAGATCATACAGGGACTGCTGTTCATGATGAAGACGGTCTCGGTCAAGAAAGCCTATATCGGCATCGAGGTCAATAAGCCCGATGCGATCGATGCGATGACGAGTGCGGCCGCCCCGTATGATTCGATCGAGATCGTGCCGCTGGCCGCCAAATACCCCCAAGGCGGCGAGAAGCAATTGATCTATGCCTGCACCAAGCGCGAGGTCCCCTCGGGCGGTCTGCCGGCCGATATCGGCGTGGTCGTAGCCAATGTCGCCACCACCAAAGCGGTGGCCGACTATATCGTGCTCGGTCAGCCGGTGATCGAGCGGATCTGCTCGGTAACGGGCTCCGGCATCACGACACCGAAGAATATGTGGATCAAGGTGGGGACACCGCTTCAACATCTGATCGATGAGTGCGATGGACTGACTAACGACAGCGCCAAGCTCATCATGGGCGGACCGATGATGGGAAATGCCGTCGCCGGTACCGAGATCCCCTCGACCAAGACGACCGGTGGCCTGCTGATCCTCAATGAAGCCGATGCTAAGATCGGTGAAACGGTCGCCTGTATCAAATGCGGCCGCTGTGTCTCGGCCTGTCCGGTCGGACTTCAGCCAGTCTATATCTCACATTTTAGTCTGCAGGATCGAATGGATCTGGCAGAACAATATCACCCGGTCGATTGTATTGAGTGCGGCTCATGCTCCTTCATCTGTCCCGCCAACCGACCGCTGGTTCACTCGATTCGCGTGGCCAAACGCCATGTCATGGAAAACAGGCGAAAGGTCTAGGTGGTAACTATGCAACGATTTAAAGTAACTTCTTCACCGCATATCAGAGACGTGGATACCGTCACCCGTTTGATGGGGGATGTCATCCTGGCCCTCTTGCCGGCGACGGCTTTGGCGGTCTATCTCTATGGCCTAAGAGCCCTGCTGCTGATCGGTGTGACGATCGTGGCAGCGGTGGCGACGGAGGCCGTTTGTCAAAAGATCCGTCAGCGTCCGATCACGATCAATGATCTCTCGGCCGTGGTGACGGGTCTGTTGCTGGCACTGAACCTGCCGGCCGGGGCCCCACTTTGGATGGGCGCCCTAGGGTCGATCTTTGCTATCTTTATCGTCAAGCAGGTGTTTGGCGGTCTGGGTGAGAACTTTATGAATCCGGCGCTGGCGGCTCGCGTCTTCTTAGCTGTCAGCTATCCCAAGCTGATGGGTCAATACCTTGACCCGGCGACCGATGCGCTGAGTGCGGCGACACCGTTGGCGCTGTTAAAAGAGGGTCAACTCAGTGACATGCCCTCGATGCTCGATTCCTTCCTCGGTACCGTCAGCGGTTCGATCGGGGAGACCAGTGCGGCGGCCCTTTTGCTGGGCGGACTCTACCTATTGTTTCGAAAGGTCATCACCTGGGAGATCCCGGTCCTGTTTATTGCGACGGTCTTTGTCGGGACCTTCCTGCTGTATGGCTTTGATGCCGAGGTGGCGCTGATGGCCATCCTCTCGGGCGGTGTATTCTTGGGTGGCTTCTTTATGGCGACCGATTATGCCACCAGTCCGATCCACTTCAATGGCCGGATCGTGTTTGCCATCGGGGCCGGGATCCTGACTGTTTTGATCCGCCGCTTCGGAGCCTATCCGGAGGGCGTCATGTTTGCGATCCTGTTGATGAACTCGTTTACCCCGGCGATCGAAAAACTGACCGCACCCCGCGTATTCGGAACAGGAGGTGCCAAATGAAAGATATCCTAAGACTGGGTCTGATCCTGTTGGGCTTTGGCATCATGAGCGCCTTGCTCCTGGGCCTGACCTATCAGGTGACACTCGAACCCATTACCCAATCGAGAGCCTTGGCTGATCAGCAGAACCAGCAGTTGGTCTCGCCGGAGGCCGATGCCTTTGTACCGGTCGAGGAATCGGTCCTGGCCGGCATTCGTGAAACCAATCCCGGCATCCTCGAAATCGCCGAAGCTCAAACAAGCGGTCAGACCATCGGCTATGTGGCCAAGAGTGCCATCAACGGCTTTGGCGGTCAGATGGAGGTCATGGTCGGCGTCGATCGATCGGGCAAGGTGACCGGTATCCGCTTAGGTAATCATGCCGAGACACCGGGGCTGGGCGATAATGCGTCCAAGCCGGAATTCTATGAACAATTTCCCGGGCTGGATATCATCAGCGGGATCGGCGTCAATAAGAATGAGCCCGGTCCGAATGAGATCCAGGCCATCACCGGCGCCACCGTTACATCACGGGCGGTGACCGATGCGGTCAATGCCCTCAAGGCTGTCGTTGAGGAGGTAGCTCGATGAGACTAACTACATTAACCAATGGCCTGGTCAAGGATAATCCGACCCTGGTCCAATTGGTCGGGATGTGTCCGGTCCTGGCGATCACCACCACCCTGCAAAACGGGATCGGGATGGGACTGGCCGTGGTGGTCGTGTTGGCCCTATCGAATCTCTTGGTATCGCTTTGTCGTAGCTTTACACCGGAACGGATCCGGATCCCGATCTTCGTTATCATCATTGCGACCTTCGTTACCATCGTCGGTCTGTTGATCGAAGCCTTCTTTCCGGCGCTACATAAATCACTCGGGCTCTTTATCCCGCTGATCGTGGTCAACTGCATCATCTTGGCTCGGGCGGAGGCGTTTGCCTTCACGCACGGTCCGCTTGATTCACTGCTTGATGGGATCGGAATGGGGCTTGGCTTTACCGGGGCGCTGATGATCATCAGCCTGATCCGTGAGATCCTAGGGACCGGTGCCGTCGTCTTGGGCGGTACGACGCTGTTTCAGCTGCCGATCCCGCAGACGATCTCGATGATCCTTCCCCCCGGAGCGTTTTTGGCCCTGGCTTTGATCCTGGCTGTGATCAACGGCCTGAGAAACCGTAAGGAGGCATAATGGAAAACGCTGGTCTGTTTACAATCATCGTCAGTGCCATTCTGGTCAATAACTTCGTTCTGTCGCGCTTCCTTGGAATCTGTCCGTTCCTGGGCATGAGCAAAAAGGTCGAGACAGCGGCCGGAATGGGGATGGCGGTCATCTTTGTCATTACGATGGCCGGGATCATCACCTGGTTTGCCAATAAATATCTCCTGGTACCTTTTCAGATGGAATACATGCAGATCGTGATGTATATTCTGATTATTGCGGCGCTGGTCCAGTTTGTTGAGGTGGTCCTGAAAAAAATCCTGCCGACACTCTATAGCGCACTGGGGATCTTCCTACCGCTGATCACCACCAACTGTGCGGTCTTGGGGGTGGCACTCCTGAATGATCAGTATAATTTCGGTCTGTTAAAGACCATCGTCCACTCAGCCGCCGTGGCGGTCGGCTTTACGCTGGCGATCGTTTTATTCGCTTCGATCCGAGAAAAGCTCGAAGCCAATGATATCCCCAAAGCCTTCCAGGGCTTTCCGATCGCTCTGATCATCGCCAGTCTGCTGTCGTTTGCCTTCCTGGGCTTCACCGGTATGGTATAGGAGGAAATATGATCGAATTCAAAGAACTCGTCATGCCGATCGTCAGCATGGGTGGCTTAGGTATCGCCTTTGGCGGACTGTTGGCCTTTGCCTCACAGAAGTTTGAGGTCAAAAATGACCCGCGAGCTGATGAGATCAATGCCGTCCTACCGGCGGCCAACTGCGGTGGCTGCGGCTATCCGGGTTGTATGAACTACGCCATCGCGGTCGTAGATGGCGAAGAAGTCAATAAATGCACTGTCGGCGGACCAAAGGTGGCCGAGCAGGTGGCGGCCATCATGGGCGTCGATGCTGTAGATGCGGGCGATCGCAAGGTGGCTCGAGTCCATTGTAATGGCGGTGTCAATGCGGTCGATGAATATGACTATCAAGGCATCCTCAGCTGTCGGGCGATGAATCTCGTCAGCGGCGGACCCAAGGCCTGTAAGAACGGCTGCCTGGGCTGTGGTGATTGCCAAGACGTCTGTCAGTTCGGGGCGATCAAGCTCGAAAACGGCGTAGCTGAGATCATTGCGGAAAACTGCACCGGCTGTCAGGCCTGTGTCAAGGCCTGCCCCAAGCAGATCATTACGATGATCCCGGCCGGCCAGAATACGGTGGTCGATTGTATGAACAATGAGATCGGGGCCCATGTCAAGCGCAATTGTACGGTGGCCTGTATTGCCTGTCGCCGATGTGAAAAGGCCTGTCGCTTCGATGCCATCCACGTCATCAACAATGTGGCCGTGATCGACTACTCGAAGTGCACCGATTGTATGGAATGCTGGGAGGTCTGTCCGACCGGCTGCATCACCGCCAACCATGAGCTAAAGGTAGTGGCCGAGGTGATCGAGGAGAACTGCATCGGCTGCACCATCTGTGCCAAAAACTGCCCGACCGAGTGTATATCGGGCGAGCTCAAGCAGGTGCATAAGGTCGATCAGACGGAGTGTATCGGCTGTCGGATCTGCTATGAAAAATGCCCCAAGGATGCGATCGCACTCATCCCGAAGGCGTCACCGGAAAAACTAAAGGAAACCGCTTAGGTTTCCTTTTGTGTTAGAAGCAATGTTTTGAGGGCATCGATAAAATCTTCATTGTTTGAAAAGCTGAGGTCCTCGAAGGCCTGATGGTCTTCCGGCGTCAGATAGAGTTGGATCCCGAGGATCCGCTGATTGTCTCTGAGCTGCATGATCTGCAGCATTTGGTGACGGGCGTCATACCATGACTGCCATTCGTAGTTGGCGGTGGCGCTCGCCTGGTCGGTCAACTGAGCCAGCCGCCGGAGGGTTTCGGGTGGGATCCTGTCCTGGAAGAAGCTGAGGACGACCATCCCGTTGTCACTGATGATCAGTTGATCACTCAGCCGCTTCACCAGATCGGAGTCTAGGATATCCTCCAGTAGGGCCTCCCAGTCGGCCTCGCTCAGATCCAGTCCGGCCTGAAACAAGTGCTTAAGTCGGCTGATGGCAGCCGATTGGCCGAATAGGGATATGGCATAGAGCAGACTGAGACGTCCCTCGATCTGCTTTTCTTCGACTCGCATAAGACACCTCCTTCACCTGTCTATCATATCATATTTTGACCTAAAAGAAGTACCGCCCCAGCTTTGCTGCGGCGGTCAAACGGGGTCTGTTTTTTAGCTAGAAGTAGATCTCCGTCTTGGCCGGTTTGGTTTCGGCGATCAGCCGGCCCTTGGTAAAGTTATACAGTACCTCTGATTTTAGATTGAGGGCATCGTAGAAATTCTTGGCATTGAGGATGATGAAGCTGGCATCTCTACCTTCTGCGATCCCGTAGTCCTCGCCCAGATGGAGCGTCTTGGCGGCGTTATAGGTAATGAAGCGATAGGCATTCATGATCTCTTCATAGCCCATCATTTGAGCCACGTGCAGCCCCATATGGACCGGATCACGCATATTGCCATCGCCTAAGGGATACCAGGGATCGAAGATATCATCATGACCGAAGCTGACATTGATGCCGGCGGCCACGAGCTCCTTGACCCGGGTCATGCCGCGGCGTTTGGGATAGCTGTCGAAGCGCCCTTGAAGGTGGATATTGATCAGGGGATTGGCCACAAAATTGATCTGAGAGAGTTTTAGGAGCCGAAACAGCTTGGAGGTATAGGCATTATTATACGAATGCATGGCCGTGGTATGCGAGGCGGTGACTCGGTCCTTCAGTCCGCTCTCATAGGCTCTGGCGGCCAGGACTTCGAGGCCGCGCGACTGCTCATCGTCGATCTCATCGCAGTGGACATCGACGAGCAGGTCGTACTTATCGGCCAAGGCCACGGCAAAGTCCAGACTCTCGACGGCGTATTCTCGGGTGAATTCAAAGTGGGGGATGGCCCCGATGGCATCAACGCCCATTTTGGCGGCGTTTTCCATCAGCTGCTTGCCGTTGGGGAAGCTGAGGATGCCCTCTTGCGGAAAGGCGACGATCTGCAGATCGATCCAGTCCTTGACCTCCTCTCTCACCTCCAAGAGCCCCTCGGTCGCAATCAAGGTCGGATCGGTCACATCGACATGGGTCCGGACGTGGCCGATGCCGTTTTTAGCCATTCGCCGAAGCGTCTCGAGGACGCGCTGTTTTAGATTGTCCTTGGTCAAGGAGGGCTTATACTCCGACCAGCACTGGATGCCTTCAAACAGTGTACCCGTCAGATTCCAGCGAGGTTGGCCGGCTGTCAGGGCCGAATCGAGATGGACGTGAGAGTCAATGAACTGCGGCAGGGCTAGTCGATCGGTCCCATCGATCACCAGCTCTGCCTCGACCAAAAGATTGGGTCCGATCTTTTCGAACTTTCCATCCTTGATATAGATATCGACCGGCTCGGGGCTGTTTTCGAGATGAATGTTTTTGATCAGCATAAAGGCCTCCGTTATTGGGTCAGTTTGGTGCCGACATAGTAGATGATGGCGGCGGCGATCATGGCATTGATGGCGGTGATACCCCACTGGAGATAATTGCCGACCAAGGCACCGACGATAACGCCCAGGATGGCAAACCAGTTGACCTGACGATCGACGCCTTCCGGCGAATCATACTTCGCCCGGTGCATAAAGAAATCGAGTGTGATGATGGCTCCGATCGGGGGCAGGGTGGCATTCAAGAAGGCCAGCCAACCGACGAAATTATTGTAGAGCCAGATGGCGGTGACGGTACCGATGAAGCCGGCGATCAAAACGACCGGTCGGCGCGGGATCTTGGTGATATTCGAGATACCGAGGCTGGAGGTATAGAGGGCATTGTCATTGGTGGTCCAGATATTGGCCCCCAGTACGAGCAGCGCATAGACGGTCAGGCCCTGAGCGATCATGACATAGAAGATATCCTCTTGGCCGGTAAAGGCTCCGCCGACGGCCCCGAACATAAACATCAGGGTATTGCCCAAGAAGAAGGCGATGACGGTGGTCGTGACGGCACTCCAATTGTTCTTGGCAAATCGGACGAAGTTCGGTGTGGCGGTCCCGCCCGAGACAAACGAGCCGATGACCATGCCGACGGCTGTTGCGACACTCATCCCGCCGACTGATTTATCAAAGATAGCCACCAAGCCGCCGCCTTGACTGGTGGCGGTGATCATGGAGTAGATGCCTAAGGTGGCGATCAGCGGTACCGAGACATAGGATACGATCTCGAGACCACGGATCCCGAAATAGGCCGAGGTCGTCATCAGCGCACCGGCGATGATGATCAGGATCCAGGGACTGATCCCCAGAAGCTCAGCTGCCGGGATCGCAAACATCGCAACACCGACACCGAACCAGCCGACCTGGGTGAAGCTGATGAGGGCGGACGGGAGATAGGAGCCAAGCATCCCAAAGGAGCGCCGGGCAACAGGTCGAGGCTAAGACCGGTCTGAGAGCCGATATAGCCCAGGACACCGGTATAGGCACCGAGGATGATGCCACCGACAATGACAGCGGTGAGAAACTGAGAAAAGTTGAGACCATTGGCCATCTTGGCCCCGACGCTCATACTGGCTGAGAAGAAGGTAAATCCGAGCATGATGAAAAACATCGGCCAAAAGCCCTTGCGAGCGCTTTCGGGCACCTTGGTGAGTGCGTAGTCCTGATCGTGATCGGTCGTGACTGGCTGATTGGTTGTGGGATCCATGACATCCTCCTTGAACTATTTGTTTTCACCGTAGCACAATTTGCCGATTCGCTCTATCAAAAATTCATTTCTCAAGCAAAAAAAAGCCGGATGAGGGTGGCGACAGTTGTCCCAAACCGGTTAATTATGACCAGACGGCGGTCAATAATGACATTTGACGAAGAGATTAGGTGAAGTAGGGTAGACTGAGAATCCGGATTCCAGTATGGAAAAGAAGCAGACTTTCTTTCAACCAGCGCCACAAGTGGTCTAAAGTAGAAGCAAAGGAGGAACAATGGGGAAAGTATACCATATTGTCATCGGGAGCATGACACCGGAAGCTATCTTTTCAAATCCGGCCGACGAGCGGCGGATGAGAGATTATATTCGCATTTATAAGGAACGGACCGGCCTCACAAACTATGGCTACAGCTTCACCGATATGCGGCTGCATCTGGCGGTGCGTGATCGGGAAAAGAAGATCCGTGATTTTTTGATCGGCGTATGCGATGCCTATACGTACCATTTGAAGAATCGGCGGTTCAAGGACATCGATGTCAAATACAAGCTGAATGAAGTGGCGATGAAGGATGAGCTGTTCGATCTACTCCGCTATATCCATAGCAAGGGGAGAAACTCAGCCAAGGAGTATCGCGACTACACCCGTTATGTCAAATCCGAGCTGGTCGATGTCGCCCCGATCCTGGCGGCGCTGCATCCGGATGATCTGATCGGCAAGGAGATGTTCTTTGAGGAAATGATCCATGAGCCGAGTGTCGGCTATTATGTCGAGTTTTCGCAGCGGGAGATCTTTGAGCTCGATAAGATGACCAAGCGTCGTCAACGAGCCCATGAGTATATGGAGGCCTATCTCGAAGAGATAGGACTGAGTCGGATGGAATTCCTCCATGGCAATTACCACGCCGAGCGGGTCGAGCTGATCGAACGATTTCGCCGAGAAACCGATCTAAGCTTTCGTGACATCGGCTATGTCTTTGGACTATCCCATACCAGTATCATCCGGTTATACCGGGAAAAAAACTGACGCCGCTAAAAAGAGAATGCCGCCGGCCGGTTGAGTCTTGGCTGAATTATGTTAAAATAAGCCAATAGACAAGGAGGCTTATATGCGGGAACGTCAGATTCTTTTTTCCAGACAACAGATCGAGGCGAAGGTGAAGCAATTGGGTGAGCAGATCGCCCGGGACTACCACGATAAGAATTTATTGGTAGTCGGTCTTCTCAAGGGCAGCTTTGTGTTCGTGGCCGATCTGATGCGAGCGATCGATCAAAAGATCGTGATCGAGTTTATGACGACCTCAAGCTATCATGACGCGGAAGATTCGACCGGCCGCGTCGAGATCGTCCAGGATTTTAGTCGCGATCTGAGGGATTTCGATGTCTTGATCGTGGATGATATCATCGATTCGGGCTTGACGATGAAGTCCGTCTATGAGCTGATCCGATCGCGTCATCCCAGAAGTCTCAAAACGTGTGCCCTGCTCGATAAGCCCTCGCGCCGCAAGGTCGAGTTCGAGTGTGATTATGTCGGCTTTACGATCGAGGATCTGTTTATCGTCGGCTATGGGCTAAACTACGGCGACTACTACCGCAATGTCGATCATATCTTTGTCTTCGTCGAAGAAAACGAAAAGTAGAACCCATTGTCGGGTGACAATGGGCTTTTTTCATTGATTGAATTGTTTGATCAGGTTCTGGATGTTTTCGAAAACCCGGTACTCGGGTTTTTCTGCCGTCAGGAATAAATGGATGGCACTATCGGCACTGAAGTCGCGTCGAACGCGGTTGACGATGATCGATCGATCGAGGTCGGTCTCTCGACTGAACTGATCCTTGAGGACGACCGCCGGCGCCGAGGCCATTACCTCACGGATGCTATCCATATTGTAGGGGCGGACGAATTCGATATTCAGATGATATGTCGTATGCGGTTGGTTTAGAAGTGGCCACAACGACGCGGTAAAATGGACCTGGTTGTTGTCGATCAGTCGAATGCTTTCGTTGATCAGACTCATCTCATCATCTGATAGCTTATCCTCCAGAAAGCGAAGCGAGTCACTGGCCGGCGGAAAGATCGTCAGCGAGACGCGCTTGAGGGTGAAGCGCTGATGGAGCTTTAGCAGGATCGGTCCAAAGACGTGCAGGTGGAGCGATGGGGTGGCAAAGATGAGCTGTGACCGAAGATCGGTGTGATCGAACAAAACGAGCGGGACGGTCGGTTCATTGATGAAGGAACCCGTCAGATCGATCGTTCGGATGCCCTTGTCCTCGAGCTCGAGCACAATGTCTTGTCGAGCGGGGGTGCCAAAGCAGATCGCCAGATCGATATCATCATCGAGTAAATCATGGGTATAAGGGAGCACAGGGTATTCCCGGCCGTCGAGTTCGATGATCGGTGCCGGTTGCACGAAGTCGACCAGGACAAACTCATGCTCAGAGGCCTCTTGTTCGGCATAGCTATTGATAAATTTTTGAGCGAGGTCATCCAGGACCCCGATGATCGCAATTTTCATAGTCTCTCCTTTTGGCTATTATATAACAATTACCCGTCACTCACAAACGGTACCGGAGGATTCATGCATTTTCGTAAAATACAATGGTTTGTCCTGATCACCATGATCATCCACTTGGCCGGCTCTGTCTTTCAGGGCTTCTTTGTCGAGGATTATTTTGTCCAGATCTATTTGGGCCAGCTGATCTTTTTGGTGCTGGGGCTATGGTTTTTAGTCCGGCATCGAAAGAAGGTCGTCGAGTATGCCCGACTGCAATTGCCGCCGTGGTGGAGCTTTCTGATCGTCATCCCGGTCGTCTTTAGCACGATGATGCTTTCGAGCTTTGTCACGGCCTTGTCGATGCTTTTGACCCGAGCGATCGGTCTGGTCGATATGCCGCCCCAGGACTTTAGCCTGACGACCTCCAGCAATCTGTTATTGGTCCTGACCTTTTCTGTCCTGCCGGGGATCGTGGAGGAATTCTATTGTCGCGGGGTGCTGCTTCGGGGCTATGAGGAATCGGTCTCGACCAAGCAGGCCATCGTTTATAGCTCGATCATGTTTGGCTTGATGCATTTCAATCTGTGGAATGTGTTGTCACCGATCGTTTTGGGGATCGTGTTTTCCTTGCTGGCGATCCGTTTTCAATCGATCATCCCCTCGATCTTCGGTCACGCCCTCTTCAATCTGCTGGTGCTGGGGGTGCAGAAGATGGAGCTGAGTGAGGAGATGCTGGCGGCTCAAACCGATATCTCGTGGTCGGGCTTGATCGAAATGCTCCCAACGACCGCCGTGGCCGGCTTGTTTCTCGGCTGGCTGTTTTGGCGGCTGGGGGTGAGCAAGCTCTTCGAGCCGGCTAAGGTGAAGCTCAGACTGCGTGATCATCTGCCGACGGCGCTGATCGGGCTGTTGTTTGTCGGGATCAGCTATTTGATCCAAAAAGGACTGGGCCTATGATCTACCACCGACTGGCCGATTATTATGATCAGCTGATGGATTTCGATTATGAGGCGTTTCTGGCCGTCTGGCAGTCCCTGACCGACTTTGAGGGTCAAGATATCTTCGAATACGGCTGCGGCACCGGGAATATGACCGCTCGCCTATTGCCACTTGTCCGTTCGATCGATGCCGCCGATGCCTCGCCCGATATGCTGATGCTGGCCCGCCAAAAGATCCAATCACCTAAGCTGCGATTCTTCTTGGTCGATGAGGACTTCTCGATCGCTAAGACATATGATAAGATCTGTCTGTTCGTCGATGTGGTCAATTATTTGCCACCGAGTCAGTTCAAGCACTTGCTTGAGCGCTGGGAGCATAATCTTCATCCCGGCGGCGAGATCCTGTTCGATGTATCGAGTGAGGACAAGCTGTCGCGGGTATTAGGCGATCAGATCTATCGCTATGATATCCCGGAGGGGGAGATCTACTGGATCAATGACTATGATGAGACGACTAAGCGATTGGATTTTAGTCTGGTGATCTATCTCGAACAGGCGGATGAGACATTTCTACGTGAGGAGGAATACCACACCCAGTATGTCTACACCGCCGACGATATCGAGCGATTGGCCAAAAACTATGACATCACCGCCCGGCTGACGCCGGAGCGCGACTACTACAGCCTAAGGAAAAAGAAATGATGCGAACGATAATTCTCATGGCCTTGATCGGGGGACTGATCGGCTATATCACCAATGCCGTGGCCGTCTATCTGTTGTTTCGACCCTATCAAAAGATCGGGCCGTTTCAGGGTCTGATCCCAAAACGAAAAGCCGAGCTGGCGAAGAGCCTGGGCCAAACGATCGAAAACGAGCTGATCGATCTGAGCGGCATCATCTCCGGGGTCGTCTCGGAGCTCGATTTGCAAAAGGTCAAGCAGCAGGTGGCCGACAAAATCTCACGGGCCCTTCGAGAGGAGCTGCCGGCCCTCGTTCCGCCTGGTTTGATCGACAGTCTGGTCCATAAATATATCGATCGGCGAGGGGATGAGCTGTTTTTGGAGCTGATCCATTCGCTCAGCGAAAATACCACCAATCTCCAGGTGGTCAGCCGCCATGTCGAGCAAAAGGTCCTAGAGCTCGATCTGGAGCGGGTGGAGCAGCTGGTGTATGAGGTGGCTCGGACGGAACTGCGCTTTATCATCTGGCTCGGCGGCCTGTTGGGCTTTGTCATCGGTCTGATCCAGGGCCTACTGGTGATTTATGTCTTGTAAAGGGCCGTCCGAACGAGTATAATACGACTATAGCAATGATGAGACCCAAGTACTTTTCATACGATGCTCCAAGAGAGAGGCCGCTGGTGGAAATGCCTCAGATCGGTGGGAAGGAAAACTAGTCTCTAGCTTCGGCTCAGTACATTTTGGAAAAAGCCGACGCCCGGAGGCGTTACATCCCAGAGATGTCTACAGACAAATTAGGTGGAACCGCGAACGATCGCCCTATGGGTTGGTCGTTTTTTTGTAGGAGGATTTATGATCAATATCACATTGCCGGACGGCTCAGTCCGTTCATTCGAATCGGGTGTCTCACTCTATGACATCGCCTATGACATTGCCCCGGGGCTGGCCCGAAACACGCTTGGGGCGGTCGTTAACGGCGAAACCAGAGGACTGCAAGAAACCATCGCCCAAGACAGTCAGGTCCGCTTCGTCAATTTCGATGACAAAGAGGGGAAGGAGATCTTCTGGCATACCAGTGCCCATATCATGGCCCTGGCGGTGCAACGACTCTATCCCGATGTCAAGTTTGCGATCGGGCCGGCGATCGATGATGGCTTCTACTACGACTTTGATACGGAGCATCGCTTCTCGCCGGATGATCTGGAAGCCATCGAGCAGGAGATGAAGCGGATCGTGTCCGAGGGACATGAGCTGATCCGAAGCGAGATGAGCCGAGAGGAGGCACTCGAGCACTTTGGCCCGATGGGCGAGGTCTATAAGGTCGACCTGATCGAGCACTTTGATGAGGGGGAGACGATCAGCTTCTACCGCTTGGGTGAGTTTGTCGATCTGTGCCGAGGGCCGCATCTAAAGGATATCTCCAAAGTCAAGCAGATGAAGCTGCTCAATATTGCCGGTGCCTATTGGCGAGGCGATGAGAACAATAAGATGCTCCAGCGGATCTATGGCACGACGTATGAGAAGGCCAAGGATCTCGAGGCCCACCTGCAGAGGATCGAAGAGGCGAAGCTGCGCGATCACCGAAAGATCGGTAAGGACCTAGATCTGTTCATGGTCAATCCCGATGTCGGAAGCGGCCTGCCGTTTTGGCTGCCCAAGGGTGCCACCATCCGCCGCTTGATCGAGCGCTATATCGTCGATAAAGAGATCGAATTAGGCTATGACCATGTCTATACACCGGTCTTGGCCGATGTTCAGCTGTACAAGACCAGCGGTCACTGGGATCACTACCATGATGATATGTTCCCGCCGATGGAATTAGAGGGTGGGGAGATGCTGGTGCTTCGCCCGATGAACTGTCCGCATCATATGGAGATCTATCGCCGAGACATCCACAGCTATCGAGAGCTGCCGATCCGGATCGCTGAGCTGGGCCAGATGCACCGGTTTGAAAAGCGCGGGGCGCTCTCGGGGCTTTCAAGAGTCCGGGAGATGACGCTCAATGATGCGCATATTTTTGTTCGGCCCGATCAGATCCAGGTGGAGTTTCGCCGGGTGGTCGAGCTGATCCTGGCCTGCTATGAGGATTTCAATATCACCGAATACTCCTTCCGCTTGTCGTATCGTGATCCGGAAAACAAGGAGAAGTTCTTTGATAATGATGAGATGTGGGCCAAGGCCGAGGCCATGCTTAAGGCCGCCATGGATGAGATGGCGCTGCCGTATGTCGAATCGGTCGGCGATGCCGCCTTCTACGGACCGAAGCTTGATGTCCAGGTGAGGACGGCGCTGGGAAATGAAGAGACGCTATCGACCGTCCAACTCGACTTCCTCTTGCCCGAGCGCTTCGATCTGACCTATGTCGGCGAGGACGGGGAGAATATCCACCGTCCGGTCGTCATCCACCGAGGCGTCCTCTCGACGATGGAGCGAATGGTCGCCTACCTGATCGAGCAGTATATGGGTAAGTTCCCGCTCTGGCTAGCTCCGGAGCAGGTGCGGATCCTGCCGATCGCTGATCGCCATCATGAGTTTGCCCAAAGTCTGCAAGAGAAGCTCAAACGATCGGGCTTTCGGGTCAGCTATGATGATCGCAGCGAAAAGATCGGCTATAAGATCAGAGAAGCTCAGCTCCAACGCATCCCGTATATGCTTGTCATCGGCGATAAGGAAATCGAAGAAGGCGTCTTTGCCGTGCGACACTTCAGCGTCGATGAAAACGGCAAGAATCGCCAATACAACTGGACGCTGGAGGAGCTCAGCCAGACCTTAAAAGAAGAAGTCGATACCAGAGCCTTCAATATCTAGCCCAAGGTCATGAAATCTACTAGTTTTCCGGCCGGAAAACTTGACGAGAACGGATTCGTGTGGTACAGTTGTTCATGTTGAACAAGAAGAATCCGTTTCTCACCTGACAGCTGAGGGCTGTGGGTTAATATCGACTGATAAGGAAGATAAGTGCGGACTCATAGTTCGCACATTTTTTATGGGGGTGAAAGGTATTAAAAGAACTGAAATTAATGAAGAAATCAGAGATCGTGAAGTTCGTTTGATTGGACCAAACGGTGATCAGCTGGGTATCATGAGTGCTTCTCAGGCCCTCGATCGAGCTGTCTCGACCAAGCTTGACCTCGTCAAGATCGCACCGAATGCCAAACCACCGGTGGTCAAGATCATGGACTATGGCAAGTTTCGTTATGAGCAGACCAAGGCTGAAAAAGAACAACGTAAGAAGCAAAAAGTGATTCAGGTCAAGGAAATACGGCTCAGCGTAACGATCGACGAACACGATATCCAAACCAAAGCTCGTCATGCGATCAAGTTTCTTGAGGACGGAGATCGCCTGAAGGTGTCTCTGCGCTATCGGGGACGTCAATTAGGTCGCAAGGAGCAAGGCTTGGAGGTCGTGGAGCGATTCTCAGACATCATTAAAGATTATGGCAGTCTTGATCGGCCACCGAAATATGAAGGCCGGAGTCTGATTGCTTTTTATTCACCCAAAAAGAAATAGGGAAGGGAAGGAAACATTATGGCTAAAATGAAAACACGCAAAAGCATAGCCAAGCGTTTTAAGAAGACAGGTAGTGGCAAACTCAAGCGCAACCAACAAGGCATGCGCCACAAACTGGGCCAAAAGAGCTCAAAACGCAAACGTCAACTGCGCAAGACCGCGATAACTTCCGAACACGATCAAAAGCGGATTATCGAAGCCATACCATACTAGGAGGAAACGATGGCACGTATCAAAGGGGCGGTCAATGCCCGTAAAAAACATAAAAAAGTACTCAAGCACGCCAAAGGCTTCTACGGACAAAAAAGTAAGGTCTTTCGCGCAGCCAACCCGGCCGTCATGCGCTCGATGCGCTCGATGTTCGTGGGACGTAAGCGTCGCCGCCGGGATTTCCGCAAACTGTGGATCACCCGCATCAACGCCGCCAGCCGGATGCACGGCCTGAGCTATAGCCGTTTGATGAACGGACTCAAGAAAGCGGATATCTCGATCAATCGGAAAATATTGGCTGATATGGCAGTCAATGATCCCGGTGCTTTTGCCTCGATCGTCGACAAAGCCAAAGAACAACTGCACGCCTAATCGACCCAGCCAAGGATCTGTCTTTGGCTGGCTCTTTTTTTTGGAGACAAACATATGAAGAAAATCGGCCTGTTATTACTCTTGATCAGCCTGTTGGCCGCCTGTGGTTCGGACACCGAACCGGTCGAACCGGTTGAGACCAAACCCGAGCCGGTTCGCCAGACCGTATCGGACGAAGCCTACCTGGTAGCCTTTGATGATTCAGACATCCTTCTGGTCGAGCCGGACGAAACCAGTCGGTTGGATCTGTCTGACTTCAGTCTGACGCCGGTGGAGATGTATCATCAGCCGCTGATGATGCATGATGAGCTGGGGGAGATCTTCTTAGACGGCACGACCCTAAAGAGCATCCACCGAGCCGAATCAGCCACAGCCATCACCCTAGTTGAAGATGTGGCACAGACCAAGCCGGGACTGAACCGCCTGCTCATCAAGCAAGCCGGGACGGATCATCTGATCATGATCAAGCCCGATGGCTCGACGCAGCTGATCACCGGCCTCACCGCCGAGCAATCGCTCGAGGATCTGTTCGTGATCGATCAGGGGACTTTCCTGGTGGAAAACCATGCCGATGGCACCTTTCAAGCGATCGATCTGACAGAGGAAAAAGACACCAATGACATCACCGGGCAAGTGATCCTGACGGTGCCCGATCAGCCGGCCGTGATCTTCTCATCGGAGGATCAACCGGGCAAGTTGGGCCAACTCGATCTGATGAGCGGTGATACCACCTGGTATGACCTGGGCTCGTCTCGCACCAGTCGCCTCTTGGAGCCGCAGCTGATCGATGATCATCGGATCCTA
>DUPT01000003.1 GCA_012838225.1 Tissierellia bacterium
CGGCTCGTATGGCTCGGGTGTCTCGATTGCCGCCGGACCAATCTATGAAGAAGCCAGGATCCCGGCCGTCGCCCCCTCGGCTACCAACCCGCAGGTCACAGCCGGCAATGAATACTATTTCCGGGTATGCTTCCTCGATCCCTTCCAGGGTGAGGTCATGGCCAACTATGCCTTTGAAGACGGGCTGACAAAGGCCGCCGTCATCACCCAGCTTGGTGATGACTACAGTTCGGGCCTGGGCAATTTCTTCTTGAAGGCCTACCAGGAGCTCGGCGGTGAGATCGTCTCGGAAGAGCAGTTCCAGACCGGCGATACCGACTTTAAAGCCATTCTGGCCAATGTCAAGAACGCCAATCCCGATGTCATCTTTGCCCCGTCGTCGGTTACGACGGCACCGCTTTTGATCAAGCAAGCGCGTGAGCTTGGGATCGAAGCCAAGATCATGGCCGGTGATACCTGGGAAAACCAGACCATCATCGACAATGCCGGAGCCGATGCCGAGGGCGTTGCGCTCTCGACCTTCTTTGATGAGAACGATACCTCCAGCCCGTTGGCCGGCGATTTCGTCAAAGGCTTCAAAGAATTCCTCAACGGCAATTCCGAATACCTGACCAAAAACGGTGGGGATGGGGTAGCCGCCGTATCAGCCCTTGGCTATGATGCCTACAATGTCGTAATCGAAGCCATCAAGGCCGCTCAGGCTACCGATGGAGAATCCGTCAAGAAAGCCCTCAAGGGCCTGAATGTCGACGGTGTCACCGGTTCGATCAGCTTTGATGAAAACGGCGATGCCAAAAAAGACATGGCCTATATCAAGATCATCCAAGACGGACAATTCAAATTTGACCGGACGGTTAAAACACAATAAGACCAAGTGTGTTCAGGGCGGCGGACAGATGGCTGCCGCCCTTTTCTCTTTGACTTAAAGTCGAGGTATACCATGGGTTTAACCTATATTTTGCAGCAATTACTGACCGGCATATCGCTCGGTGGGGCGTACGCTTTGATCGCCGTCGGTTATTCGATGGTCTACGGCATCCTGATGCTGATCAACTTCGCTCACGCCGATATCTTTATGATGGCCGGCTATTTTATGATCTTTTCGTTTGCTGCTTTGCCCTGGCCGCTGGCGATCGTAGTCGTTATCCTGGGCACGATCCTACTGGGGGTCGTGATCGAAAAGTCGGCCTATAAACCATTGCGCTCAGCCCCCAGGATGTCGATCATGATATCAGCCATCGGCATGAGTTATCTTCTACAGAACCTGGCGACCTATCTGTTCAGTGCCCTGCCGCAGGCCTATCCGGCGATTCCGGCGCTAAAGCGCTTGATCAAGATCGGTGATCTGAACAGCTCGCTCGTCACCTTTATCACACCGATCATTACGATCATCCTGGTGGCCCTTTTGATGATCCTGCTCAAACGGACCAAGATCGGGATGGCGATGCGGGCGGTCTCAAAGGACTATGATACCGCCAAGCTGATGGGGATCAAGATCGATCAGATCATCTCTTTGACCTTTGTCATCGGCTCAGCCTTGGCTGCCATCGGTTCGATTCTATATTTTACCGACCGGATGAGCGTCACGCCCTTTAGCGGAACGCTTCTCGGTCTGAAATGCTTCGTGGCGGCAGTGCTCGGCGGGATCGGTTCGGTCCCCGGGGCGGTCATTGGCGGCTTTATCATCGGGATCACCGAGACGACACTGATCGCCATGGGCTATTCGACCTTCTCGAATGCCTTCACCTTCTTGATTCTGATCATCATCTTGATGGTCCGTCCCACCGGATTGTTGGGTGAGACCCTGACTGAGAAAGTGTAGGTCGAGCGTGAAAACGAAAAAATCCAGACAGACACTTTATTCGATCCTTTTGGCCTTGGTCATTCTGGCCGCGGCCATCTATCTCGAATTCAACCGCAGTCAATACACCATGGCGATCTCGGTCATACAAAAAAGTCTGATCTTTGCCGTGGTGGCGGTAGCCATGAATCTGCTAAACGGCTTCACCGGACTGTTTTCTTTGGGCCAGGCCGGCTTTATGGCGATCGGGGCCTATACCACCGCGATGCTGACGATCCCGATCGAACGGATGGAGGGCGTCTACTATATGTCGGGGGTGGCACCATGGCTGATGAGTCTAAAGAACGGCCTATCGTTTCTGCCTGGGCCGCTCTTGATCGTCTTTGCGATGCTCATCGGCGGTTTGATCGCCGGACTGTTTGCCTTTTTGATCGGCATTCCGGTCCTGAGACTAAAGAGTGACTATCTGGCGATCGCGACCCTGGGCTTTGCTGAGATCGTGCGCGGCATCATTTCCGCCCCGCAGCTCGACCGGATCACCAATGGCTCATACGGTCTGAAGAATGTCCCCGGCTTTGGCTCCGATGGCTTTGGCTTTTTACCGAGCGGCTTCGGCGCGGTCTTGATCCCATTGTTGGCCAGTGCCACCCTGATCGGGTTTATCGTATTGGTGATCAACAGCTCGTACGGTCGAGCCTTCAAAGCCATCCGAGAGGATGAAATCGCCGCCGAGGCCATGGGGATCTCTCTCTTAAAGCATAAACAAATGTCATTTATCCTAAGCTCCTTTGTGACGGCGATCGCCGGCGGTATGTTGGCAATGTTTATGCGATCGATCGAGCCTAGGGCCTTTTCGACCATCATCACCTACGATATCCTGCTGATCGTCGTGATCGGCGGGCTCGGCAGTGTCACAGGATCGGTGCTGGGGGCGTTTGTGGTCACCTTTGCCAAGGACTGGTTCCTGCGCTTCTTCGATAATCCGCTGGTGATCGGTGGCTTTGAGGTGCCGCTTCTTCGGATGGGCTTTCGGATGGTCGTATTCTCCATCCTATTGATGGTTGTGGTGCTCTTCTATCGCCGCGGATTGATGGGGAACAGCGAATTCAGCTGGGACGGCTTGTTCGGCCTCTTTCGAAGGCGGGGCAGACCCCGCGAGGCCTTGGCTGAGACGCCGGGCGGAGCGATGAGTCCGATCGTTATCGCCCCGGGTAAAGATCAGGCTCCGGCCCCGCTGATCCCGGATCCGCCGGGTGGCGAGCCTGAACCAATGGCTGCTTCGGAGGAGGTGTCAGATGAATAAGCCGGTACTGCAGGTGAATGATCTGACGATGCAGTTTGGTGGAGTTGTCGCCGTCAACAATCTGTCGATGACGATCCATCAGGGTGAGATCGTGGCGTTGATCGGGCCCAATGGGGCCGGAAAAACGACCGCCTTCAATGCCATTACCGGTGTGTATCTTCCGACCAATGGCGAGGTCAAGCTGTTGGATGAAGTCATACAAGCAGGCTATCCGCAGGGCAAGATGAAAAAGCTCTATGCCGGTGACAATCACGGTAGGTATACGTCGATCGTCGACTTGACGCCGGATAAGATCACCAAGCGGGGCATCGCTCGGACTTTTCAAAACATCCGCTTATTTAAAAACCTTAGTGTGTTCGACAATGTATTGATCGCGCATCATATGAATATGAAGTCCGGTCTTTTCAGTGCCGCTTTTCGGCTGAATCACGCTGAAGAAGAAGCCATGAGAAAGGAGACCTGGGAGCTGCTTAGGATGGTCCGTCTCGACAATGTCGCGATGGAGCGGGCCAATAACCTGCCCTATGGCAAGCAGCGTCATCTGGAGATCGCCCGGGCGTTGGCAACTCATCCCAGGCTGTTATTGCTCGATGAGCCGGCTGCCGGGATGAATCCTCAGGAGACTGAGGAGCTATCGGGCTTCATTCGTGAGATCAAGGACCTGTTCGATCTGACGATCCTGGTGATCGAGCACCACATGAACCTGGTCATGGATCTGTCGGACCGGATCTATGTCATCGACTTTGGCCGACTGATCGCCCAGGGCACGCCTGAGGTGGTCCAAAACGATCCGGCGGTCATCACAGCCTATCTGGGGGTGGATGAATGAGTTTACTCGAAGTCAGAGATCTAAGGGTATCCTATGGCGGCATCGAAGCCCTAAAGGGCATCTCCTTCGATGTCGAAGAGGGACAGATCATCACCCTGATTGGGGCCAATGGAGCCGGTAAATCGACGACCCTCAAGGCCATCAGCGGCCTGGTCAAATCGAGTGGCGGCACGATCCGTTATAAGGGCGAAGAGGTCCAAAACATCGATTCGCAAAAGGTGGTCGAGAAGGGGATCGCCCTCGTACCGGAGGGCCGGCGGGTGTTTGCCAATCTGTCGGTCAAGGAGAACCTTTTGATCGGCGCCTATCTCAGACACAATAAAGACGAGATTGAGCAGGATCTGCAGAATGTCTATGCCCTCTTTCCAAGACTGGCGGAGCGCCACTGGCAATCGGCCGGGACGCTTTCGGGCGGTGAGCAGCAGATGCTGGCGGTCGGGCGAGGTCTGATGGCCAAGCCCAGTGTGCTGATGATGGATGAACCGTCACTGGGACTGGCACCACAGCTGGTCCGAGACATCTTCACCATCATCGAGCGGATCAATGATATGGGTGTGACGGTGCTGTTGATCGAACAAAACGCCAATGCCGCCCTAAAGATCGCCGATACGGCCTATGTCCTGGTGACGGGGGAGATGGTGAAATCCGGTCCCGGCCATGAGCTGTTGACTGACCCCGATATCCGAGAGGCCTACCTGGGTGTCACCAGCGGCTAACGATCCTTCCAAGAGGCTTAAGCTTAGGCCTCTTTTTTTATTTTTTATTGGGTAAGTCTAAGGTAGTGAGTAAGAAAGGAGAGACTATGGTTCATAAAGACGCCCAGGCGGTGCTGGACTTTTGGTTTGATGACAAGAATATCGATCGGCAGTTTGCGGAGGAGCCGGCATTCGATGAGGAGATCCGCCAGAAATTCCTGACGACCTGGGAGAGAGGGGCCGAAGGTTTATTGGTCGATTGGCGCGACACCGTCGAGGGCCGGCTGGCCGAGATCATCGTACTCGATCAGTTTTCCAGAAATCTGTTTCGACGTGATATCAGGACCTACACCCAGGATAAGATGGCGATCGCTCTGGCTCAGGAGCTGATCAAACAACAGGATTATGAAAGCCTGCCGGCCGACTGGCGAAAGTTTGCCCTATTGCCCTTTATGCATTCTGAATCGATCGAGCTTCACGCTTGGGCCCGTCCCTTGTTTGAGGCTGGTGATGAGGGAACGCTTTACTTTGAGGAGCTTCATCTCGAGGTGCTCGAGCGCTTTGGCCGCTATCCTTATCAAAATCAGGATCTGGGGCGTGAGAATACACCGGAGGAGGAGGCCTATCTCAAAGACAAGGCCGGACGCTTCTATCAACCGAAGGAGTAGGCTAAAGGGCAGCTTTGGGCTGTCTTTTTCGGCCCTTTGGTCCGATTTTTATTTGTCAGCCGGGGCGAAAACGTGGTATACTTCCACTATCAGAGTCTGTGGCGGCCGATGATTTTTTGAAGCGGTGTCATGGCATTACTCGAGATAACCGATAGGTTCTATCAGCTTGGTAGACCTGTTCGGTTAGAGCCTTCAAAAGGAGTCGCATGATAGCTTGGAGCTCTTGGTGCCAGCTCATATCGACCAACGATAAACCGAGACCAACTCATCTCAAAAAGATGAGAAATTTTGTTTGACTTTGAATAAGCGTGTGTGGTAGCATAGTAAGGTATACTTATTAGTGTGGTAGCATGCGCTTATTTTTCGTGTGCCCAGAATAGGTTCCGTCAAGTTTTACTGTTTTAATCTATGAAATGAGGGGTGAATACTGCATGCCACATCCAGTTCAATTGGGAAATTATGAACGTCAGAGCTTTTCCAAGATCAAAGAATTGATCAAGCTTCCCAACCTGGTGGAAATTCAGACAGAGTCATTTAAATGGTTTATGACCAAAGGTCTCCAATATGCTCTGAATGATATCTCTCCCATCTACGACTACACGCAAACGATGTTGCTTGAATTTATCGACTTCAATTTTGAACAGGAGTCGAAGTACAGCGAGCAAGAATGCAAGGAGCGCGATGTCAGCTACTCCGTTGCGTTGCGTGTCACGGCCCGCCTGACCAACAAAGACACAGGCGAGATCAAGGAACAAGAAGTCTTCATGGGTGACTTCCCGCTGATGACCGACAAGGGCACCTTCATTATCAATGGAGCCGAACGCGTCATTGTCTCTCAGTTGGTCCGATCACCTTCGACCTACTTCAGCATCAAATATGACAAAAGCGGGAACGAAATGGTTTCCGGTCAAGTCATTCCCAACCGCGGTGCCTGGTTGGAATTTGAGACCGACTCGACCGAATCCTTATCGATCAGGATCGACCGGACCAGAAAGCTGCCGGTGACGGCCTTGGTCCGGGTGATGGGCTATGAGTCCGATCAATCGATCATCGATCTGTTCGGTGAGAGCGAGCGTCTGCTGCTTACTCTGGATAAGGACGCTTCGAATAACCGCGATGAAGGCTTGCTGGAGATCTATCGAAAGCTTCGACCCGGTGAGCCGCCGACCGTCGAGAGTGCCTCCAACCTGATCGAGAGCATGTTCTTCGATGAGCGGCGCTATGATCTGGCCCGGGTCGGGCGCTATAAGTTCAACCTCAACCTCGGTCTGAGTGAGCGGGGGCTGGGGCATTTTCTGGCGCATCCGGCCGTCCATCCCGAAACAGGTGAGATCATTGCCGGTGCCGACACCAAGCTGACCAAGCCGATCCTGCGTGAGATCGAGAACGCCGGCATCAAGCGGATCATTTTGGCCGTCGAGGGCAAGGAAGTCGTCGTCCTCGGTAACCACATGGTCGACATCGATGACTATATCACCGGCTATGACCCGGAGATCATCAATGAGCGTGTTCACTATCCGGTGCTGCAGGAAATCCTAACGAAAACCGAAGATCATGACGAGCGGATCAACCTGATCCATCAGGAGGTCAATCGTCTGATCCCAAGAAATATCACGGTCGATGATATCCTAGCCAGTGTGTCGTATTTCTTCAACCTCTCCCAAGGCGTCGGTGAGACCGATGATATCGACCACCTGTCGAATCGCCGGATCCGAAGCGTGGGTGAGCTGCTTCAGAACCAGTTCCGGATCGGCCTGAGCCGAATGGAGCGGGTGGTGCGGGAGCGTATGACGACCCAGGACAGTGATACCATCACACCCCAATCTCTCATTAATATAAAGCCTGTCACAGCCGCTATCAAAGAATTCTTTGGTTCGTCTCAGCTGTCACAGTTTATGGATCAAAACAATCCGCTGGCCGAGCTGTCGCATAAGCGGCGCCTGTCCGCCTTGGGCCCGGGAGGCCTCAGTCGTGATCGGGCCGGCTTTGAAGTCCGTGACGTTCACTACTCCCACTATGGCCGGATGTGTCCGATCGAGACGCCGGAGGGTCCCAATATCGGTCTGATCTCGTATCTTGCGACCTATGGCCAGATCAATCAGTATGGCTTTATCGAGTCGCCCTATCGGATCGTCGATAAGGACAGCGGTGTGGTGACAGACGAGGTCGTCTACCTCAATGCCGATGATGAGCGGACGGCCGTCATCGTGCCGGCGAATGAGCCGATCGGTGAAGACGGCAAGCTGATCGCTCGAAGAGTAGTCGGTCGTCAAGACGGCGACATCAAGGAATTTGCCTCAGCCGATGTCGACTATGTCGAGGTCTCGCCCAATCAGATGGTGTCGGTCGCGACCGCCCTCATCCCGTTTCTGGAAAACGATGACTCGGCTCGAGCCTTGATGGGCTGTAATATGCAGAAGCAAGCCGTGCCGCTGATCCGGACCGAGACGCCGATCGTCGGGACCGGTATCGAAGCCAAGGTGGCCTGGGACTCCGGTGCCATGATCCTGGCAAAAAATGACGGCGAGGTCATCAAATCGACGGCCGATGAGATCATCGTCCGGCGCGAGAGCGATGGCAGCCTGGATAAATATCCGATGCTCAAGTTCAAACGTTCCAACCAGGGAACGTGTGTCAATCAGATCTCACGGGTCGAAAAGGGTCAATCGATCAAAGCCAATGACATGTTGGCCGATGGTCCCTCGACCGACCGAGGGGACCTGGCCCTCGGAGCCAACCTGCTGGTCGCCTTCATGACCTGGGAGGGCTATAACTTTGAGGACGCGATCCTGATCAGTGAAGAGCTGGTTCAAAAAGATACCTTGACCTCGATCCATATCGATGAATATGAAGCCGAAGCCCGTGACACCAAGCTCGGAGCGGAGGAGATCACCCGTGACATCCCGAATGTCGGTGATGATGCGCTGAAGAACCTCGATGTTCGAGGGATCGTTCGCATCGGTGCCGAGGTCGATTCAGGCGATATCCTGGTCGGAAAAGTCACCCCCAAAGGTGAGACCGAGCTGACACCCGAGGAGCGGCTCCTGCGAGCCATCTTCGGCAAAAAAGCCCGCGAAGTCCGCGACACGTCACTCAAGGTACCGCACGGTGCCAGCGGGATCGTGGTCGATGTCAAGATGTTCACTCGGGAAAACAACGATGAAATGACGCCGGGCGTGAATGAGCTCGTCCGTGTCTATATCGCCAAGAAGCGTAAGATCAATGTCGGCGATAAGATGGCCGGCCGCCACGGCAATAAAGGCGTCATCTCTAAGATCATGCCGGTCCAGGATATGCCGTTTCTCGATGACGGTACCCCGATCCAGATCCTGCTGTCGCCCATGGGGGTCCCCTCACGGATGAATGTCGGACAGGTGCTCGAGGTCCACTTGGGCCTGGCGGCGAAAAAGCTTGGACTGCATATCGCGACCCCGGTCTTCGATGGTGCCAATGAGGCCAAGATCGAAAAGCTGCTGGAGCAGGCCGGCTACTCGTCCGATGGCAAGCTTCGCATCCGCGACGGCCGTAGCGGTGAGTATTTCGATAACCCGGTCACCGTCGGCTATATGTATATGCTCAAGCTTCACCACCTGGTCGATGATAAGATCCATGCTCGTTCGACCGGACCGTATTCGCTGGTCACCCAGCAGCCCCTGGGCGGTAAAGCCCAGTTTGGGGGACAGCGCTTTGGTGAGATGGAGGTCTGGGCACTCGAGGCCTATGGCGCCGCCCACACCCTCCAAGAGGTATTGACTGTCAAATCCGATGACGTGGTCGGCCGGGTCAAGGCCTACGAAGCGATCGTCAAGGGTGAGGATATCCCATCACCCGGCATTCCGGAATCGTTTAAGGTCCTGATCAAGGAATTCCAGTCGCTCTCGCTCGACATCAAGGTGCTTGATGAAGAGGGCAATGAGGTCAACCTCGAGACGGTCGATGACTATGAACCGATCGATGCCATGAATGAAATGATCATCGGCGATGATGATCTAAGCGAAGGCTTCCATACGGAATCGCTCGGCGATGACGATGATATCGAAGAATAGGAGCACGCGTGTTAGAGTTTAATAAGTTTGAATCGATCCGCATAGGCCTGGCCTCGCCGGAAAAAGTCCGCGAGTGGTCCTATGGGGAAGTCAAGAAACCGGAGACGATCAACTACCGCACCCTCAAGCCGGAGCGCGAAGGTCTCTTTTGCGAGAAGATCTTCGGGCCGACCAAGGACTGGGAATGTCATTGCGGTAAGTACAAACGGATCCGATACAAAGGCGTCGTCTGTGACAAATGCGGCGTGGAGGTCACCAAATCCAGTGTTCGCCGTGAGCGGATGGGCCATATCGAATTGGCGGCTCCGGTGTCCCATATCTGGTATTTTCGCGGTATCCCGTCCAAAATGGGGATCCTGCTCAATATCTCACCGCGCAATCTCGAACGGGTGCTCTATTTTGCCTCCTATATCGTGATCGAGGAGGGGGATACCACCCTGACCAAGTATCAGATCCTGTCGGAATCGGAATACGCCGAGAACCGAGATATGTATGGCAATCGTTTCCGTGCCCTGATGGGGGCGGAGGCCATCAAGGAGCTGCTGCTCGATCTCGATCTCGATGAGATCGCTGAAGAACTCCACCAAGACGTCGAGGAAACGACCGGTCAACGCCGGGCCAAGGCGATCCGCCGGCTCGATGTGGTCGAGAGCTTCCGCAAGTCCGGCAATAAGCCGGAGTGGATGATCCTCGATGCCATCCCGGTCATCCCGCCGGATCTTCGTCCGATGGTCCAGCTCGATGGCGGCCGGTTTGCCGCCTCGGACCTAAACGACCTGTACCGCCGGGTGATCAATCGGAACAATCGTCTGAAAAGACTGCTCGACCTGAAGGCGCCCGAGATCATCATCAAGAATGAGAAGCGGATGCTTCAGGAATCGGTCGATGCCCTGATCGACAATGGCCGTCGCGGTCGTCCGGTCACCGGACCGGGCAAGCGTCCGCTGAAGAGCCTATCCGATCTGCTGAAGGGTAAGCAGGGGCGCTTCCGGGGGAACCTCCTGGGTAAGCGGGTCGACTACTCGGGCCGTTCGGTCATCGTGGTCGGACCGGAGCTGAAATTCTATCAATGCGGCCTGCCTAAAAAGATGGCCCTGGAGCTGTTCAAGCCCTTTGTCATGCGCAAGCTCGTGTCTGAGGGGATTTCACACAATATCAAAACCGCCAAGCGGGCGGTCGAACGCGAGCGTCCCGAGGTGTGGGACATCGTCGAAGAAGTCATCAAAGAGCATCCGGTGCTCCTTAACCGGGCGCCCACCCTGCACCGACTGGGGATCCAGGCCTTTGAGCCGGTCCTGGTCGAGGGCAAGGCCATCATGCTCCACCCGCTGGTCTGTACCGCCTACAATGCCGACTTTGACGGCGACCAGATGGCGGTCCACGTGCCGCTGAGTGTCGAGGCCCAGGCCGAAGCTCGCTTTTTGATGCTTTCGACCAACAATATCCTGGCACCTAAGGACGGTAAGCCGATCACCACGCCGACACAGGACATGGTGCTTGGCAGCTACTATATGACGGTCATGCTCGAGGGCGTCAAGGGCGAAGGTTCGGTCTTTAGTGACTATGATGAGATGCTTCGGGCGTATGAGAACGGCGCGGTCGACCTGCATGCTCGCATTAAGGTCCGGCTCCGCTTAAACGAAGACGATCCGGGGCAGCTCGTCGAGAGCACGGTCGGACGCTTCATCTTCAATGAAGAGATCCCTCAGGACATCGGGCTGGTCGACCGGAGTGTCGATCCGTATTCGCTCGAAGTCGATGAGCTCTGTACCTCGAAGGTACTCGGCAAGATCATCAGCCGGACGTATGAGGTCAAAGGAGCCACCCAGACGGCCGATATGCTCGATCATATCAAGGATGTGGGCTTCCGCTTTGCCACCAAATCGGCGGTCACGATCTCGATGGCCGACATGGTCATCCCGGCCGACAAATACGATATCATCGATAAATCGCAGGCCGAAGTCGACAGCTATCGCCGGGCCTATCGCAAGGGACTGATCAGTGACGAGGAACGGATGGAGAAGATCATCGAGATCTGGACTCGGACGACCGATGATGTCACGGAGTCACTGCGTAACAGCCTGGATGAGATGAACAATCTGCATATCATGAGCTACTCCGGTGCCCGGGGAAATATCAATCAGATTCGTCAGATCTCAGGCATGCGGGGACTGATGGCTTCTGCCACCGGTCGAACGGTCGAGGTGCCGATCATCTCGAACTTCCGCGAAGGCCTGTCGATCCTGGAGTACTTCATCTCGACCACCGGCGCCCGAAAGGGTTCGGCCGATACGGCGCTAAAGACCGCCGACTCGGGTTATCTGACCCGTCGGTTGGTCGATGTCTCGCAAGACATCATCGTCCGGGAGAAGGACTGCGGCACCGAAGAGGGGATCGAGGTTGCTACCATCATGGAGGGCAATCAGGTGATCGAGCGGTTTGAAGAGCGCCTGCTGGGCCGCTTTCCGGTCGAAGACGTCACGGGCAAGCGCGGCAAGATCTTATGCCGTAAGGATCAGATGATCACCAGCGATATCGTAAAAGACATCGTCAGTGCCGGCATCACCAAGCTCAAGGTCCGATCGGTCCTGAGCTGTCTGACCGAGCACGGTGTCTGTGGCCGCTGCTATGGCATCAACCTGGCCGACGGTCGGCCGGTCAATGTCGGCGAATCGGTCGGCACCATTGCCGCCCAATCGATCGGCGAGCCGGGGACACAGCTCACCATGCGGACTTTCCACACCGGCGGGGTTGCCGGGACCGACATCACCCACGGTCTGCCGCGGGTCGAGGAGGTCTTTGAGGCCAGAAAGCCGAAGGGTCTGGCGCTGATCAGCCGGATCGCCGGGACCGTTTCCTTCCGCGAGACGGGTCGGCGTAAGGAGATCGTCATCACGGATGATCAAGGCAATGAGGATGTCTCACACGTCGTCTTTGGTTCGAAGCTTCGCTTCAAGGAGGGCGATGTGGTGGACAAGGGTGAACAGTTGACCGATGGTTCGCTCTATCCGAGTGAGATTCTAGAGATCACCGGGGTGACCGGGGCCCAGAACTATATCATTAAGGAAGTTCAAAAGGTTTATCGCAGCCAGGGCGTCGATATCAATGACAAGCATATTGAGATCGTGGCCAAGCAGATGCTCTCGAAGATCCGGATCCTTGAAGCCGGTGATACCGAGTTCATCCCGGGCTCGAATGAAAACTATATGCACTTCGTCAAAGTAAATAAAGCGATCGAAGAGGCCGGGGGCAAGCCGGCCGAGGGTGAGCGGATCATCCTCGGGATCACCAAGGCATCGCTGTCGACCGATTCGTTCTTGTCAGCCGCCTCCTTCCAGGAGACGACTCGGGTGCTGACCGATGCCTCGATCCGAGGCAAGGTCGACCACCTGATCGGACTCAAAGAGAATGTCATCATTGGAAAACTGATCCCGGCCGGTACCGGAATCGGTAAGTATAAGAACATCTCGATCTTTGATGCCGATGCTCCGGTAACCATTGACACATAAGTGTTGACGCCGATTAACGGCTGTGGTAACATTTATAAGGTATTGGATATTTACCGAAAAACCACGCTTTCAGCCGATGGAGGTGGCCTTCATCGGCTAAAGCTATGCTAAGACTCTAAAACAGTTTTCTGTTTTGAATAAATACCTAAGAAAGGAGACGAGTATGCCGACAATTAATCAGTTGATTCGTAAAAAACGGACCAGTAAGAGCCAGAAATCGAAAGCTCCGGCTTTGCAGCGCTCATTCAATACCCTACAAAATCGGGCAACCGACCGGTCCGCTCCGCAAAAACGCGGTGTATGTACATCGGTAAAAACCGTGACACCGAAAAAACCGAACTCCGCTCTGCGTAAAGTCGCCCGTGTCCGTTTAACCAACGGCATGGAAGTAACGGCCTATATCCCCGGTGAGGGCCACAACCTGCAAGAACACAGTGTTGTCCTGATCCGCGGCGGCCGCGTCCGGGATATCCCCGGTGTCCGATATCATATCGTCCGTGGCGTGCTTGACACCGCCGGTGTCTCAGGCCGACAACAGGCCAGAAGCAAGTACGGAATGAAACGACCGAAGAAATAAGGTCCTTTTGGTTCAGTACCGATGAACTAAATTTATTTTAAGGAGGGAAGGAACGTGCCAAGAAAAGGAAGTGTTCCGAAACGGGATGTTTTGCCAGATCCCGTCTACGGCTCAAAGGTCATTACGAAATTAATCAATAATGTCATGCTGGATGGTAAAAAAGGCGTGGCTCAGGAGATTGTTTACGACGCCTTGAGTAAAGTCGAGCAAAATACTGACAAGAATGCGCTGGAAGCATTCAACCAGGCCCTTGATAATATCATGCCCTTGGTAGAAGTCAAAGCCCGCCGGGTCGGCGGTGCCAACTACCAGGTGCCGATCGAGGTCCGCCCGGAGCGTCGTCAGACGCTCGGATTGCGCTGGCTGGTATCATTTGCCCGTCGTCGCAAAGAACGCACCATGACCGACCGTTTAGCCGCGGAGATCACCGATGCCTTCAACAGCACCGGTGGCGCTGTCAAACGTCGCGAAGAAATGCATAAATCCGCTGAAGCGAACAAAGCTTTTGCTCACTTCAGATATTAACCAAATCGAACCCGAAAGGAGGTTACGATGCCAAGATCCTTTCCGCTGGAAAGAACAAGAAATATTGGTATAATGGCGCATATCGACGCCGGAAAAACTACCACGTCCGAACGGATCTTGTTCTATACAGGCAGAAACTATAAAATTGGTGAAACCCATGAAGGCTCAGCCACCATGGACTGGATGGCCCAAGAACAAGAACGCGGGATCACCATCACATCAGCGGCAACCACAGCTGTGTGGAAAGACCATGCCATTAATATTATCGATACACCCGGTCACGTCGACTTCACGGCTGAAGTTGAGCGATCGCTTCGTGTCCTCGATGGTTCGGTGGCAGTCTTTTGTGCCAAGGGAGGCGTTGAGCCTCAAAGTGAGACCGTCTGGCGTCAGGCGAATAAGTACGGCGTACCGCGCTTAGCCTTCGTCAATAAGATGGACATCACCGGCGCAGACTTCTTCAGAGTCTATCGACATCTGGAGGAGCGGCTCGGGGCCAATCCGGTGCCGATCCAATTGCCCATCGGTGCAGAAGACAAATTCATCGGCATGATCGACCTGGTCGATATGGTTGCCGAGATCTATAAGGATGAATTAGGTAAAGAGATCGAGATCACCGATATCCCGGCCGACATGCAAGAGCAAGCCAATGAGTACCGGGAGAAGATGATCGAGAGCGTGGTCGAGACCGACGAAGACATGATGGAAAAGTATTTCGCCGGAGAAGAGCTGACACGCGATGAAATCGTTGCCACCATCCGAAAAGCGACGATCGCTAATGAAATCGTCCCGATGCTTTGTGGCTCGGCCTATCGCAACAAAGGCGTCCAACTGTTATTGGATGCCGTGATCGACTATATGCCAAGCCCGTTAGATATCCCATCGATCGAAGGTTTTGTGCCGGGTTCAGGGGAAGCGACCGAGCGTCATTCCGATGATAACGAACCCTTTAGTGCCCTGGCCTTCAAGGTCATGACAGATCCGTTTGTCGGCCGCCTGACCTATGCCCGTATCTATTCGGGCACACTCGAGAGCGGCTCCTATGTGTATAACAGCACCAAGGGACAAAGAGAGCGGATCGGTCGCATCCTGAAGATGCACGCCAACAATCGCGAAGAGGTCAAGACCGTTTATTCGGGTGAGATCGCCGCCATTGTTGGACTAAAAAACACCTCCACCGGGGACACCCTATGTGTTCCCGATCATCCGGTCATATTGGAGAGTATGGTCTTTGCCGAACCGGTCATCAGTGTCGCGATCGAACCCAAGACACGAGCCGGCCAGGAGAAACTCGGTATCGCTTTGGCGAAGCTGATGGAAGAAGACCCGACCTTCCACGTATCTACCAATGAAGAAACCGGCCAAACGATCATTGCCGGAATGGGTGAGCTCCACCTGGAGATCATGGTAGATCGCCTACTGCGAGAGTTCAAAGTCGAAGCCAATATCGGCGCTCCGCAGGTCGCCTATCGCGAAACCATCAAAGGGGACGCCGATGTCGACGAAAAATATGCCCGTCAAAGTGGTGGACGCGGCCAGTATGGTCATGTTAAAATTCGAGTGAGTAAGGGAGAGCCGGGTTCCGGTTATCAGTTTACGAACTCGATCGTCGGCGGAGCGATTCCGAAAGAATACGTTGGTCCGGTCGATCAAGGTATCCAGGAAGCCCTCCAGAGCGGACTACTCGGTGGCTATGAGGTTGTGGACCTGGCAGTCGATCTATACGATGGCTCCTACCACGATGTCGACTCGTCAGAAATGGCGTTTAAGATCGCCGGATCGATGGCGATCAAAAAAGCCCTCGCCAAAGCCGGTGCCGAGCTGCTCGAACCCTATATGAAAGTCGAAGTCACGACACCCGATGATTATCTCGGAGATGTTATGGGCGACATCAACTCCCGCCGCGGCCGCCTTGAAGGCATGGAAGCCGAAGGCGGAGCCCAGGTCATTCGAGCCCAAGTGCCGCTATCGGAAATGTTTGGTTATGCGACCGACCTGCGATCAAAATCCCAGGGCCGGGCACAATATACCATGCAGTTCGATCACTATGAAGCAGTCCCAGAATCTATTGCCGCCAAAGTATTGAAGTAAAAATCTAGGAGGATATAATGGCAAAAGAAGTATTTGAACGTACCAAACCACACGTTAACATCGGAACCATCGGTCACGTTGACCATGGTAAAACCACGTTGACGGCTGCGATTACCAAAACCCTGTATGACCGTTACGGTTTCGGTAAATCCTTTGCCTTCGACCAAATCGACAAAGCGCCCGAAGAAAAAGAGCGTGGTATCACCATCTCGACCTCACACGTTGAGTATGAGACCCCGAATCGTCACTATGCCCACGTGGACTGCCCTGGTCACGCCGACTATGTTAAAAACATGATCACCGGCGCCGCCCAGATGGACGGCTCCATCCTAGTCGTCAGTGCTGCTGATGGTGCGATGCCGCAAACTCGTGAGCACATCCTGCTCAGCCGCCAAGTTGGCGTTCCCTATATCGTTGTCTTCATGAACAAAGTCGACATGGTCGATGACGAAGAGCTGCTGGAACTGGTCGAAATGGAAATCCGCGAACTGCTCGACGAATACGATTTCCCGGGCGATGACACTCCGATTTTCCAAGGTTCGGCTCTGTTGGCTCTTGAAGACACCAGCTCCAAGTGGGGCGATGTCATCGTCGAAATGTTTGAAGCCATCGACGAATACATCCCGACTCCTGAGCGTGATGTTGACAAGCCGTTCCTGATGCCGGTGGAAGACGTATTCTCCATCACCGGTCGCGGAACCGTTGCTACCGGCCGTATCGAGCGTGGTCAAGTCAAGATCGGTGACGAAGTGGAACTGGTCGGTCTGGCTGATGCTGCCCGTAAGCTGGTCGTGACCGGCGTCGAAATGTTCCAAAAGACCCTCAATGAAGGTCTGGCGGGCGACAATGTCGGTATCCTGCTGCGTGGTATCCAACGCACCGAGATCGAGCGTGGTCAAGTTCTGGCCAAGCCCGGTTCGATCAAGCCGCACAAGAAATTCACCGCTCAAGTCTACGTTCTGAAAAAAGAAGAGGGTGGACGTCATACACCGTTCTTCCCGGGCTATCGTCCGCAGTTCTTCTTCAGAACAACTGACGTTACCGGAACCATAGAGTTCCCGGAAGGTCAAGAAATGTGTATGCCTGGCGACAACATCATCATGGAAATCGAGCTGATCAGCCCGATCGCCATCGAAGAAGGTCTGCGCTTCTCCATTCGTGAGGGCGGCCGCACCGTTGGTGCCGGATCGGTTGTTTCCATCATCGAATAATCCATTCAAAAAGGCAGGTTCTAGGACCTGTCTTTTTTGGTGTTTAACTTTGTCTTTGGGTTAGAATAGACGCAGGAGGAAGATATGACAATACCTGATAAGCTGTCGTTGGCTCATTTACCGACACCGATCGATCAGATCCGTCGGATCGAGCTGCCTCGAGGCAAAAAGCTATTCCTGAAAAGAGATGATCAGACCGGCACGGAGCTCTCGGGCAATAAGATCAGAAAGCTCGAATTCCTGCTCTATGATGCCCTCGAGCAGGGCTGTGATACCTTGATCACCTGTGGCGGTGTTCAATCGAATCATGCCAGGGCCACGGCCGCGGCCGCAGCGAAGCTCGGTCTCCGATGCAGCCTGGTCCTAAGCTCGCCCACCAGAGTCCTCCCGGCCGGCAATCTGCTGCTGGATAAGCTCTTTGGCGCCACCGTCCAGCTGGTCTCGCCGCGAGATTTTGGTGAAAGACTGGAAGAAATCATGCAGCAGCTGGCAGATGAGGCCACTGATCGGGGCGCTAAGGCCTATCAGATACCGGTCGGTGCCTCCAATCCACTCGGCACCTTCGGCTATTTCTTGGCCCTCCAAGAGATCCTGGATCAAGAAAGAGCGCTCGGGATCAGCTTCGATACCATCGTCTGCAGCGTCGGCTCCGGCGGTACGTATGCCGGACTGGTCTTTGCCAATCAATTGCTCCAGGCGGGTAAAAAGATCGTCGGCATCAATATCAGTCAAACCGCTGATCATTTTCGGCTGATCACGCAGCAGCTTTGGCAGGGTTTTTCTCAGATCGCTGAAGTGAACGAAGACCTAACCGAACCGCTCCATATCCTCGATGGCTATGCCGGTCGAGGGTATGCCCTAAACACCGCCGAAGAGGTAGATTTCGTCCGAGACTTTGCCCGAGAGACTGGTGTCGTACTCGATCCGGTCTATACCGGTAAGGCCATGCGAGGACTGATGGAATCGCTGAAACAAAACCACCGGCTGTTTGAAGCGTCAGAGCATATCCTCTTTATCCATACCGGCGGTTTGTTTGGATTGTTCCCCAAGGCTGAGGAATTTTTGTTGGATTAATGATCTAGAATCTACAATTTATTTTGTCGTTTAGGGGTTGACTTTGGGCAAATGATTCGTTAGAGTAGTCTAAACGCTAAGAAGAGAAGAGTACTTCTGGGGATAGTTTCAAGAGAGCCTGGGTAGGTGAGAGCAGGTAATGAAGAGCAGAAGGAAGATGGTCTCGGAGCGACGTAGCTGAAGTTTTTAGGCTACGGCGGGTTCGCCCGTTACAGCGACAGGGTATAAGGCCAACGGTCCGTACCTGGTGAGGTCTGCTTCGTGATAGGCAGATGAAATAAGGTGGTAACACGTGCATCATGCTCGTCCTTTTGGTAGGACGAGTTTTTTATTTTTACAAAAATATTGGAGGAAAGAATGAATCATATCGATACCCTATGTACCCAAGCCGGCTATGATCCTAAGAGCGGGGACACCCGGATCGTTCCGATCTCGCAATCAACGACCTATTACTATGAGCAGGCGGCGGATGTGGCAGCCCTCTTTGACCTGGCGGCTGAGGGACATATGTACTCCCGGATATCGAACCCGACGGTCGAGGTGTTGGAGAAGAAGCTGGCGGCCTTAGAGGGCGGTGTCGGTGCCCTGGGAGTGGCCAGCGGTCAGTCAGCCACCCTGCTGTCGGTTTTGACCATCACCGATGCGGGCGATCATATCATTGCCATGAACAATCTCTATGGCGGAACGTTTACGCTGCTGTCGGCTACACTGGGGCGTCTCGGCATCGAGACGACCTTGATAGATCCATCAGCTTCTGAAGAGGAGATCGATGGCTTAGTCAAGGAGAATACCAAGCTGATCTTTGGTGAGACGATCGGCAATCCGCTGGTCGATGTGCTCGATATCGAACGGATCGCTAGAATCGCCCATAAGCATAGGCTGCCGCTGTATGTCGACAATACGCTGGCGACGCCGGTGCTGTGTCGGCCGATCGAGTGGGGAGCCGATATCGTGGTCCATTCAGCCACCAAATACCTGGACGGTCATGCCACCTCCTTAGGCGGCATCATCGTAGACTCCGGTCAATTCGACTGGCGGGCCAGCGGCCGCCACCACCAGTTGGTCGAGCCCGATCCCAACTATCATGGCCTGAGCTATGTTGAAAGCTTTGGTGAAGCCGCGTTTATCGTCCGGGCTCGGGCGGCCTTTCTGAGGGATTTCGGTACGACTCTCAGTCCGTTCAATGCCTTCTTGATCAATCTCGGCACCGAAACACTCCATTTAAGAATGGAGCGTCACTCCGAGAATGCACTTCAGGTCGCTCGTTTTTTAAAGGACCATCCCGGTGTGGAGTGGGTGGCCTATCCGGGACTATCGGGCTCAGCGTCGAAGGATCTGGCCGATAAATACCTCTCGGGCGGCTCGGGCATCATTGCCTTTGGGGTGAGAGGCGGCAGTGACGAAGCGGTCAAGTTCATCGATTCACTCAAGCTGGCTTCGATGGTCGTCCATCTGGGGGATCTCAGGACACACGTATTGCATCCGGCGTCGATGACCCACCGCCAACTGAGTGAGGCCCAGCAAAGAGCCTCCGGCATCACCCCCAATCTGATCCGTCTGTCCGTCGGGATCGAGAATGTGGCGGATATCATTGCCGATCTCGAGCAAGCCTTGGCATAGGAGGAAGCATGGCACCGATTATTGAGAAGAGTTTTCTCGAACCCAACCGCGACACCTTTTGGATGACCAAGCGCCGAGCCAAGCACCAGGATATCCGGCCGCTCAAGATCGCCATCCTAAACCTGATGCCGAATAAGCTTGAGACCGAGGAGCAGTTGTTTCGGGTACTGTCGAATACGCCGCTGCAGATCGAGATCGACCTGATCCGGACCGAGAGCTATCAATCCAAGCATACGCCGCCGGAGATACTCCAGCAGCGCTACCGCTACTTTTCTGAGCTAAAAGACGAGAAGTTCGATGCCTTCATCATCACCGGCTCGCCGATCGAGCGGATGGACTTTGAGGAGGTGGCCTATTGGCAGGAGCTGACTCAGATCTTTGATTATGTGAGAGAACACGTCTATTCGACTCTGTTTTTATGCTGGTCGGCTCAGGCAGCGCTGTATTACTACTACGGCATCCGTAAACAGTTGGTGGAAGATAAGATCTTTCGGGTGGAGCGGTTCAAAACGCTCTACGATGGTCCGCTGAGCCGAGGCTTTGATTCGAGCTTTGTCGTGCCTCAGTCGCGCTATACGCTGGTAAAGACCGATGATATCGATCGCCATCCCGGCCTGATCCTCTATGCCGGAAGCGATGAGAGCGGCGCGCAGATCGTGGCCAGTGACGATCACCGTTTTGTCTTCAAAGCCGGCCATTTAGAATATGATGAGACCACCCTCGATAAGGAGTATCGCCGGGATAAGGCCAAGGGCCTCCCGACCGAGCCGCCTGAGAATTATTATGAAAATGATGACCCGACCGGGGAGATCCTCGGCGGCTGGCGGGCCACCGCCAACCTGTTCTTCTCCAATTGGCTCAACTACTGCGTCTATCAGCAGACGCCCTATGAGATCGAGTCGATCCCAAAGAAGGTGGTGGCCAAGTTTGGGGGGACATCGCTCAGTGAAGCGGCACAGTTTTCGAAGGTCAAAGACATCGTTCAGAGCTCGAAGCAGGCGGTCATCGTGGCGTCGGCTCCGGGAAAAAGACATGCCCATGATCGTAAGATCACCGATCAACTGATCGATTACAGCAATATCAAGCGAGAGATCGCCGGACTTTCCAAACGGATCGCTCAGTTGAAACTCTTGGGCCAGGAGAACCTTGAGCGGTTCAAGGACCGCTTCTGGGAGATCGCTGATCATCTGGCGCTCGATGGATCGGCCGGCGAGGAGATCGAGGCCGTCAGCCAATCACTCGAGGCCTCGGAGGACCGTTCGTTCATCGTCAGTCGAGGCGAATACCTAAACGCCAAGCTGCTGGCCAAGTACCTGGACTATCAGTTTGTGGATGCGACCGAGCTCATCCAGTTCGATGCCTCAGGCAATCTCGACCCTCACTCCACCAAAGAACAGATCCGACAGAAGCTGTCGCCCGGCCAAGGCGTGGTCGTCCCCGGCTTCTATGGCCGAAATCCCTATGGTCACATCAAACTGCTCGATCGGGGCGGCTCGGATATCACCGGTTCGCTGATCGCCTCAGCCCTAGGCTCGGAGGTCTATGAGAACTGGACCGATGTCAATGGGGTCCTCTCAGAGGATCCGGCGATCAATCCCCAAGCCAAAAGCTATGATTTTTTGAGCTATGAACAGCTGCTGGAGATCACGAAGGCCGGGGCCAGAGTCTATCACCCCGAGGCCATCAAGCCCTTGGTCGACTCCGGCGTTTTGCTGGAGATCAAAAATACCAATCAGCCGCTGGTGGCAGGTACAAAGGTAGGTCATTATGAACCAACAAACGATTAGGCTGGCCCTCTTGGGGCATGGGACCGTCGGACGATCGGTTCGACAGATCCTGATCGAGCACTCGGACCGGATCCGTGAGGTCATACGCCAACGAACGAATCGGTCAATCGAGCTAGAGCTTGTCGGTGTGCTGGTGAAAGACCTCGGCAAGCATAAGGAGCTCAGAGACGCCACCGCCGATGCCGAGTCGCTTTTTGGGCCGGAGGTCGATCTCGTGATTGAGCTCTTAGGCGGACTGGAGCCGGCCACCGGCTTGATCAAACAGGCACTGGCTCAGGGCAAAGACGTCGTAACGGCGAATAAGCAGGCCCTATTTCGAGCCAAGGGTGAGCTTGAGGCATTGGCCCGGGAGCATCGGGTCAGCTTAGCCTATGAAGGCGCGGTGGCCGGAGCGGTGCCGATCCTCCGAAGCATCCGATCGCTCGCCACCGGTGAGATCACCCGGATCGAAGGGATATTAAACGGTTCGACCAACTATATTTTGACGCAGGTGGCCGGGGGCATGCCACTGGAGCAGGCGCTAACAGAAGCCTCACAAAAGGGTTTACTGGAAGCTGATCCGACCAGCGATGTCGAGGGCTTTGATGCCATGTATAAGCTCGGTATTCTAACGTATTTTGCTACCGGACACTATCCCTCAGACGAACAGATCGAGCGGAGGGGGATCACCGGTCTGAGTGAAGCGGCCATCGCACAGGCCAGAGCCGAGCATAAAAAATATAAGCTCATCGCCAGCGCTGATTTTAAACGGCAGCAGTACTCTATCAAGCCGGTGGCCATCGGGGCAGACCACGAGCTCTATCAGGTGGAGGGCGCTCGAAATGGTATCACGCTTTGGCATGAATTTGCCGGTGAGTTGTCCTTTCAGGGGCCAGGTGCCGGCGGCTTTGAGACGGCTTCGGCCGTCATCGGCGATCTGATCGATACCGTCTGTCACAGACTATTAAGGAGACAATATGATTAAACTGGCTGTCGTAGGCGCGACGGGACTGGTCGGAGAGACCATCCTGGAGGAGCTTGCCAAAAGAGACTATGACCTGGATATCAAGCTATTGACCTCGGCTCAATCAGCTTCTCAGGCGATCCATTTCAAAGGAAGGGAGCTGATCACTGAGGTGTTAGGCCCGGATAGCTTCCAAGCGATCGATTATGCCTTGTTTGCCATCGATGGTGAACTCGCCAAAGTCTATGTTCCTCAGGCCGCTCAAGCCGGCTGTGTCGTGATCGATAATTCGAGTGCCTTTCGGATGGAGCAGAGTGTACCGCTGGTCGTGCCGGAGGTCAATCCGGCGGTGCTTAAAACCCATCAGGGCATCATCGCCAACCCCAACTGCTCGACCATTCAATCGGTCGTGCCGCTGGGAGCGCTTCGGTCCTACGGTCTAAAGCGCGTCATCTATACCACCTATCAGTCGGTCTCGGGATCAGGCAGAGCCGGCATTGAGGATTTGGTGCGCGGCCAAAGAGGGGAGGCACCTCAGTTCTATCCGGTCGCGATTAACAATAATGTCATACCGCAGATCGATGACTTCTTAGCGGACGGCTATACCAAAGAAGAACAGAAGATGATCGAAGAGACGAAAAAGATCCTGGAGTTACCTGACTTGAAAGTGACGGCTACGACCGTTCGGGTGCCGCTGCAGAGCGCTCACTCGGTCGCGATGGTCGTTGAGATGGAGAAGCCGTTCGATCTGGCAGCGGTGAAGCAGCTCCTAGCCGAAGCACCCGGTCTTAGCCTGATCGATTGGCCCGATTATCCGACGCCGCTCCAAGCGGCCGGTCGAGAGGATATCCTGGTCGGTCGCATCAGACGAGATAACTCTGCCCCCAACAGCCTGCATATCTGGTGTGTAGCGGATAATATCCGAAAGGGAGCGGCCGGAAACGCCGTTCAGATCCTGGATGAGCTGATTTGAGCAAGGCTGGATCGATCGAGAAAGTCCTTCCTCAATGAGCCCGAATATGCTATACTGGAACCGAACCTAAGTTGAGTTCATCAAAGAATCCCAACGGATGTCATTTATCGAGGGATTTATCGGCCACCAACTAAAAAAACTTACCGAAACCCCTTGACAACAGGGGGTTTTTCATTTAATGTATATGAGTGTGCCCGAGAACGGTGATGGCAGAGGTTACCCGCCTACCGGGACATTTTTGTCGGAGCGAGAATGACTCAGCGAGGTCATTCGACGGGCATATTTACTACGGAACACCAGGACCCGTGTTACGTAAACTAATAGGAGGAATTCATGGAAGGTCAAAAAATCAGAATTAAACTCAAGTCGTTTGATCATAAGATCTTAGATCAATCAGCTCAGAAAATCGTTGAGACAGCGAATAAGACCGGTGCCAGTGTATCGGGACCGATCCCGCTGCCGACTGAAAAGGAAATTATCACGGTCATCCGCGCTACCCATAAATATAAGGATAGCCGGGAGCAATTCGAAGTCAAAACCCACAAGCGCCTGATCGACATTTCCGGAACCAGCAAACGAACGGTAGATTCGCTGATGCGTCTCGACCTGCCGGCCGGCGTCGACATTGAAATCAAACTGTAGAAATTTTAGTACGATTGCTCGAAAGCAATCCGCTGTAAAATGATGGAGGAATCATGAAAGCTATGATCGGTCGTAAGATCGGGATGACGCAGCTCTTCGATGACAAAGGGGTCGAAGTCCCCGTAACCGTTATCGAATGCGGACCTGCCGTCGTCACACAGATCAAAACCCAGGAGAAGGATGGCTACCAGGCTGTTCAGATCGGGTTTGATGAGATGAAGGAATCACGTATGAATAAGCCGGCGCTGGGCCATTTCAAAAAAGCCGGTGTGTCTCCGAGACGTCGCCTGAAAGAAGTCAAGGTCGATGACGTTTCCCAATACAGCCTCGGTCAAGAACTGAAGGCCGACGTGTTCGCCAAGGGCGACTATGTCGATATCAGCGGAAAATCCAAGGGTAAAGGCACCCAAGGGATCATCCGTCGCTGGAATCACGGCCGTGGACCGGAGAGTCACGGTTCGAAGTTCCACCGCACCCCGGGAGCCCGCAGCGGTTCCTCGACCCCCGGACGAGTCTTCAAAGGCCAACGCGGCCCCGGCCGGATGGGCTATGTCAATGTAACTGTGCAGAACCTCGAAGTGGTCTTGGTCGATCCCGAGAGAAATCTGATGCTGGTCAAGGGCGCCGTTCCGGGTCCGAAAAAAGGCATCATCACCATCAAGTCCACTGTGAAGATGAATAAATAAGGAGGACACTTATGCCAACAATCAAAATGCGAAATCAATTAGGCAATGAAGTTGAATCCGTCGAACTCAGCGATTCAATCTTTGGAATCGAACCTAATGTGCATGTCATGCACGAAGCGGTCGTCAACTACCTGGCCAATCAGCGTCAAGGTACCTTTGCCGCCAAGACTCGAGCCGATGTTCGCGGCGGCGGCCGAAAGCCCTTTCGTCAAAAGGGGACCGGTCGGGCCCGTCAAGGCTCCACCACCTCGCCGAACCAGATCGGCGGTGGGGTCGTCTTCGCCAAGAAGCCGCGTGACTTCTCGTATAGTCTGCCTAAGAAGATCCGCCGCTTAGCCCTCAAGAGTGCGTTGAGCCAAAAGGTCCTGGACGAAGAACTGATCCTGGTCGACAAGCTCGAACTCGAAAATGGCAAGACCAAGGAAATGGTGACCATCCTGAGCGCCTTCGAAGCGGATAAAAAGCCGCTGATCGTGCTGGGAGATAAGAATGTCGCAGTGGAGCGGGCAGCCCGCAACCTGCCGAATGCCAAGGTCATCTACACGAACAATATCAACACTTACCAGATCCTGAACCATCAGAACCTGATTCTGACCAAGGATGCACTCGATCTGATCGAGGAGGTCTACAAATAATGAACGCCTACGATATTATAATCGCCCCGATTATTTCGGAAAGCTCGACTGAAAATATCGAGCAGAAGAAATATACCTTCCGGGTCGACCCGAGAGCAAACAAGTACCAGATCAAGGATGCTGTCGAAGAAATCTTTAAAGTCGATGTGGCTCGTGTCAATACGATGCACGTCGTCGGCAAAGAAAAGCGCCAAGGTCGTTACACCGGCTTTACCCGCAGTTGGAAAAAAGCCATCGTGACACTGACCCCCGACAGCAAAGAGATTCAGATCTTTGAAGGCCTGTAGGAGGAATCATGTCGATCAAAACATTTAAACCGACCTCGGATGGCCTGCGTCACGCGGCTCTGCCGAGTTTCGAAGAAATCACCAAGAGCGAACCGGAGAAAACACTGCTGGTTCCGCTAAAGAAAAAAGCCGGGCGCAATGCCCAAGGCAAGATCACCGTTCGCCATCGTGGCGGGGGTCATCAAAGAAAGTATCGTCTGATCGACTTCAAACGTCGTAAAGACAACGTACCGGCTCGCGTAGCGGCGATCGAATACGATCCCAATCGCTCGGCCTACATCGCTCTGTTGCACTATGTCGACGGTGCCAAAAGCTACATCTTGGCCCCCAATCGCTTAAAGGTCAATGACACGGTCGTCAGCGGTGAAGATGTCGATATCAAGGTCGGTAACGCCCTGCCGCTGAGCTCCATCCCGCTGGGTACGATCATCCACAATATCGAGCTCAAAGCCGGTAAAGGCGGCCAACTCGTCCGCAGCGCCGGAAACTTCGCTCAGCTGATGGCTCGCGAAGGTGACTATGTTCAAGTCCGTCTGCCCTCGGGCGAGGTCCGTATGATCCGTAAGGAATGCCGGGCCACCATCGGTCAAGTCGGAAATATCGAACACGAGATCGTCAATCTCGGTAAAGCCGGTCGCACCCGCAATATGGGCCGTCGTCCGCACGTTCGCGGTAGCGCGATGAACCCGGTCGATCACCCGCACGGCGGTGGTGAGGGGAAAGCCCCCATCGGTCGTCCGTCACCGGTCAGCCCCTGGGGTGTCCCGACAGCCGGATACAAAACACGTAAAAAAGGCAAACATTCCGATAAGTACATTGTTCGTAAGCGGAAGAAGTAAAAGGAGAGCCAATTGAGTAGATCAATGAAAAAAGGCCCCTTCGTCCATGCCGGTCTGTTAAAGAAGATCGAAGCGATGAATGCCAAAAATGAGAAAAAAGTAGTCAAGACCTGGTCCCGCTCATCGACCATCTTTCCGCAATTTGTCGGACATACGATTGCCGTACATGACGGTCGCAAGCACATCCCGGTCTATATCGTCGAAGATATGGTCGGCCACAAACTCGGTGAATTTGCCCCCACCCGCACCTTCCGCGGTCATGCCGGGGACAAAAAGACCAAGCTGAAGAGATAGGAGAGATCATGCAAGCAAAAGCTGTTGCCAAATATGTCCGCATTTCTTCTCGCAAGATGAAACCGGTTTGTGACTTGATCCGCGGTAAGAGTATTGAAGAGGCTCAAGCCATCCTGCAATTCACACCGCGAAAATCCGCCCGGGTTCTTCTGAAAGTCTTGAACTCTGCCGTGGCGAACGCCGAAAACAACCACGACCTGATGGCTGAGGATCTGTATGTATCAGAAGCTTATGCCAATCAAGGTCCCGGCATGAGACGCTATCGGGCCGGAGCCAGAGGAATGGCCAGCCCGTACGTCCATCGTTCCAGTCACATCGGTGTGACTGTGGCGGAGAGAGAGTAGGAGGAGACAAATGGGTCAAAAAGTAAGTCCGCACGGACTGCGCGTCGGCGTCATCAAGGACTGGGATTCGAAATGGTTCGCCGAAAAAGAAAATATTCCGGCTCTGATCGTTGAAGACGCAAAGATCCGTGATTATATCACCAAAAACTACTACAACGCCGGGATCTCCCGGGTCTATATCGACCGGGCCGGTAATAAGAATGTATCGATCAATATCTTCACCTCCAAGCCCGGCATGATCGTCGGCAAGGGTGGAGAAACCATCAAGGGCATTCGGGCCGACATCCAAAAGATGACCGGCAAGGGCATCCATATCGATGTGTCTGAAGTCCAAAACCCCGATGCCGATGCGCTGCTGCTGGCTCAAAGCGTAGCCGAAAGCCTCGAGCGCCGGGTCTCCTTCCGCCGCGCCATGAAGCAGGCCATGGGCCGGGCGATGCGGACCGGTATCGAAGGAGTTAAGATCATGGTCAGCGGTCGCTTAGGCGGCGCTGATATCGCTCGCAGCGAGAGCTATACCGAAGGCAAAGTTCCGCTGTCGACGCTTCGAGCCAATATCGACTACGGTCTGGCAGAAGCCGACACCACTTATGGCAAGATCGGTGTCAAGGTCTGGTTATACAAGGGCGAAATTCTGGTCGATCCGGAAGAAGGCAAGGTCTTGTATCGTCAGACTGCCAAGAAACGTCAACCGCGCGGTCAAGGTGGCCGACGCAGAAATGATGGGCGAGGACGCCGTCGTCCGCCCCGTCAAGATCGCTAAGGAGGCGGACTCATGTTACAGCCTAAAAGAGAAAAAAGACGCCGCGTCCATCGCGGTCGTATGAAGGGTATGGCCCAACGCGGCAATGAGATCACCTATGGTCAATACGGCCTCGTTGCCCTGGAGCCGGCCTGGATCACGGCCAATCAGATCGAAGCGGCTCGTATCGCTATCAACCGTAAAATTCGCCGTGGCGGTAAGGTCTGGATCAAGATCTTCCCCCACAAGCCGGTCACCCAGAAGCCGGCCGAAACCCGCATGGGTGCCGGTAAAGGGGCTCCGGAATATCATGCCGCTGTTGTTCGCCCGGGTCGAGTCATGTTTGAACTGTCCGCCGTTGGCGAAGATCTCGCCCGCGAAGCCATGCGTTTGGCCGCTATGAAGCTGCCGATCCGCTGCAAATTCGTGATGAAGGGTGAAGAAGGAGGATCCGATGAAGGTTAGAGAATTACGTGAACTTTCAGTGGGTGAACTCAATACCAAGTTGAATGATCTCAAAGCCGAACTGTTCAACCTTCGCTTCCAACATGCGACCGGTCAGCTGGAGAACAATGCCCGCATCAAACTGGTCCGTCGGGATATCGCACGTGTCAAGACACTGATCCACGAAAATGAACTGAAGGCGTAGGAGGATGACAATGGCAAGAAATCAAAGAAAAGTTCGTTCCGGCGAAGTCATCTCCAACAAAATGGACAAGACCATCGTCGTCAATGTAATCCGTCACGTCAGCCATCCGCTGTATCAAAAAAAGGTCAAGTTATCCAAAAGATATCATGCCCATGATGAAAACAATCAGTGTGAGATCGGCGATAAGGTCCGGATTATGGAAACCCGCCCGATCAGCCGTCATAAGCGATGGCGTCTGGTAGAAATCACAGAAAAAGCGAAATAGGAGGACACACATGATTCAACAAGAAAGTCGACTCGTGGTCGCTGATAACAGCGGTGCTCGTGAACTCCTGGTCATCCGGGTACCGGGTGGCACCCGTCGTCGTTATGCCAATGTCGGTGACGTCGTCATCTGCACAGTCAAGCAAGCGACTCCGGGCGGCGCTGTAAAAAAAGGTGACATCGTCAAGGCCGTCATCGTTCGAACGGTCTCGGGACTGCACCGCAAAGATGGCGTCTATGTACGCTTCGACGATAATGCCGCTGTCATTATCAAAGAGGATTTAAACCCCGTCGGAACCCGTATTTTCGGGCCGGTCGGCCGGGAGCTTCGGGCCAAACGGTTCATGAAGATCCTGTCGCTGGCACCGGAAGTGCTGTAGGAGGATCCATGAAAATTAAAAAAGGTGATCAGGTGATCGTCATCGCCGGGGACGACAAGGGTAAAACAGGCGAAGTCCTGGCCGTGATTCCAAAAACGAATCGCGTGCTGGTCCAAGGCGTCAATATGGTGACAAAGCACCAAAAACCAAATATGAAGAATAATACCGGCGGAATCTTCCGCCAAGAAGCCCCGATCAGCATATCGAATGTCATGTTCTATGATAAGAGTGCCAAAGCCGGCACCCGCATCAAATACAATGTGCTAAAAGACGGGAAAAAGACTCGTGTCTCGGCCAAGACCAACGACACGATTGACTAGGAGTGAGCTATGGCAAGACTACATGATATCTATAAAGAAACCATCGCTCCTCAAATGATGGAAAAATTCAGCTACAAGTCGGTTATGCAGATCCCCAAATTGAACAAGATCGTGATCAATATGGGTGTCGGCGAAGCCAAAGAAAATCCGAAAGTGCTGCAAAATGCTACCGAGGAGCTACGTCAGATCACCGGCCAAACCCCGATCGTGACTTCAGCGAAGAAGTCGATCGCTAACTTCAAACTGCGTGACGGGATGAAGGTCGGTCTCAAAGTGACACTGCGCGGCGAAAGAATGTATGAATTCTTGGATCGCTTAGTATCGATCGCACTTCCCCGGGTCCGGGACTTCCGCGGTCTCAACCCGAACTCCTTTGACGGCCGTGGAAACTATTCCATGGGAGTCCGCGAACAACTGATCTTCCCGGAAATCAGCTATGACCAGGTCGATGCGATTCGCGGCATGGATATCACTATTGTTACAACGGCCGAGACCGACGAGGAAGCTCGCGAACTGCTCAAGCTGTTCGGACTTCCCTATCGCCAATAGGAGGAAAGATGGCAAAAACATCGCTTAAGATTAAGCAATCCCGCAAACCAAAATACAGCACCCGAGCCTATACTCGTTGCAATCTGTGCGGTCGGCCCCGAGCCGTCCTGCGCAAATACGGTGTCTGCCGGATTTGCTTCCGCGAACTGGCCTATAAGGGAGAGATCCCGGGCGTTCGTAAGGCCAGCTGGTAAGGAGGTCATAGATGATGACTACAGATCCCATTGCCGATATGCTGACACGCATTCGCAATGCCAATAAAGAGCGTCATACATTCGTCGAAGTGCCGTCTTCCAAGATGAAACTCGCGATGGCTCAGATCCTTCAAGAAGAGGGATTCATCAAGGGTTTTGAGGTCGCTGAATCAGACAATCCGCAAGGAATGATCAAGATCGAACTCAAATACTCGGCTGATAAACAACGTGTCATTACCGGACTCAAGCGAATCTCGAAGCCCGGTCTGCGCGTTTACTCGAAATCCGACCAACTGCCCCGCGTTCTGGGCGGACTCGGCATCGCCATGATCTCCACCTCACGTGGTATCATGACCGATAAAGAGGCCCGCAAAAACGGCGTCGGCGGTGAAGTCATCTGCTACATCTGGTAAGGGGGAGAACATGTCACGTATTGGAAAACTGCCAATCGAGATCCCGACCGGAGTAGAAGTCTCCCAAAAAGGTCAATTGATCACCGTCAAGGGACCGCTGGGGACACTCGAACAGGCGATCGATCCTTCGATGAAAATCACCATCGAAGACGGTAACCTGGTCGTGGATCGTCCGAGTGAGAACAAACGACACAAGTCGTTCCACGGTCTCTATCGGACACTGATCAACAATATGGTTGAAGGAGTTACCAAGGGTTATGAGAAAAAACTCCGCATCGAAGGTGTCGGCTACCGGGCGACCAAATCCGGCAAGGATTTGAACCTGCAGGTGGGACACTCTCATCCGGTCGTTATGACCGACCCCGAAGGAATCACCGTTGAAGTACCGACTGCGACCGAGATCATTGTCAAGGGCATTGATAAGCAATTGGTCGGCAACTATGCCGCGAAGATCCGCGCCTGGAGAAAACCCGAGCCCTACAAAGGCAAAGGCATTCGTTACCAGGATGAGCGCGTTCGCCGCAAAGAAGGCAAGTCGGGCAAATAGGGGGAATGAATGGTTAAACAATTTGTACGTAATGATGCCAGAAAGAATCGTCATCAGCGGGTCCGCTCCAAGGTTCATGGAACGGCTGAGCGTCCGCGTCTGTGCGTGTTTCGAAGCAATAAGAACATCTATGCTCAGATCATCGATGATGTGGCCGGCACGACACTCGTCAGTGCCTCGAGCCTCGATGGCGAGATGGAACAAACTGGCAATAAAGCAGCCGCCCGCACCGTGGGTGAGCTGATCGCTGAAAAAGCACTGGAAAAGGGCATCAAATCGGTCGTGTTCGATCGGGCCGGCTATCTCTATCACGGCCGCGTCAAGGAACTGGCTGAGGGTGCTCGCGACAAAGGATTGGAGTTCTAAATGAGAAAACAACAATTTGATACCAACCGCATGGATCTCCAAGAACAAGTCGTTCATATCAACCGTGTCACCAAGGTCGTCAAGGGCGGACGGAACTTCCGTTTCTCGGCCCTGGTGGTGGTCGGTGATGGCAATGGTCATGTCGGCGTCGGCACGGGCAAGGCCCTCGAGGTCCCCAATGCCATCCGTAAAGCCATCGCCAATGCGAAAAAGAACCTGGTCAAGGTGCCGCTGCGCGGTACCACCATCCCGCATGCGGTCAAAGGCCGCACCGGGGCCGGCCGAGTTCTGCTGATGCCGGCTCCGCTGGGAACCGGGATCATCGCCGGTGGCGGCGTCCGGGCAGTCCTGGAATTGGCCGGCTATAAAGATGTCCGGGCCAAAAGCTTAGGCTCATCCAACCCCAAGAGCATGGTCGATGCCACGATGGAGGGTCTGTCGCAAATGATGACCCTGCGTGATGTCTCCAAGCTGCGCGGCCGATCGGTCAATGAGATCCTCGGCAAGGAGGTCTAGATGAAACTGAAAATCAAACTGATCAAGAGCACGATCGGTACCAAACCGGTCCATCGCAAAAACATCGAAGCGCTTGGTCTGAAGAAAATCGGACAGGTCGTTGAGCGAGAAGACTCTCCCATCACACGAGGCATGATCAAAAAAGCCTCCCATCTGCTTGAAGTAGAAGAAGTGAAATAGGAGGCAGCATGAAACTACACGAACTGCGCCCGGCTAAGGGCGCGAAAACAAAAAAGACGCGGGTCGGCCGCGGTCAAGCCTCCGGTCTGGGTAAAACCTCCGGCCGAGGTCATGGCGGTCAAAAATCCCGCAGCGGCGGCGGCGTTCGTCTCGGTTTTGAAGGCGGACAATTGCCGATCTACCGTCGTCTGCCCAAGCGCGGCTTCTCGAATGCCCGCTTTGCCACCAAGTACGCCATATTGAATATCGGCCGCTTGGCAGAGCTTGAGCTCGAAGAGATCTCACCGCAGATCCTGTTGGAACAGGGCGTCATCAAGAAACTCTACGACGGCCTAAAGATCCTGGGCGATGGCGACATCGACCGGGCGATGACAGTGAAGGCGCACAAATTCACCAAATCCGCCGTCGAAAAGATCGAACAAGCGGGCGGTAAAGCCGAGGTGATCTGATGCTGGATACCTTGAAGAAGGCCTGGCGCATCCCGGATCTTCGCTCAAAAATCCTGTTCACCCTGGCGATGCTGTTCATCTTCCGGCTGGGAGCCAATATCCCGGTGCCGGGGATCGATCGGGCAGCCGTCATGCAAGGCACCACCGCCCAAGACGGGCTGCTCGGGTTCTTTAACCTGATGAGTGGTGGGGCGTTTGGTAATGTATCGCTGTTTGCGCTCGGTATCTCGCCCTATATCACGGCCTCGATCGTTATGAACTTATTGCAGATCGCGGTCCCGTACTTTGAAAATCTGGCCAAAGAAGGCGAGACCGGTCGTAAGAAAATGGCTCAGTACACCCGCTATTTTGCCGTGGTACTGGCGCTGTTTCAAGGACTGGCCATGGCCTCGACCATCTTTCGGCCGTTCTTTAGAAACTACAATGGCTTTTCACTCTTTATCGTAGTGCTGTCGCTGACAGCCGGCACGGCCTTCCTGATGTATCTGGGTGAAAAGATCAATGAAAATGGTATCGGTAACGGGATCTCGCTGTTTATCTATGCCGGGATCATCTCCCGTCTGCCGGTATCGATCTATGCGACGTGGTTCCGCCTGATGGCGGGGGATATCAATATCCTAAACATTCTGTTGTTTGCCGTCGTAGCGATCGCCATCGTGGCCGGTGTCATCTTCATCACAGAAGGTCAGCGCCGCATCCCGGTCCAATACTCGAAGCGAGTCGTCGGACGAAAAATGTATGGCGGTCACACCTCACATATACCGCTCAAGGTCAACCAGACCGGTGTTATCCCGATCATCTTTGCGATCAGCATCCTGATGTTCCCGGGCACACTGACGGCGCTGATCTGGCCGGGCAGTGGGGCAGCCAACTTCTTCCAAAACACGTTTAACAGTCAAAACGTCTGGTATAACCTGTTTTATGCGCTGCTGATCATCTTCTTCACCTATTTCTACACCTCGGTCACCTTCAATCCGATCGAGATCGCAGATAATATGAAGAAGAATGGCGGCTTTATCCCGGGCATCCGTCCCGGTACGCCGACCACCAACTTTATCGCCCGCTCGCTCAATCGTCTGACGATCGTCGGGGCGGTCTTCCTGGCTCTGATTGCGATCCTGCCGACGATCATTCTGGTCATTGGTAAGATGCCGATGGGCTTTGGCGGAACATCGCTCTTGATCGTTGTCGGGGTCGCACTAGAGACCGTCAAGCAGATTGAGGCGCAGATGGTGATGCGACACTACAAAGGGTTCTTGAAATAATGAATCTGCTATTGATAGGCCCGCCGAATGCGGGAAAGGGTACCCAAGCTAAGATCTTGACCGAATACTATGGGATTCCCCATATTTCGACCGGAGATCTTTTGCGGGATAATATTGCCCGGAAAACCGAGCTGGGCAAACTGGCAAAGAGTTATGTTGACAGCGGCGGGTTGGTCCCGGATGATCTGGTGATCGACCTGGTAGATCAGGCATTAAGTCAGTATGATCTGAAAAAGGGTGTGCTGTTTGATGGCTATCCGCGAAATATTGCTCAAGCCGAAAACCTTGACGCCCTGATGGCTAAACACGACGCCGTGCTCGACACCGTGATCTTGATCCGGGTCGAAGATGATATCTTGATCAACCGGGCGACCGGTCGACGAGTCTGCAGCAATTGTGGCGCTACCTATCATATTACCGGACGACCTCCCAAGATCAGCGGCTTTTGTGATTTATGTCATGAGCCTCTGATCCATCGCCGGGATGACAAAGAAGATGTCATCATGCACCGGGTGGAGGTATATAAAGATCAGACCAGACCCCTGGTCGACTATTACGACGAAACGGGCCGACTCTTAAAGGTCCGGGGAGAGGGTTCGCCGGAGGAAGTCTTCGAGCGGATCATGGCTCTCCTGGGTAAGACAGAATGATTCATATCAAATCGATGAAAGAGATCGAGGCGATGCAACAAGCCGGGGCGATCACGGCCTATGCCCATCAGGTCGCCCGCCGGCTGATAAAGCCCGGCATCTCTACCAACGAACTGGATATGGCAATCCAACAGGCGATCGAATCCAAAGGTGCGACGCCTTCATTCCTGGATTATCGCGGCTATCCTGCTTCCAGTTGTATCTCCTTGAATGACACAGTCATCCATGGGATCCCGAGTAAACAAGAGATCCTGCAAGAGGGAGATATCGTCAGTATCGATATTGGTGTATATTTTGATGGCTATCACGGGGACGCTGCCCGCACCTACGGGGTAGGGCAGATCGCACCCGAACATCAGAAATTGATTGATGTAACCAGACAGAGTTTCTATGAAGGCTTAGCCTTTGTCCAAGACGGCAATCGCTTAGGCGATGTGTCTTCGGCCATCCAGCGCTATGTTGAACAGAATCAGATGTCGGTTGTAAGAATGTTTACCGGCCACGGTGTCGGTAAAGAACTCCATGAAGACCCGGCGGTGCCGAATTACGGGCCGGCCGGAAGAGGTCCCAAGCTGGAGCCGAATATGGTGCTTGCCATCGAACCGATGGTAAACCTGGGCTCCCACCGCGTAAGGGTACTGGGAGATGAGTGGACGGTCAAAACCACCGACGGCTCCTTCTCCGCTCATTATGAGCATACCGTTTGGGTCACACCGGACGGACCGGTCCTGCTTACGGCAGGTGATGAAGATGAATAAATTCATCCCCGGTCAGCTTGTTATCAGTAAAGCCGGACGAGATAAGGGGCGGATGTTTATCATCCAAGCCGTAGTCGAGACCGATTTTGTCAGACTGGTCGATGGCAAACTCAGACCGTTGGAGAAACCAAAACGCAAGAAGATCATCCACTTACAAGCGACAAATATCCACACGGATATCCTGGACCAACCGCATGTCAACAATGCGAACATTCGAAAACTGATTCAACAGTATCAACACTCAGAGGAGGAAGCAAGGCTTGGCTAAAGATGCAATCGAAGTGAAAGGCACGGTCATCGACGCATTACCCAACGCAAGGTTTAAAGTCCAATTGGAAAACGGCCATCAGATCATGGCTCACCTGTCCGGGAAATTGCGTATGAACTATATCAAGATTATGCCCGGAGACTATGTCACGATAGAACTATCACCCTATGATTTGACAAAGGGTAGGATTACCTGGCGAGGGAAAGGTTAGGTTAAAAAATGAAAGTACGACCATCAGTAAAGCCGATGTGCGAAAAATGCAAGATCATTCGACGCAAGGGTCGGGTTATGGTTATTTGTGAAAATCCCAAGCATAAGCAGCGACAGGGATAGGAGGACGAAATATGGCACGTATCGCTGGTGTTGACTTACCACGAGAAAAAAGAGTCGAAGTCGGCCTGACCTATATTTATGGGATTGGTCCATCGACCTCAAAGCGGATCCTTCAGGATGCTGAGATCAGCCCTGATACCCGCGTAAAAGATTTAACCGAAGACGAAGCTTCAAAGCTGCGTCGGATCATTGAAACGGAGCTGACCGTCGAGGGTGACCTGCGCCGGGAGGTTTCCATGAACATCAAACGTCTGCAAGAGATCGGCTGCCAACGCGGCATCCGTCACCGCAGAGGTCTACCCACCCGCGGGCAACGCACCAAAACGAATGCCCGGACTCGCAAAGGTCCCAAGAAGACCATGGCGAAGAAGAAACGATAAGGAGGACGGACAATGGCTCAACCCAAACGCAATACACGCCGCAGACCGCGTCGTGAGAGAAAAAATGTTGAACGTGGACAAGCCCATATCCAGTCTTCTTTCAACAATACGATCGTCACACTGACGGACTTGCAGGGCAATGCCCTGGCCTGGAGCTCTGCCGGCAGCCTCGGTTTTCGCGGCTCCAAAAAGAGCACCCCGTTTGCCGCTCAGCAATGTGCTGAAGTCGCCGCCAAAGCAGCGATGGAGCACGGCCTAAAGAGCGTGCAGGTGTTTGTCAAGGGCCCCGGTAGCGGCCGTGAAGCCGCCATTCGGGCACTGCAAGCCACCGGTTTAGATATCTACAGCATTACCGACGTAACACCGATTCCCCACAACGGATGCCGCCCGCCCAAGAGACGAAGGGTATAGGAGGATTTCATGGCAAGATATGTAGGGCCCTCGTGCCGGATTTGTCGACGTGAAGGCGTCAAGCTGTTCTTAAAAGGCGATCGCTGCTATTCGGACAAATGCGCTTTCAATCGCCGCAGCACCCCGCCGGGACAACACGGCAGCGGCCGCCACGGCAAACTGTCCAACTATGGACGTCAGCTGAGAGAAAAACAAAAGGTCAAGCGCTTTTACGGTATGCAGGAAAAGCAATTCCGCGATACCTTTAAGCGGGCCGAGCGTCAAGAAGGCATCGCAGCCGAAAATCTGCTGCAAATGCTTGAGCTGCGCTTTGACAATGTAGTATTTCGCATGGGCTTTGGCAACTCCCGTAAGGAAGCTCGCCAACTGGTGACCCATGAGCACTTTACCTTAAACGGCAAAAAAGCCAATATCCCGTCGATCCGCATCAAAGAAGGTGATGTGATCGCGGTCAAAGAAGCCAGCCGTAAGAGTATCAAATTCCAAGATCTGCAGGAAAAAGCAGCCAACACCCCATCGTGGGTCGAGGTAGACTTTGAGAAGATGGAAGGAAAAGTCGTCCGTCTGCCGAACCGGGAAGACATCGATATTCCGGTGGAAGAGCAACTGATCACCGAACTGTATTCTCGTTAGTCGCTTAAATCCTAGGAGGTCACAATGATAGGAATTGAGAAACCGAATCTGACCTTTTCCGACTTCAACGAAAAGGAACATTATCTAAAACTTACGGTCGAGCCGCTTGAACGGGGCTTTGGCATGACCCTGGGCAATGCCCTGCGTCGGATCATGCTCTCGAGCCTGCCCGGCTGTGCCATCAAATGGGTCAAATTTGATGACATCCTGCATGAGTTCTCGACGATTGACGGGGTCAAAGAAGATGTGGTCGATATCATCCTCAATATCAAAGGATTGGTCGCCAACATCAATTCCGGCGATCAGGAGAAGATCCTCCGGATCGATCTGGATCAAGCTCAGGTCATCACGGCCGGCGATATCATCGCCGATGCCGATGTGGAAATCATCAATCCCGATCTCTATATTTGCAATCTGACCGAGAACAAAAAGTTCTATATGGAAATGTGTCTGGCCAAGGGCCGAGGCTACGTCTCCGCCGAAGAAAACAAATTGGATCTGGATGAAACCTTGAGCGTCATCGCCGTCGACTCATCCTTCACACCGGTCATCAAGGCCAACTTCACGGTTGAGCCGACCCGGGTCGGCAATATCACCGATTATGACAAGCTGACCCATGAGATCTGGACCAATGCCAGCATCAAGCCGGAAGAGGCCATCTCATTGGCTGCCAAGGTCCTAAACGACCATCTGGCACTGTATATTGAGTTGACGGAAGAAGTCAGTAGTATCGAAACGCTCTATGAGCGAGAAAATGAGAGCAAAGAACGTGTTCTCGAGATGACGGTCGAGGAACTGGAACTGTCCATGCGCAGCCGTAACTGCCTCAAACGAGCCGGCATCAATACGATTGAGGAATTACTCGAAAAGACGGAAGAAGACATGATGAAGGTCCGCAATCTCGGAAAGAAATCCTTGGCTGAGATCAAGGAGAAACTCGATGAGATCGGACTGCAACTGAAGTCGAAGGAAGAGTAGAAAGGAGCTGACCATGGCAGGATATCGTAAATTAGGTCGCCAAACCTCACACCGTCTGATGGTGCTGAGAAACCTGACCACTGATTTGTTACAACACGGTTCTATCATTACCACCGAAGCCAAAGCCAAAGAACTCGAGCGCTCCGTCGCGAAGATGATCACCTTGGCCAAACGCGGCTCGGATGATCTGCATGCCCGTCGTCAGGCGGCCGCCTATATGACGAGTGCAGACGTTGTCAAAGAACTGTTCGACAATATTGGACCGAAGTATGCTGATCGAAACGGCGGATACACCCGGATCTACAAGTTGGGACCGCGCCGAGGCGATGGCGCACCGCAAGCCAAGATCGAATTAGTCTAAAAGGGGCGTTTGTCCCTTTTTTTTGGTGTAGCTATGATTACTTTTGATCACGTCAGTTTCCGTTATGATCCCGATCAGCCGCTGGTCTTGACCGATATTTCTCTCCAGATCGAGCGGGGCGATTTTGTCGCGCTGATCGGGCATAATGGCTCGGGCAAATCGACCCTGGCCAAGCTGATCAATGCCCTGCTCATCCCGACCGAGGGCGATATCCATGTCCTGGGTTATTCGACCAAGGAGGAGGCTGATGTCTGGGCGATCCGTCAGCACGCCGGGATGATCTTTCAGAACCCGGACAATCAGATCGTGGCCAGCATCGTCGAAGAAGATGTTGCCTTTGGTCCGGAGAATCTGGGGCTTGAGACCTCACTCATCCGTGAGCGGGTCGATCGGGCCCTTGATGGCGTCAATATGCGTGAGTTTGTCACCCGGCCCCCTCATATGCTGAGCGGCGGCCAAAAGCAACGGATCGCGATCGCCGGTGTCCTGGCGATGAAGCCGGATATCATCATTTTTGACGAGGCGACCTCGATGCTCGACCCCAGTGGTCGCCAAGAGGTGATGGACATCCTAAAGGAGCTCAATGCCCAAGGCATCACGATCGTTTTGATCACGCACTTTATGGAGGAGGCGCTCCAGGCAGACTATGTCTATGTCATGGATCAAGGCCGGATCGCCCTGAGCGGTTCTCCGCTTGAGATCTTCGATCGCCAGGAGGAGCTAACGGCCATGAATCTTGAGGTGCCCGAGATCCTTGTCCTCACCGAATACCTCAAGCAACACGGTGTCCCGTTGGAACCGGTCTTTGAACAAGCCGATCTTGTGAGGCAGCTATGTCAATTGAAATAAAAGGCTTAAATTCCTACTACAATCGGGGCAGCGTCTATCAGATCCAAGCCCTAAAGGATATTGACCTGTCGATCGGTCAAGGAGAATTTGTCGGTCTGATCGGACATACCGGCTCCGGTAAGAGCACCTTGATCCAGCATATCAACGGCCTGCTAAAGCCGGATGAGGGAACTGTGACGGTCCATGGTGTCACGATCGATAAGGATTCAAAAAACCTGAGTGAGCTGAGAAAAAGTGTCGGTCTGGTATTTCAGTATCCGGAATATCAGCTGTTTGAAGAAACGGTGTTTAAGGATGTTGCCTTTGGACCTAAAAATATCGGTGTGGCTGACGAAGACATCGAGCGACGGGTCCGAGATGCTCTGGAGCTGGTCGATCTTGACTTTGAGGAGTATGCCGAACGATCGCCGTTTGAGCTAAGCGGTGGTGAAAAACGCCGGGTCGCGATCGCCGGGGTCCTGGCGATGGAGCCCACGATCTTGATGCTCGATGAACCGACGGCCGGACTCGACCCCAAGGCCAGACAGGATCTCCTGGAAGAGTTGGTCCGACTCCATGAAAGAAGACAGATGACCCTGATCATGATCTCGCACTCGATGGATGAGATCTCGAAGGTCGCCAAGCGCATCATTGCCATGAAAAAGGGTGAGATCGTGATGGATAAGCCGATCGAGGAGGCCTTTGAGGATGTGCCCTTTTTAGAGCGCATCGGCCTTGGCATCCCGTCGATCTCGCGCTTGTTTTATGAACTGCGACAGTGCGGCTTTGACTATCCGAAGAATCTCTATTCCTTGGAGGAAGCGAAAACCGAACTACTGCGGGGGGTGCGTCATGATTCGTGATATCACGATCGGTCAATACTACCCGGCCGATTCCATCCTGCATCAGCTCGATCCCCGGGTCAAGCTGTTTGCCACCCTGGTCTATATCATCACCATCTTTGTCGCCTCGACCTTTGTCCAATATGCCCTGATCACCCTGTTCGTCTTTATGCTGATCCGGTTGTCTCAGGTGCCGTTTAAGTTTATGGTCAAGGGGATCAAGCCGATCCTGTTTGTCATCATCTTCGCGTTTCTGATGAATATCTTCTTTACCCGCGGCACGCCGATCTTTAGTGTCTGGCGCATCAGTATCGCCAAGGAAGGCATTGAGATGGCCTTTTTGATGGCTGCCAGATTGATACTGCTGATCATCGGGACCTCTCTATTGACCTTGACCAGTTCACCCATCCGGCTGACCGATGGTCTGGAGAAGGCCTTCAGTCCCTTAAAGAAGATCGGTTTTCCGGCGCATGAGTTGGCGATGATGATGACGATCGCACTCCGTTTTATCCCGACGCTGTTGGAGGAAACGGATAAGATCATGAAGGCCCAACAGGCTAGAGGAGCCGACTTTGAGTCAGGCAATATCTTTCGCCGGGCGAAAAGTCTGATCCCACTATTAGTCCCGCTCTTTATCGCTGCCTTCAAACGGGCGGATGAGCTGGCCAATGCGATGGAGGCCAGGGGCTACCGGGGAGGGGAGGGCCGAACCAAGCTCAATCCCTTGATCTATCAAAGACGAGATTATATCGCCTATGGTCTTATCCTACTCTTTCCGCTGCTCATCTTCGGGATAGGTAAACTGCTGTGACCCTTCGGATCGACTTGAGCTACGATGGTCGTAACTTCCACGGTTCTCAGCGTCAAACCAAGCATCGTACGGTGCAGGCAGAGATCGAACGGGCGCTTAAAAAACTTTATCTAGAGCCGATCACACTCCATCTATCGGGCCGGACGGATGCCGGCGTCCATGCGATCAGGCAGGTGGGTCATTTTAAAACCAAGCAGGTGATCCCTGAGGACAAGGCCCTATTCGCCCTCAACAATCTGATGCCAAGTGATATAAAGCTCTTGGCCCTAAAATGGACCGAGGATGATTTCCACGCCCGATATTCAGCCAAAGAAAAAACCTATCGCTATGTGATAAGTTTTACTGATGATGTATTTCAAAGACCCTATGAAACTTTCTTAGACAAGACGCTCGATCTGACAGCCGTCGATCGAGCAATCCAACAGCTGATCGGAGAGCATGATTTCTATGCTTTCTCAAACCGCCGCCAAGGTGAGCGGTCGACGATTCGAACGCTGCATGAAATCTCGTATGAGACAAAGGCTGACAAGCTGATCTTTCGCTTTCGCGGCGATGGCTTCTTGTATAAGATGGTCCGTATCTTGATGCAGTACTTGATCGAGGTCGGTCAGGGAGCCATCGATCCGGCCAAGACGAAGGACATCCTTTTGAGCCATTCGAAGGAGTTCACTCGCAAGGTTGCCCCAGCCCAGGGACTATATCTGGAAGGAATCCAATACTAGAGCTTGACCAGCTCGAAGTCCCTCGACTGGAGTTCGACCTCACCGCTTTCGGTGATGTCATAAAGCAGATCATCGAGTTGTTGGTAGAGATCTGATTCACGAAGAGATACCAGAGCGAAGCCTAACGTCAGACTCTGCCACGACTCTTGGGTGGCGACTTCTTTGATAAGGACTTTCTTTTGATAGCGGTCAATCACGGCGCGACGAACGCGCCGTTTGTCTTTTAGCGATTGTGACAATGGCAAAAAAAGTGTTAGCTTGACAGTCAAAGAATACATAGCGAACTCCTAAGTTGGTCACAAAAGGCCTATAAGTTCAGGCTTTTTTGGGAAGGTTGAGTAATTAGACGATTTATTTCAGTGCGACACTCCCACTGGCCCGTTGCCTCATAAAGAAAAGCTGGTTAAAAACGAAGGCAACGAGTCGCTATAATTACTAGTATCCTAACTCGTTTTGTTGGATCTTTGCAAGTAATTCGTCCATCGATGATCGAACAGCTAATAGATCGACTGATTCGAATTCTTGTATCAGCCCATATTTTACGGTTTGGATTGTTTGATGCTGATGACGAAAGTCGTTGACTTTAGTGGATTGATGGTGTATCATAGCAAAGGTAATCTATTTTCCCTGCCCCGGAAAATATGAGAGGTAATGATGAAAACATTTGTAGCAAAACCAGCCGAAGTGGAACGCAAATGGTATGTCGTCGATGCCGAAGGTAAGACCTTAGGACGACTGGCCAGCCAGATTGCGGCCATCCTGCGCGGCAAACACAAACCAATTTATACACCTCATGTTGACACCGGTGATTATGTGATCGTGATCAATGCCGAAAAAGTCAACGTGACCGGAAACAAGCGCAATGCCAAGATGTATCGCTGGCATACGGGCTATCCGGGTGGATTGAAAGAACGCACCTTCGAACAGCAACTCGATAAGCAACCGGAAAAGATTGTTTATGCTGCCGTCAAAGGCATGATGCCCAAGAATTCGCTCGGGAATCAAATGCTGAAGAAACTTCGGGTAGTGGTTGGTCCGGAACATAACCATGCCGCCCAACAGCCTGAATCACTGGAACTGGAATAAGGGGGATCTAAATGACAGTACAATATAGAGGTACCGGCCGTCGCAAGAATGCGGTAGCCCGTGTCCGTTTGGTCCCGGGTTCCGGCAATATCATGGTCAATAAGCGTCCGGTGGATGAATATTTCAACTACGAGGTCATGATCCAAGAGATCAAACGACCGCTTGAGATCACCAATACACTGGGAACCTATGATGTCTATGTCATCGCCAATGGTGGCGGCTACACCGGGCAATCCGGTGCGATCCGTCACGGACTGAGCCGAGCTTTAGTCAAAGCCAATGCGGACCACAAACCGGCCTTAAAAGCAGCCGGATATCTGACACGTGATCCGCGAATGAAAGAACGGAAGAAATACGGCTTCAAAAAAGCTCGTAAATCTCCACAATTCTCAAAACGTTAAGAACCAAA